>CAZHCT010000016.1:0-14740 GCA_964531355.1 Candidatus Woesearchaeota archaeon | reverse complement strand
CATTAAAATAATCATTGTTGAATTTCATTTAATATTCCTCTTTTTTTGGCTTGTATTTTATAACATTCTCTAATAGTGTTTTATCCTTTAAAAATATTTCCTTAGCTTCTGGACTCATGGACATTCCTTCAAATTTTCTTAAATCATCTCTTGCTTGCTCCAATGCCTCTAATTCATTTCTCGTTAATGGCTCATTCTGGTAAGACATGCCTTTAAGATCATTATATGTTTTTGTCAGGTTGCTTGTAACAGCTTTTAATTCCTCAACAGAAGGATTATGATATTTTATTTGTCCTGTCTTTATTGGCTCTAAATTATATTTTACCTTTTCCTCTTTTGCTTCTTCTCCATTTGAAATAAATCCAAATCTGTTTTCTAGTTTTTTCTCAGGCATTATTTCTTGTTCTTCTTCTGCCCCTCTTCTCTGTATCAAAAATTCTCCAGAATCCCTCTTGAAAAATCTCTGCTCTTGTATTAAAATTTCTATTTTTTCTATTTCTTTTTTGATTTCATTTGTTATTTCTTTATTCTCTCTCTTTCCGATTAGCTCTTTCAAATACTTTAATCTTAGCTCTAAGGGATACCCTTCTAATTCTTTTTTAAATTCAATCCATTCTTTTTTATCCATAATCTATCTAAGAATCAAGAACTAATAAAGGTTTCTATGGATTGAATAAACGAAAGATTTATATATAAGATATTCTTATAATAAGAAAGTAAGAATTATGGAGGAAAAATGATAGAAACTGTTAAAATGTCATCAAAAGGGCAGATTGTTATCCCTCAGGAGATTAGAGAAGAAATTAGAGCTAGTGAAGGAACTGTTTTTGCTGTGATTAGCAGCAAGGACAGTCTTATATTAAAGAAATTAACAACCCCTTCAAAAGAAGATTTGATTAAGGAATTAGCGATGATTGCCAAAGAAGGTAAGAAACGTCTTCAAGAAAAAGGTATTAAAGAATCTGATATTCCTGAGCTTGTAGATAAATCCAGGAGAAAATAAGAAGGAATTTAGATTATATACTCAAGGTTTTCTATAAAAATAAATCGGGGATTGGAATTCTAATTGTTCTTTCAGTTTTTATAGTCACTTCTTTATCCTTTAAGAATCTATCAACATAACCATTTCCAATATAAATCGCAGTTTCTTTTGGAGCTGATCCTCCGAAATACTTGATGCCAGAATGATCTGTTTCATATTTTGTTCCATTAATCACCGTTTTATTTAAGTTAATTCCTTCTTTTTTTGAGAGATGAGACACAATTTTAATTTTTGAAAAATCTAAAATATTTAAATTTGCAGGATAAGAAAATATCTCTGGATCTATTTCCATGCTTTTAGTGCTATCTTCTTGCCATTTTCCTTTATTAAATTCCCTGAGATTTCTAACCGGAACATACAACCCCCTTGAATTTCCATCAATTCCAAAAAAGCAATTTCCTGAAATAATTCCCAACCTTTTTGGAATACTATCACAAGATTCTAATATTTTTTGATCAATATATTTCTTAACATCTTTCTCAAAATTATTCACAAGAGAAACTACATCAAATGCGCTGTCAGAATCATTTCTTTTGCCAAAAGGATTAACACAAGAATAACCATCAAATTTTGCAAAGCAATAATCCAATAAAGGATCTGAAAGTCTTCCTCCACTAGATAAACAATTGCTTAATTTTATCTCTAATTCTCCTCTTTGCCCTAATAATTTATCCAATTCAGAAGATTCTCTTACACCTTTCTTTCTTATCCTGTTAATTTTTGAGTGTACTTGCTTAAACTCTTTGAATAATTCACCGGCTTTATCATTTGTCATAGAATACTCAATTATATCTAATATAAAAATATTGTTATAAATTAACTTATATATTACACATTCAGCATTCCATGCGTCTTTTTGAAAACATTATATATCGGATAAATAAACTCTTGGTAATTAATTAGACCGAAACCTTTATAAATACCGAAAATAATTAGGTTAAATTATGGAGAAAGAATATATAAGAAGACTCATATACGAGTATAATCCTCAGTTAACTGGAAAGAGGATAGAATTGCCTTCTTTTAAGAGAACTTTATATTTTGAAGTTATGAAATGGCTTGAAAAAAAGCAGATAATTGCAATAACTGGCCTAAGAAGGGTTGGAAAAACGACCTTGATGAAGCAATTAATGCAGAGAATTAAAAATGTTGCATTCTTCTCTTTTGATGAGGAAGAAATGCAGACAAAAGAAACACTCTTGTATGTTATTGACTTTTTCTTAAACAATTTGAAGGTGCAATATATTTTTTTAGATGAGATACATTATATAAAAGATTGGGAAGGCGTGCTCAAAAGGTATTATGATACAAAAGATACTAAATTCATTATATCTGGTTCTGAATCATTGGAAATAGCAAAAGCAAAGGAAAGCCTTGCAGGCAGGATTATAACATTCAAGCTTGAGATATTGAGCTTTAGGGAATTTCTTGGAATAAAGGGGAAAAAACTTTCAGCGCAGGTTGCTTATGATAATCTGCTTACAGAGAAAGAATTTTTTGAATTTGAATTTTTAGAGTATCTTTACAAAGGTGCTTTTCCAGAAATAGTTAAGGAAAAAGATGAAGAGATTACAAGAAAATACATTAATGAGCTTGTTGTTAAAAAAATTATCTACCGTGATATCCCTAGGATTTTTGAAATAAAAAGAAAAGATCTGCTTTTTTCGCTGTTTAGATATGTGTGCAATAATTCCGCCAATCTGTTTGAGATAAAAAATCTGTGCGATACATTTAAGGCGGATTTCGAGACTGTAACAAATTATCTTTTTTACTTGCAGGAATCTTTTTTGATAAAAGTTTCTGAAGTTTATTCAAAGAGCATAGCAAAGAGGCTTAGAAGAAACAAAAAAGTCTATGTAGTCCATCCATCAGTTGCTTTTGCTGTCTTAGGTTATAAAAAGGATATGCTCTTAGACAAGATTCTTGGGCAGTATGTTGAAAGTTTATTTGGCAGGGAATTTTTTTGGCGTGATAAGCATAAAAATGAAGTAGATCTTGTAATTCAAGAAAAAATAATCAAGCCAGTTGAAATAAAATATAAAAATGATATATCTAAAGAGGATATTAAAGGGCTTTTGAGATTCATGGATGTATTCAAATTAAATAATGGAGTTGTTATAACAAAGGATATATTCAAGGAAGAAAAGATAGGTAATAAAAAAATTGCATTTTTGCCGGCATGGTATTTTTCGCTTTAAGATTCTATTTACTAATCTATACATTCAGCATTCCATGCGTCTTCTTAAAAACATTGTATGCAAGATAAGTAACATGTTTTACATAACTTTTAGCTACTTCATCTTCATCCTTAGATCCTTTTTCTTTTTTGCCTGAAAAACTTTTAAAAATATCTCCAAAACCCTTGAATGCAGATGTTAATGGAGTAAAAAATCCCTCTTTCTCTTTTTTAGCTTCTTCTTTTTTGATTACCTCTCCAGCTTCTTCCAAATATTTAAACAATTCTTCTTTCAATGCATCCATTGCATCATTTACGCTTGCGATTAATTCAAAATCCTCAGTTTCAAGCGCTTTTTTATAATCTTCTATCTGCTCTTTAGTTAAAACATAACCCTCAATCAATATTTCTGTTCTTCCAATATGTATTGCTCCTTTCTGCTGCTCCTGGTAAAAAGCCATTTGAGGCATTGCAGTGTGGTTGAATTTTACTAAAACGCATGGAAATTTTTTCTTGTATTCTTTTTCTTCCATATATTCATCATATTTTTGCACTTCATACTTAGTCTGTTTTCCTAAAATCTCTAATTGGATTCTTGAAGTTTCAAACGCGCTTACAATCTCTTTGTCAGAAACATCTCTCTTCATCCTGAGCATCTTCAGATTCTGCAAATAAGGCCTCAACCAGTCTATATACATCTTGACAGTATTAAAATGATGCCTTAAATACTTTAAAACAAAATTCTTTCTCGTTCTTAATTCTTTTTCAGTCTGCTCTTTCCAGACCATATATTGCTTTAATTTTCTTCCTAATAATTCTCTTACTTTCCTGTTAATCCCTTCATGCTCCAGTTTTTTCATTTCCTTGTCAACATCATCGCTTGTTTTTGGATTGACTTTATAAAATAGGTCTGGTAAAGTAACAAATCCAACTTGAGTAGCTAGACCATAAACAGAAGCAGGATTTTTCATTCCCCCTTCAACCATGTCAATCCATGTTCCCTTTAATGTTATCTCAGCGCTTTCATCCTCTTTCTTAGTATCATCATAAAACTTTAATCTTTCATCCAAAATTCTTAATTCCCTTATCATCTGAAATGAATCCTTGACTAACTTTCCTATTGTAGCCATAAAACTGCTTACTCTGTCTTCTTGTATTGCTCTTCTCTGCTCAACCATTCCAAAATAAGAAGAAGTTTCAGCAGCTCCATATATATCCTTTAATTTTTCAACCTTCATGTCAAAGCCATATGGCCCTGGATTTTCCATCTGCCTTAAAAACCAATAATAATGAGATTCAACGCCTGCTCCCATGCTTTCTATAATTAATTTTTGCGTTGCTGCAGGTTTTCCTAGAATTTCAGCTGGTGATTTTTTTGTCTCTTTTTTTTCTTCTTTTCCAGCAATTAAACTGCGCACAAATCCTGCAATTGCCCTCTCTTTTTCTTCAGCCATATTATACCTCTTTTATTAAAAAAGATTTATATACCTATGTATTTAAAGTTTTTGTATGAATAAAACATTGAAAATATTTTTATATTCTCTGCCTTTAATCCTATTGGACTCAATAACTAAAACACTTGCAAAAGGACAAACAATTACAATTAAAAGCCTGTTTGGCGTAAGATATGCTGTAAATACCGGAACATCATTTTCATTGTTTCAAGGCTATAATTTCTTGTTTATGCTTGTAACCATTGCAGTTATACTATTAATGTTTGTTTATTTTAAAAAATTCAAGAGTTATGGCTTTTTTGCAGTTGTATTGATAATCGCTGGAGGAATTGGAAATTTGCTTGATAGAATATTTTTAGGTTATGTAAGAGATTTTATTTACATCAAATTCTGGCCAACTATCTTTAATTTTGCAGACCTGTTTTTATTGTCTGGAGTTGTTTTGCTTATAGTTTATATGTTTAAGAAAGAGCATTAAAACTTGGTTAGAACAACTTCTGATTTTGGGAATTCTTTATTTATAATCTCTACTAATTCAGATTGCGCTTCTTCAAGGATTTTTTCATCAATCTTAAATTGATATTTTTTATGCTCTTTATTCTTTAATAGATTTAATATTGATAATAATCCAAATTTATTTGTCTGTGCTTGATTTTTATATGGGTCTTTAAACTGGTTAATATAATACTGTTTAGTATGTTCATTATATAATATATTGATTATTTTCATTCTATTTCAAAAACTTCCAAGTCATGTTTTGATTTTTTGTTATTAATTATCTTTAAACTTTTATCTTCGGATAATTGGATAAACTCTATTTTAGGATGGTAACTATCGCAAACTAAAATGTATCTTGAAGGTCTTGTATTTTGAGTATTTAAGTAAAATCCAGCTTTAAAATCATTTGCAAGTATAATCTCCAAATCTGTATCAATTGGAATATGTTGTTTTCCATGATCGCTGCAGATTTCTACAGTTATATTCTTGCCTTTAAACCTTAAATTATTTAGATTACTCTCCCCCCTATGGTAAGTCTTGTTTACTGTTCTGGCTAATTTGCTCTCTCCGCAATCAGTCTCCTTATAAAATTCATTTAATCTATTTCCATTTAAGAAGATAGGGCATGAAAGAGCTACTTCATAATCATTCATCTCCCAAGGCATTGTTCCCGGTATTATCAATTTATCTTTGTTTTTCAAGCTTAACTCAGAAATTTGGCTTAGTATTTTGTTTCTCTCAGATTTGGAATAAGGAATATTTTTAGATAATGCATAATCTGGACCTATAATTATATCAAACTGTTCTGGTATATAATCTCTCAATTTTTTAAGAAATGATGATGTTGAATCACCTTCTTTTACTTTATGACTTATAGCAGCTATTTTCATGCATATGCAGTTAATTTTTAGATATTTAAACCTTTCTATTTTATCCACTTATTGGTAGTTATATTATTAAGAAAAGGTTATTAAAAGATTCTTTTCTATAAGATACAATAAAAATGATTGACAAAACAATAAAATCTGAATTTAAGGAAATGGGATGGCATCTCTCTTTAGAAGGAAATATAGTCTACCTAACAAATAAAGTAAAAAACTCCAGCGAAATTAGATTCTGGAAAGGCAATAAATATTACTGCGCTTATAAGGTTTTTAGCGGAAATAACATGTTAGAAGAAGTAAAAAGTGGTTTTAAAAAATATAATCCTGCATTAACATATCTTAAAAGAATGGCTTTTTGTCATGTTTATCAATTAATGGAAAAATAAAATTTATTCAGTTAAGTTTTCCATCATCATCTCTAAGCGTCTGAAAGTTTTTGCAGTGATTTTCAAACGCGCCTTTAAATAATCAGCCTCTTTTTGCATACATGAATCAGTTAATAAACGTATTAAATATTTTGAATATTTTGGAGTTTGCGCAAGTTCCATCCCGATTTGATGATCTGAATGATAACTAATTGAATCTATATAACCTATCAAATATATTCTTTTCTGTTCTATACTCTTTCCTTTCAATCGATCTGCTATAAGGTTTATTTGTTCCTGTTCTTCCATTTCAATCCTACATTTTATATCATCTTCCATAATCTTCTAAGATATTACAATAAACTATTTAAATGTTTCTAACCTTAATTTGAGAAATGAATAATATCTACAATAAACTTTTGCAGCAATTCGGAAAACAATATTGGTGGCCAATAATAGATCTCCCTTCTAATCAGTCTATCTATCATTTAAATGCTCCACGAAATGAAGAAGATAGATTGGAAATCTGCATAGGAGCAATTTTGACCCAAAACACTTCTTGGAATAATGTTGAAAAATCAATTAAAATATTAAAGGAAAATAACTTGTTTAACATAAAAAACATAACTAAAATCCCAGAATCAGAACTGGCATTATTAATAAAATCATCTGGTTATTACAACCAAAAAGCAAAAAAGATAAAAGAATTGATAAAATTCCTATCTTCAGAAAAAGAAATAAATCGGAATAATTTATTGGAAATTTGGGGCATAGGAAAAGAAACAGCAGACTCAATCTTATGTTATGCTTTTGACAAGCCATTTTTTGTTGTTGATGCTTACACAAAGAGAATATTTTCAAGGCTCGGTTTTAAGGAAAACACTTATGATGAACTGCAATCTTTAGTATCTAAAAACATTGATTCCAAGAATTTTAATGAATTCCATGCCTTGATTGTTAAGCTGGCTAAAGAATGCTGCAAAAAACTTCCTGAATGCAGTGAATGTCCTTTAAAAAAAGAATGTAAATTTAATTAACTAATGGCTTTAGTAAGCTGTCTAGCGCTCTTTTATTAAGTTTTTTATTGAATAATCTGTCATAAAGCTCTTGATTTTTCTCATATATTGTTGTTTTTACAGATGATTCAATTCCTATCGGCAAGATATATCCGCCAGGATGAGTTTTAAGCATAATCTCTTCTTCTTCAATATCTACATGAATAATATAAGGTTGATGGTCTATCACATGCCTTATCATATATTGCCCATTGATTTTAGTGAACATAAACAATAGATTGGCTTTATTATTTAAGAACCTTCTATATATAAGCTATATATTTCTATATGTTTATTCTTCTCTCTTTAGGCAGAAAATTGATTATTTTATTATTTTTATACTTCCCGCTCCCTAAAAAATCATTATTATATTTTAAAATTACAAAGCCATTAATCTCTTTTATCAATTCAATATCATTTCCTTTAAACCATTCTTTAACCTGCTCAGAATTTAATTCAACAACATTTTTTGTTGCTTGCTTTCCTATAATCTGTGTTCCTTCAACAGTTAACCTTACTTCATCATTCTCAATTGCGCAGAAATATAATCCAATATTATTTATCTTTATCTTGTTAAAATCGATTCTTCCTATGTCCCTGTTTGCAATAAATATTTTGTCTTCATTATTTCTAAGAAAAACATATTCTAGTTCTATATCCTCTATTCCATATTGCTCTTTAATCTTGCTGAATATCTCTTTAATTTCCTTTCTGTTTAATATCTTCAAGTTTTGCATAACATAAACAAAAAAATAGAATTATTTAATTCTTTTGGTTTCTAGAGCATCCATAAAATGTAATTGTTCCATTTGTGGTTTTTTTATTCTTATGATAATTGCATTTAATTTCTAAAGGCTCTAAAGGACTATAATGATTAAATCCTAAATGGCAAACTTCACTTCCATTGCATTTGCCGACTAATAGATAAGATATGCCTTCTTGAACTCGGTTATTAAATTTGTTAATAATTCTTTTCATTTTAGTTTTTCCCCTTATAAATCGGAATCTCTAATTTTTGGCCAGCATAAATAGTTGAATTTTTAAGATTATTTTTTACCCTTATCTGTTCTCTTACAGTTAGATAATTAATACCGCAATTGCAATCATTAATATATTGCTTTGCAAATTGATCTAAAATATCTCCAGATTGAACAGTGATCACTGCACTATGCTTAAACACATCATTCATTCTTTGCTCGTTGATATTTCTAGGTTTTATAGAAGCAACATAAACCAAACTTAATAACCCTGCTGCAAAAAGAGTTCCTATTCCAAGTTGCTTTAACGTATATTTATTGATCATTTTTATTCTCCAATTTCTCTGCTCTTCTCATTATTCTTTGCGTATGTTCTTTTTCAGCTTGATATAGTTCTTTCAATAACTTTGCTAAACCAAATTTATTGTTTTCTAAATTAGCTAAAGTCTCAGTCGGGATATGATCTCGTTTTAAGTTTTTGTCTAATTCACCCAAATATTTTGAAAAATGATCGTACTTTCTAACCATAAAATAATGCCTCATATTATGGATTATTCCCTCAATTTTATAGGTTTCTCTATCTGTAACTTTCAGAGAAGGGATAATTGTATCACAAATGTGCATTGTTTTCCCACAAAGTTCTCTAAGATCATCAAGTATCATATTTTTGTATATCATTTTACTCCTAATTAGTAATAAATCTATTTATAAACCTTTTGGTTTTATAAAAAGAAGGATTTTTGCTTAAATTACAAATATTTAAATATATCGCTTTTATAGTTCTAATCATGAAAGAGGTTGTTTTAAAATATGTTCTTCAAAATGCAATAAGATACAATGGAAAAGCTAATGCAGGAGCTGTAATAGGCAAAATATTAGCTGAAAACCCCAATCTAAAAGAAAATATAGAAGAGTTAAAAGAACAAGTCATTGATATAATAAAAGATGTAAATTCATTGTCATTTGAAACCCAAGTGGAAAAACTAACTAAAATAGCTCCAGAATTATTGGAAGAAAAGAAAAAAGAAGAAATAAAAAAACTTCCAGACTTGCCTGATGTTAAAAATAAAGTAGTAATGAGGCTTGCTCCATACCCTTCAGGAGCATTGCATATAGGAAACGCATACCCTTACATAATCAATGATGAATACACGAAAAAGTACAGCGGAAAACTGCTTTTAATAATAGATGACACAATTGGCAGTGAAGAAAAAACAATAAGCAAAGAAGCATATAAATTGATTCCAGAAGGATTGGAATGGTTAAACATAAACTTTGACAAAAAAATAATATACAAATCAGATAGATTAAATATTTATTATGAATATGCAAAAGAATTAATTAAAAAATCTAAAGCATATGTTTGTTTCTGTGATGCTCTAAAATTAAGAGAAAATCGTGCTAAATCAATTGAATGCTCATGCAGAAATAATTCTGTTGAAAACAATCTTGCTGAATTCAATAATATGTTAACCAAGTATAAAGAATCTCAAGCTACTTTAAGATTAAAAACAGATATGCTTCATCCAAATCCAGCTTTTAGAGACAGAGTTTTATTCAGAATATCAGAAAGAGAGCATCCAAAAACAGGGAAAAAATACAAAGTATGGCCTTTATTAGAATTCTCATGGGCAATAGATGATCATTTGCTTGGAATTACTCATGTAATAAGGGGAAAAGAATTAATGATGGAATCAGAAATGGAAAAGTACATTTGGGACATATTTGGATGGCCCCATATAGTTTTATTGCACTCAGGATTATTGCAGTTAGCAGGAGTAAAAATAAGCAAGAGCAAATCCAAAAAAGAAGTTGAATCAGGAAAATATTCTGGATGGGATGATCCAAGAACATGGTCATTGCAATCTCTAAAAAGGCGCGGTTTTAAGCCAGAAGCAATAAGAAATTTCTTTTTAAATATTGGTTTCACTCATTCTGAAATTACAGTTCCGGTTGATGCATTATACACTGAAAACAGGAGATTGATTGACGAAAATTCCAACAGGTATTTTTTCATAGAAAATCCAAAAAAGATTAATATAAAAAATGCCCCTAAGTTAAATGTAAAAGCTCCATTGCATCCAGATTTTCCAAAAAAAGGCTTTAGGAATTTCTCAACTTCAGATGAATTTTATATACAGGACAACTTGGAAAAAAATAAGGTATACAGATTTATGCATTTGTTCAATTTTAAGAACACTCAATTTGTCTCTAAAGAAATGGATGAAAAACTTAATGCCAAGCTTATTCATTGGCTTCCTGTTTCAAAAGACATAGTTGATGTTGAAATCTTGATGGATAACGGAAAAACAATAAAAGGATTAGGTGAATCTTCTCTTAAAAATCTTAAACTAAACGAGATTATACAATTTGAAAGGAATTTCTTCGCAAAATTGGACAAAAAAGAAAAGAATAAGTTAATTTTCTGGTTTGCTCATAAGTGATTTAAGATAATCTACCCTGATTTTAAGCTCATAATCCTCCCATATCATTCTCTCAAGAATATTGTCTTTAAGCGAAATATCTTTAAGAAACTCATATGCCTTTTCTGCATTGTAAACTGCATCTTCATTTTGTTCTATTTCATCAGATATTACAAATGCAGGTATAGCATCTTCCAATACATCTTTGTTTTTGGTTTCCAGATATATCCTATAATTAACAAGCCCGAAATTAAGATAAGCATTTGCATAATATTTATCTAATTCAATAGCCTTTGATAATTCATTTAATCCCTCATTATCCTTTCCTATTTTATGATAAAATGCTCCTAAAAGATTGTGATATATAGCATTATTTGGATTATGCTCAGACAATAATTCATAATAAAGAATAGCTTTCTTATAATCTTTCTTTAGTCCATAATCAATTGCAATTTTATGCAAAAAATTAGCTATGCTTGGATCAATAACCAGTGCTTTTCTAAAATTAGTCCTTGCTTCTTCAATATCCCCCTTTGTTTCATATAAAAATCCCAAGCAGCTGTAATTGTCAGAATTCTCTGGCTCAATAGTATTCAATAGATTAAGTCTGTCAATTGCAGTATTATAATCATTCTTATCCATATCTTTTAAAACCAAATCAATTATTATTTCTCTTGCACCATTTTCAATCCTGGCTTCTCTAGGCAAGTTATCAATTAAATTTGGACTATTAAATAAAAGAAATGCTGACAATCCAAATCTTGATAAAACCTTTTTCATCGTATTTTAAGCTATTAACTCATTTTTAAGAATTTATATACTCAAAAACAATTTTTAGAAAGCTTTTTAAATATACTCTATTTTGTTTTCTAAATCACAACTATGGAGGTAAAAATGGCAGAGCAAAACGAAATAGCAAACAAGGCATATGAAGCCATCGAGATAGCTAAAACAACAGGAAAAATCAAGAAAGGCACTAACGAAACAACTAAGGTAATTGAAAGAGGAGTTGCCAAGCTTGTTGTTGCAGCTAAAGATGTAAATCCACCAGAAGTAATAATGCACCTTCCAGCTTTATGCAAGGAAAAAAACATTCCTTATGTTGAAGTTCCAAGCAAGGAAGAATTGGGAGCAGCTGCTGGTTTGGAAGTTCCAACAAGCAGTGTTGCAATTGTCCAGGAAGGCGAGGCTAAGGATTTAATCAAACAAATAGTTTCTAAGCTTTAAAAATGGCAGATAAAAAAGAAATTCCTGAAAAGATTCCTAATAAAGAAGTAATACCGCAAAAAACTCCGGTAAGACAAGAAAGAACTTTATTTACAAATGCATTTCCAGCTACAGTTGAAGAAATTATAGGCAGAACAGGAACAAGAGGAGAAGTAACTCAGATAAGATGCAAAGTGCTGGAAGGAAGAGATGCAGGAAAAATATTAAGAAGAAATGTTAAAGGCCCTATAAGAATTGGAGATGTTTTAATGTTGAGAGAAACAGAAATTGAAGCAAGAAAATTAATGCAGGCTAGAAGAGGTGCATCATAAAATGCTGGAATCTGATCTAAAAAGAATCGAAGATGGAATTAAGTTTCATTTAGCTCTATCAGACAAAGTTAAATTTGGTTTAGCATTCGACGATATGATCCAGGTAAAAGATTATATTCAGGGGAAAGGCTATAGTATAAAAATATTAGCAGAATCTATTAAAAATACAGGAATAGATGCAGAACTTAAGCAATGCAAATATTATGCTTTAGTGAGAAGGAAACAATAAAATGGCAAAATGTTCTTTTTGCGGAAACTCAATCAAGTTGGGTACAGGAAAAATACTTGCATTAAACTCTGGCAGGGTTTTATATTACTGCTCCAGTAAATGCGAGAAAAATAATAAATTAGGCAGAAAACCAATCCATACTAAATGGACAAAATTATACCAGAAAGAATAAAATTTTTCTATTTTTATAAACTGCCTAGTCCATATCTATAAGTGTCTGCATATCCTAAATTTTCTGCTTTAATTGACTCGCCCTTGCTTATCTTCTTGAAAAAAATTTCATTATCGCCAAAAATTCTTAATAAATCATCAATATACAAAGCAGGCAAACTAGAATCATCTAATTGTTTTATCAATGTAATTTTATTTTTTGATTTAATTATCATTTTCAAACTTAGATTATAAATTATTTATTAATTTGATTTGTGATATCTCTAAACTTGCCGCCCCTCTTGTAAACCCTGAATCTTCTCTTTAATTTTTTCTCTTTTCTACTTTTTTTGCTTCCAACAAAAACATCATAATCACTCATTTTTTCACCTCTTCAATGCTTATAATATTCACAGGACAGCTATCAGCAGCATCTTTATTGCATCCAATTTCTTTTAAGCTGGTTTTTTTAGGATTTGCCTTTCCATCTTCCTTCATTTCCCAGTTATTGCATATAGAAACGCAGGCTCCGCAGCCAATGCATTCATTTCTTTTATAGATTATTTTGTACATTTTACGCTCTGACAAATAACTTGCAAAGACATTCTCCTTTTAATTCTACCTCACCCATATGAAAAGCACATCCACAAATTATCAACTTATCTCGTTTTTTATCTCCAGTTATTGCTCTGCACGGACAATATATCTCTCCATGAATTTTTTCATTGCTCAATAGCTTTTCAAAAACCCAATCAACCCTATTTTTATCAGGATTTAATTTAATATAAAAATCATCTGCATGCTTCTTCATTTTTTCTATTAATTGCTTTTTATCCATGCAAACTATACTTTCTTTGTTCTTTATAAAATTTACTAACACAATCTTTATAAACAAGCTCTTAATCATTATCAAATATGAAAAAGAGTGTTTTATTCATAGTTTTAATTATTATCCTGATTTCTGCTTTTATGATTATTCAAAAGACATCAACAAAAAAAACATCAGAAGACCTGCAGTCAGAATTAGAAGAAAAAAATAAAGAGCCTGCAGTTATATCTGTAATAGAAAACAAAACAGAAAATTTAACCAAAGAAAATCTAGCTAATAAGCCAAATCTTACAACATGGTATTTTGCAGATGTATTTGAAGGTTTGAGAAAAACAACAAATAAGATTAATTTCTCGGATAATTATACTTATATTTATAATGATGATGGCTCTTTTTTCAGCAAAAAAGGTCCAATCTTTCCAGTAGATCCTTTCTTTGAGATTATTTACAATGACATAGGCTTTGAAATCCGTTTCAGTCATTTTAGGACATATAATCTGGGAGAAGGCAAGAGCGGATTGGAGAAGTATAATGATTATATAGATAAAATCAGCAGAAAGGATATAATTGATAATAACATGACTTGCAATAGCTTTGAAGAATGCAGAAATATTAAATTGATTAAATGCAGTAAAAACCAGGAATTAGCTTATATTTGGTTTATTGACACTTATTTGTTTTCAGCTTATGATAAAGGAGAAATGCTGGATATCTTTAAAGAGTTTTATTGTTAACAAAGTCGATTACTAAATTCATTAATTTAATGTTTAGATTAATCTTCTTTTTTAGCGAATATTTTCCAGGTATTTCTGTGCACATAGAAAAAGGTATTCCATCGCGGAATAATCTATCTTCAAAAGAACCATCTTTTTGGTTTATTATCAATCCATTTGAGCCATAAGCAGTATTAATTGGAACATACAATTTTGCTAATTTTAATATTTCACGATAAATTTTCTCTTGCTTTCTCTCAAAAGCATACAAGTAAAATTTAGTCTCATCAACATCTTCATGTAAAGCGTGAAAGAAATTTATGTTTTTATTTTTTATTGAGTTGTATAAAATTTTGTTTTCATTATTAAGATTTCTATCGCAAAAATGTCGGTTAAGATCTTTATTT
>CAZHCT010000015.1:0-15838 GCA_964531355.1 Candidatus Woesearchaeota archaeon | reverse complement strand
AATTAATCTTGAAAGAGGGTGAAGGGCAATTTGTTGAGTTTAAAGAAAATTTAGATGGAAGATTTGCTAAAGAGATTGTTGCGTTTTCAAATGCTTCTGGCGGGAGAATCCTTTTTGGGATTACAGACAAAAGAGAAATCAGAGGGATAAATATTACAAATGAACTAAAGTCCAGAATTATTGATATTGCAAAAAATTGCGACCCACAGATTATTCTAACACTTAAAGAATATAAAAATATCTTGATAGCTGAAATTGCAGAAGGAAAAAATAAGCCATATCAATGCTCTGATGGGTTTTTTATGAGGCTGGGGCCAAACTCACAAAAACTAACCAGAGACCAAATTTTAGAGTTTAGTATAAAGCAGGGAAAGATAAGATTTGACGAGCAAATATGCGCGGATTTTGATTTTAAAGATTTTGATGATATGAAATTTGAATACTATCTCAAATTAGCAGGAATAACAAACAATATTTCAAGAGAAGAAATTTTAAAGAATCTAAAGGTTTTAACAGATAAGGGGATGTTAAATGCAGGTGTTTTATTTTTTGCAAAAGAACCTTACAAATATATTTCTTCTTCTAAGGTTAGATGCGTCCATTTTAATGATAATAAAAGAGTTGAGATTTTAGACAAAAAAGAGGTCGATTTGGGGATTATAGGCAATATAGAATTTGCCATAAATTATCTTAAAGAAAGAGTGCCAGTTAGATATGAGATAAAAACTATAAAAAGAAAAGAATTTCCTGAGTATCCTCTGGACGCTTATAAGGAAGCAATAATTAATGCTATAATTCATAAAGACTATTTTAGTGTTGGAGATGTTGCTGTTGAAAAATTAAAGAATCAGATTATAATAAATAATCCGGGAGGTTTATTGCCTTCCTTTCCTAAAGGCCAATTTGGGGTATTGAGCTATCCTAGAAATAGGCTTCTTGCTGATTTGCTTTCAAGAACAGACTTTATGGAAAAAGCAGGGACAGGAATTAAAAGAATCAGAGATGCTTGCGCTTTAAATAAAAATAAAGTTGAAATTAAGCCCTTAGAAACCTACTTCTTTGTTGAGATTTTTCCTAGTGAGGATTATTGGAGGTTAGAGTATACTGTGGAGAAAACTGTGGAGAAAACTGTGGAGAAAATAGGGCAGTTAATAAAAGAAAATCCTAAAATAACACAAGAAGAACTGGCTAAAAAAACAGGTTTAACAAGGAGAGGAATAGAATGGAATATTAATAAGCTTAAGGAAGAGAATAAAATAAAAAGAGTTGGTTCTGATAAAGGCGGACATTGGGAGGTAAAGGATGAGTGAAAAATGCAAAACCTGCCATAAAGAATTTGATTCAGGAATCTGGCTCTCTCCCCAATTCAGGAATGAAAAGGTTTTATTGTTTTGCTCGGATAAATGCAAAAAGAGATATATTAAAATGAAACTTGAAAGAATAAAGTGGAATTATCCAAGATACTATGATAAACTTATGAAGAACTCAAAAAATAAAAGAAATGAAATTTTTAAATGTAATGGGGGTAAAGATTAAAATGGATTTAGGGGCATTTTTTATTTTTCTTATAATTTTTGGAATTGTAGGGTTTATCACAGAGAAAATCGGGGGTTTAAACCCTTATAAGATTTATTTAGATATTGGGGCTTTAATCTTGGCTATTGGAACGGTTTTTGTGGTGCTTCCAGCAGTTTTTAATCCGAAAGATATTAATGGAAATGTAAACAGGATAGTTAATTTCTTTGTGAAAATTCTGCCAGGAGCGGTAGTTGGAGATATTGCAGGTTCATCTATTGCTGAAGTTACTGGAGGAAGAAGATGATAATGAAAAAAAAGGATTATTTGGAAGCGGCACAAGTATCTCTAAAGGAGAAGTATCCTAAACTTTCTGATAAGTTCGATAAGGTTAAAGAACAGCAAGAATCTTGCTTAAAATTATTTAAATGGATATTATTAGGAGACCCGCTTAAAAGAATTTATGAATATCACTTTTTTATGAATGGAATTCTAACAAAAACTCTTAATTTATCTGAAAGTTTTGTTACTGATTTATTCTTCCAGAATTCTTACTCCCTCAATATGATTTTGCGAGCTCATTACGAAAGTTTAGCGGCTTTGCATTATTACCAGAAATATCCTCAAGAAAGAGAGAAAGTAGCATGGGGGGATAAATACAAAGATAAAAAAGGGGATTGGAAAATTGAAGCAGTTCATATTAGCAAAATGTTAAGAGAATTGGATAAAGATACCCCTGACTGGATGAAAGTTATGGAAGATTATGAGGAGATGTCGCAGATAGTTCATCCAAATAGGAAAAGCCACTTAGCTAATATAAAACCAAAAGAAGAAAATTCCTTTGGTCATAAAATCTTTTCTTTTTCCTCATCTCCTGAATTGTATGAGCAGGAAGTAGAAATGTATCTTAATGCTCAAATAACATTAGTTGATCAGATCATAATTAATTTAAAATTGTTTGATGACAATTTCTGTAAAGCAAATAACATTCAAAAAGAAATGCCAAAACTCATGGAAGAAAAAAATGAAAACTAAACAATTACCTGAAGGCTGGCAAGAAGTTGAACTTGGAAAAATTTGTGAAATTTATCAACCAAAGACTGTCTCAAAGAAAGAAATGAAAAAAGAAGGAAAGTTTCCAGTATTTGGTGCTAATGGAATAATAGGTTATTTTGATAAATATAATCATGAAGAGGAAGAATTGTTAATTGGTTGTAGAGGTTCCTGCGGTTCTGTGATTATTTCAAAACCAAAATCTTGGATAACTGGAAATTCTATGATTGTTCATATAACTAATAAGGAAATTTTAAATAAATACTTATTTTACTACTTTAAAAGTTTTGATTTTTCAAAAATAATAACTGGGACTTCTCAACCCCAAATAATAAGACAACCTTTAGTTAAACTCAAGATCCCCATTCCACAATTTCAAATTCAAAAACAAATAGTTTCAATTCTAGAAAAGGCTGAAAAGCTAAAACAAAAACGAGAAAATGCTGATGAACTAACAAAAAAATATCTGCAAAGTGTTTTTTATGAAATGTTTGGAGACCCAAAAAGAAATAATAAAAACTGGTCAAAATGTCCACTTAAAGAAGTTGTAGAAGTAGTAAGAGAATCAATTGCCCCAGAAAAAATTGAGAATGGTGAAAAATATATTGGTTTAGAGGATATTGAATCTGAATCTGGAAGAATAATAAAAGTAAACAATGTATCCAATGGTGATTTAAAAAGTAATAAATTTATTTTTGATTCTAAATGTTTGCTATATGGTAAATTAAGGCCCTATTTGAATAAAATTGCCCTTCCAAATTTTAAGGGGATATGTAGCACAGATATTTTACCCATAAGGACCTTAAAAAATAAATCGAATAGATATTATATTGCTTTCTTGCTAAGAAATAAATACTATATTCAGCTCGCAACAGATATGTCTGTAGGAGCAAATCTTCCGAGATTAAGTCCGAAATCTTTAGAGTATTTTGAAATTTTTTCACCTCCACTACAACTCCAGCAAAAATTCGCCTCAATTGTCAAGCATGTTGAAAAATTAAAGGAAAAGCAAAAGAAAAGCAAAGAAGTAATTGATGAGATGTTTAATGCCTTGATGCAGAAGGCATTTAAGGGGGGATTGGTGAGATGACTTTAGTAATTTCTTTAATTAGTGGGTTAATTGGAGCATTAATAGCTACCATAATAACAATAGGATATAGTGAGTATAAGTATAGAAGAGAAAAAAGATTATCTTTAGCAAGAGAAAAATTGGAAAAGGTTTATGGTCCTCTTGTAGCATTAAAAAAGAAAATTGATTTAGTTAACAAAAGTGGGGGAAGATTTTTATTACCCTCTAATCCTATGGAAGTTAATATGGTGGAAAAAATAATATTTCATTACTATCATTTAATTGATGATGATTTAAAAGAAGAATTACCACTGCTCCATTCTCAATTAAGAAACAATATTATGAATCAAATTAAGTTTCCTCAAATGATGGATAAGATAATCAAACATTATAAAGAAAATAAAACTATATTGGGTTTAAAATGAGCAATGATAATGGTTTAATTGATGAATATGAAAAATTAGAAAGTCAAAAGAAGGAGATAGAACAAGAAGAAGCTGAACTAAAGAAAAAAATAATAGAGCTAGCCAAACAAAAGAATACAGAAGTTTTATTCGGAAGCAATAAAAAATGTTCTATTAAAGAATATGAAAAAGTGGTTTATCCAGAAGATAAAAAACAAATATTGGAACTTATTAAGAAAAAAGGACTTTATGATAAGTTTTCTTCTATTAATTATTTTAAATTAAACCCCGCTATTCTAAAGGGTGAAGTTGACAAGGAAATTGCAGATTTAACTAAAAAAGAGAAAGCAATTAGATTCTCTTTAAGGGATATTGAAAAATGAAAAAAATAATAAATAAGGCTCAATTTTCTCCAATGAAACCAAGAATAAGAGTATTCTCTAATAGGCTTGAGTTCCTTAATCCGGGGGCACTGCCAAAACCATATAAAGAACTGCAAAAGGGAGATATTTCCCTTCCAAGAAATCCATTAATCACTAAAATATTTAGGGTAATAGATTTAGCAGAAAATGCAGGATATGGGTTTGATAAAATGTTTAAGGGATGGAGATATCATTATCATCAAGATCCCGTTGTTCTAACTGGGCTTGACTATTACAGAATTGAATTCTTTTTTGAAGATAAATATGAAAAAAAGAGGATAAAGGAATATCAGGAAAGTGGTCAGATCTTAACAGAGAGGCAAAAAGAAATTTTAAAAATAATAGGAGAAAATCCTTTAATATCTAGAGAAGGATTATCGGAGAGATTAAAAATAAACTCTTCAGCAATACAAAAACATATCGAAAAACTAAAACAAAAAGGCTTAATAAAAAGAGTTGGTCCTGATAAAGGTGGCTATTGGGAGGTTTTAAAATAAAATGTTAGATACAAACTTAAAATCAAAAATAAAAAAATTATGGGACAAGTTTTGGAGTGGTGGATTAAGCAATCCTATAACAGCTATAGAACAAATGTCTTATTTAATATTCATGAAAAAACTCGAAGATGAAGACAACAAGAGAGAACAGGAAGCAGAATTTACAGGAGAAAAATACAAATCCATTTTCAAAGGTCATGAAGAGTGCAAATGGTCAGTTTGGAGTACTTATCCTGCAGAAAAAATCCTGGACCATGTAAGAGATAAAGTTTTTCTTTTTATGAGAAATATAGGAGATGGCGATTCTTTATATAGAGAATATATGAAAGGCGCAAATTTTGGACTTCCAACAGCTTCTTTATTGATAGAAGCAGTAAATATAATCAATGATATGCATATTAAAGAGCAAAATCAAGATACTCAAGGAGATTTATATGAGTTTTTACTTTCAGAGCTTCAAACTTCTGGTAAAAATGGGCAATTTAGAACTCCAAGACATATAATCAATATGATGGTTGATCTAGCGAATCCCAAAATAGGAGATAAGATTTTAGATCCTGCTTGTGGAACTGCTGGGTTCTTAGTAAACGCATATAAACATATCCTGCAAGCAAATAAGAAAGATGGAGTAAGCACATTAACACCTTATAAGAAAAAAATGCTGGATGAAGAATCAATTTATGGGTTTGATTTTGATGAAACAATGACAAGAATTGCTTTAATGAACTTGATGATGCATGGGATAAAGAAACCTAACATAAAAAGAGTCAATACATTATCAGATGCAGAACCAAGAGTTTCAGATAATACTTACGATGTGATACTTGCTAATCCTCCATTTAAAGGAAGTTTAAACCAAGCAGAGATAAGTGAAAGATTTAGAATTAAAACAACAAAAACTGAATTACTATTTTTAGAATTAATGTATCACGCTTTAGCACCTTCAGGGAAATGCGCAGTTATAGTTCCAGAAGGAGTTTTATTTGGAAATTCAAATGCACACAAACAAGTTAGAGAAATGTTATTAACAAAATGCAGATTAGATGCAATTATATCTATGCCTTCTGGAGTATTTAAACCATATGCGGGAGTTTCTACCGCAGTTTTATTCTTCACAAAGGGAGAACCAACTAAAGAAGTATTTTTTTATAAGATGGAGTCAGATGGTTATAGTTTAGATGACAAAAGAACATTTATTGATGGAAAGGGGGATATTCCAGATATATTAGCTCATTTTGAAAATAGGGAAAAGGAAAGTCCAGTAGATAGAAAGAAAAAATATTTTTTAGTTCCGATAGAAGAAATAAAAGAAAAAGATTGGGATTTGAGCATTTCTAAGTATAGGGATATTGAATATGAAGAAATAAAGTATAGAGATCCTAAAGAAATTAAGAAAGAATTAATCAAGATAGAAGAAGAAATTGTTAAAGGATTAAAAGAGCTTGAATTATAATCGAGGTGAAAAAATGCTAATTCATAAAGAGAGATTAAATGGAAATTTTAAAGGTACAATCATTGATCTAGAGACTATTGGCAATTTTAATTATCATAATGATTCAAGGAGATATAAAGACATTACTCCAGTAATCTTTGGATTTATTGATAATGAAATGCTTAAAATTTTCTGCGCAAAAAATGAATCATCTATCAGTTTATTAAAGAAAAAAATCTTAAATACTTTACCAATATTAAAAAAACCATTTCATGCATTCAACTCGGATTTTGAAAGAGGGGTGTTATTTCATTTTCTTGGCAAAAAGGTAAATTTTGGTTCAGAATTAAATAAAGAAAAATTTGAGAAAAAAGAGTATGCTGTTCAAGCATTAAAAATACCAGACTATGACGATCCTTTTTTTGGTGATGGAAAGTCTTGTATGATGGCTTGGTTAAAGGGGAATATCTACAAAGCAATGGCTCATAATAGGAGTTGTTTATTAAAAGAAAGGGATATTCTCATGTTTAGAGGAAACAGAAAACCAGACGCTTTAGAATTTAAGAAATCCGAGATATAATAAAAAATGAAAAATAAATTTAAAGGAATCGGCTGGAAGAGCAAAATTAATTTAAAAAGAGCAACATATTATATCTCTATAAATAAGCTTGTTGCAGAGGGTTGTTGCCTTGAAAAAGGAAAGGAATTACATTCTTATTTAGCTGAAGATGAAAGGGGCAGAGATATTATAATTATTTATCTTGATGGAAATAAAAGAGAGCAGAAATAGGAGTTTTTGGGGGTGCAAAAACTTACGTACTATATATTTAAACAAAAATTCTTAATAATCCATATGAGTGAAAGCCAATCAAGATATAGTATTGTAGAAAGACTAACTGAAACAAAGTTGGAAATTATCTATGCAAAGTCCCAATTAGATGAAGAAGTTAAGACAAAGGAGCAAAAAGTTGAACAGTTAAAAAAAGATTTGCTTGATTGGAATAATGAAGTAGCCCAAGAAACAGAAAGGACTAAAAAACAAAAGCAAAGAGAAATTGAAAGAGCTGAAATTGATTATAAAAACGTTAAAGAAAGGAAAAGTGCGAAAGAAAAAGCATTTGATGAAAAAATAGGCGCAGTAGATGAAGCACTGAAAAGAATAGAAGAGATTAGTAAAACATCTCCTACAATTCAGCAATAATTGTCCCGATAGAAAACTAAATAGGCCATGTGCCTGTGGATTCAAACTACAGAAAATTTGCAATGCCATGTGCTGCTTCCCGTGTTCGCTGTTGGGAACACAAATGAGATTACAAGTTTGTCTCATTAAAGGGTAAATTAATATATAGCAGCCATTTATGGCTGCTCATTTTTAAAAGTCGAATTCTATAGCATGAAGATGAAAAAAATAAAGATGGATAAAACAAAACAAGAAATAATTGAACGATGGATACAAAAACATGGTGCAGCTACATTTGATTTAAAGAATAAAAATATTATTTTATATGATGGGGGTTTATTTTCTATTGAAAAAGAGATAAAAATTAAACCAAAAACAAGATTAATCTTTGGCAAATTGCATGAGATAAATGTAAATAAGAAAACAATAAAGGCTCGTGAGATGAAATTTATCCCATTAAAAAGGGATGGCAGAACAATAAAGGAAGAGGTGGAATATTACAAAGCGCATATTTGGATTGAAGAGCTTGATGATATAATCCATTATTTTAAGTCTATGAAAAAAATGCTTAATAAATTGGGATTCGTGACTAATCATAAAAAGATTGTTAGAAGAAAATAAAAAGAAGTTTATACATTATTTTCTTTTCTGCTCCAAAATTTTTCTTTGCCAATTATAATGTGATCTAAGATCCTTATTCCTAACATACTTCCACATTTTATTAATTTTTCAGTTATTTCTAAGTCATCTCCAGAAGGAGTAGAATCCCCACTTGGATGATTATGAACTAATATAATAGAATTAGCACTTTCCTTGATAGCTTCTTTAAAAACTTCTCTTGGATGAATTAAACTAGAATTTAAAGTACCAATAGAAATCTCTTTTGTAGAAATAATCTTATTTTTAGCATCTAGTAAAACTAAATTTAAAACTTCTTTCTTATAATTCCTAAATTCATCAACAAACATATCATAAACATCTTTAGCGCAGGAAATGCTTCTTTTATAGCCTTTATTCACTAATTTATTGTATCTTTTGCTTAATTCTATCAAACTTAAAATTTTTAATGTTTTAGTGTAATCACCTTTACACGCTTTTGTAAGTTCCTTAAACCCTAACTCTTCAAATTTATGCAGATTATATTCTTTTAATAGTCTATTACTTAATTCAAGAGCACTTTCACCTTTAATACCTATACCAAAAATAATTGCTAATAATTCAGCTGTATCTAATGAATCAGCGCCTTTTTTATATAATTTAGAAGCAGGCCTGTTAAATCTTGGGATATCTTTGATTTTCATAGCAATCAGACATAAAATCACTACTTAAATGTTTATTAGGACTGAAGTGTTGTAAAAATTAATACAAAAAGTTAAATAGATGTTTATTTTATTATAAAAAGAAGCAAAATGAATAATTATGAATCTTTTATTTCAATGGATTTAAGCAATTTTACAGGGGAATGGGTAGCTATTGCTAAAAATAAAGTAATTGCTCATGGCTTAAGTTTTAAAGAGGTTTATAAAAAAGCCAAAGATTTGAATCCTGAAGAAAGACCTTTTATAGCTAAAATAAGAAGAGCAGAAGTGATGTTATGATGAATAAAAAAACAGATTATGAAAATCTTAATGAAGAAAATCCGTCTATTCCAAAAGACTTGTTTACTGAAGAATTTGCAGAAGATTTCATAAAGCATCCAAAATGCTTGACTTGTGGAAAGCCAATGGTTAATGTAGTAGATAGTATAACAAAGAAAATATCCCCTTACCTTTGGAAAACAACCTGCGGACATGGAAAAAATCTGATAATGAGCATAGGATAGAGAATTAAATTTATAATTTTATTTCAACTCTCTTTTCACAACTTCAAACACATCATCAACTTTAATGACCTGCAAACATTTATTATCCTTGCATGGGGTTCTTCTATGATTAAAAGCACTAACACAAGGAGAACATGCAAAATTAGAATAAAAAACAGTTGCATTAGGAGATAAAGTTCCATAAATCTTAGGAGTTTCAGGGCCAAAAAACACAATTATTTTTATAGGAGTAAGAGAAGCAAAGTGATTTGGACCAGAGTCATTTGTTATTATTACTTTAGAAACATTATACAAGTCAATTAATTCTTTTATAGTTGTTTTTCCTGTAAAATCTATGCATCTTTCATTATAATTAACATATTTGCATATTTCCAAAGCATCTTTTTTTTCTGAATTCACTCCTGTAATAACAATATAAGCATCTTCATGCAATATTTTTTTAGCTAACTCGCAATAATTTTTCAAAGGCCACTTACGAATAGGTATTAATTCAGATGCATTTGGGTTTAGGATCACAATGTTTTTGTTTTCATCTATTTCAGGGTTAATTGCTTTTAATTTTTCAATTATTTTTTTCCTATCTTCAGCGCTGGAAATAACTCTTGGAATTTCAACATCTGCCAATGCAAGGGGTATTTTGGTTAAAGGAATATCTTTTGGATATTTTAAAGCATAAACTAAAGATAGATAATTCAGGGAAATGTGCATATGCGGATTATAATGAACTTTATGGGTTTGCATGTTTCCTTTGTACAAGCCTTCCATCAAGTATTTATAAAAACCAACTCTTGTTTTAGCTCCAGATAAATAACTTAAGATATTGCTATTACGAGCAAATAATTCCAAGTCAATTACAGTATCTATTTTTTCTTTTCTTGCCCTAAAAAAGAATGAAAAACTATCTTTTACAAATGTAATAAATGAATCATGCCTTAATGTCAAGACATTTTGTTTGGGTATTAAATTAAACAGGCTTAGACTGTCTTTAAGCTCATCAAATATAAGAAAGTATAACTCAGAAGAGGGGTAAAGCTCTTTTAATTTTTTAATTGCACTGTAAGCTAATATTGTAGAGCCCATCTCAGATATGCAGATAAATAGTATTTTTTTATGAACTATGGTTTTTTGCTTAGAAAATATTTTTTCAATATTATGAATGAAGGATAAGATAAAACATGCTGGAATACCAACCCAAAAGTCAATTTTTCTCATTATGTCTATTTTCATTTTAGTTTTTTAGCTTAGATTTGTTTTAAAAGGTTTATGGATTAGATATATAATAAGGATTATTAAGATTAAAAATGCAAATAAGGTAATATATATTCCAATTATCAATGGTCTTGGCTTGTAAATAAATTCAATTTTATGTTCTCCTTGCTCTAAGTAAATGCTTCTAAATGCATAATTTGCCTTGGAGATTTTAGTTTCTTCGCTGTTATCATATGCTTTCCATCCAGGATAATACACCTCAGATAATATCAATGTTCCTGGCTTGTCCATATTAATTTCCAGATTAATTTTGTTTGGAGAATAATAAGTTATATCTGCTTCTTTTAGACTCTCCTGAATATAGGCTCTTGGAAGAAAGTCTTTGTTTAGGTAAATAAAATTGGAATTAGAATAAACTTTCTCAAATCTTGGATTGGTTAGTTCTTTACTACTTAAGATATACTTAACATTAGCTAAACCTAAAATTTTTGATATGTTTTCATTGTTTGAACTAAGATTTATTGCATTTTTAATTAATTCATCATAATATTTGATAGTAACAGATGAATAACCTCCTGCTGATTGAATTCCATATCTTGTGGATAAGTGCTGGGGAAGAATACCTGATCTTTCGTATATTCTATAAAATGTTTTATCCTGCTGCAAGAATTCTATTTCTGGAGTTTTTTGGTACATCCCTTGTATATTTGTTGCATTAAATTCTGATTTCATGATTATATTCGGATTTAATGTAAATGAGTTTAACAAAAATAAATCCAAGAAAATAAATAATATTGCTATTGCAGTCAATGTCTTTATATTTGCTTTTTTTCTTATTAAAGATAATAAGATTGAACTTAAAAACAATAAAGCTGTCAATATTACCAAGGAAATTAAGATAATTGAATAGACTTCTGGTATTTTATTCAGGAAATAATCAAATGAATGAGTTTTAACCAGAGTTGTGTAAGACCATTTAACATACATGGATTCTAATAATTTTTTTCCTGTTGAAAATATAAAAGACTTAAAGAAGAATACAAATGAAGTTAATATTAAAGAAAATATAGAAGATATTAAAGTAATTTTGTTTATTATAGAGATGAATTTTTCTTTTGGTGTTCTAAGCAATGCATCAAAACCAAATCCAGCAAAAACTGCCAATGAAAACGCAAATATAATCATCATTCTTTCAGGAGCCTGAAAAATGTTTATGGGCGGAATTAAGAATAGTAGCTTGTATATTGGAGTATATTTTCCCAAAGCGAATATAAGAGAGAATACAGCAAGAAAGATAAATGGTTTTCTGTATTTAGTTGATTTGAATAATCCAATCAAAGCCAGGATTAATGGAAATATTCCAATGTAATTGTAAACTTCACCTGGAAAGCCCCAATAATTATTATATAATTTCATGCCAAAGAAGTAAGGCATAAAGAAATTTATCAAGTGAACTGGATTTAAAGATGATTTAGTCGAAAATTCATATGAATTGCCTTCTCTATTTGAAGCAAATTTTGAAAATTCGATTAAAGGAAATAATAATGCCGAGGATAATAACAAGAAAAATATTAATGAGGTAAATGAGTACTTCAATATTTTTAATTTTTTTTCCTGAAAAAACCTAAATATGAAATAAATCAATAATGACAATGAGCTTATGAAAAAGAACTGAGGATGTCCTAAGAAGAACTGCAATGCAACTGCCAAAGCCAATAAGAGAGAGTAAATTAATTTTTTCTTTTGAATTAATAATTCTAATAACAAGAACATTAAAGGCATTAAAGCCATTGTTGCAAAATGAGGCATATGACCTGGTATTTTTTCTATAAGATTTCCATTAAGCATGTAAACTATTGCTGCTATCAAGCAAGCGGGTCTTTTAATATTTAACAGTCTTAAAAACAAATAAGTAAATAATCCAGCTAAAAACATATGCAAGACAAAGAAATAATCAAGAAATTTTACATTTGGAAATAATATAAAGATGAAATTTAACGGGTAAAACAATCCAACTTCTGTATCTGGTATTTTTCCAGAAAGTATTGAAGGATCCCATAATGGAAATTCTCCTTTTTTTAATCCTTCATGATATAATTCATAAACAGGCTGGAAGATTTCAACTGAATCACGACCTTGAACTATTTGATTAGGATTTAGAATTACATGGTAAAAGAAGATAAATGTAAATAGCAGAATGGCTAAAATGAAATAAATATCCTTTTTCATAGAGATTTTTGCTTATTCACAAGCTTTAAAAAGATTTATGTATCTCTCGTCTTTTCAAAATGAAAGTTTTACTAGTTGTTCCGCCAAGGCCAAAAGAAAAGGTATTCTGGATAATGCCTCCTTTGGGATTGGGTTATATAGCTACAAGCTTAAGAAAAGACAAGCATGATGTAAAGATAATAAACTGCATAAAAGATGATTTAAGCATAAGCCAGTTTATAGAAATTGCAAAAAAAGAATCACCAGATGTAATTGGATTCCAGATGTTTTCCTCTGATTTTCAGAATGTCAAGGAATGCAGCAGATTAATAAAAGAATTTAACAAGAAAATAATTATAATTATAGGCGGACCTCATCCTTCTTCAACTCCTGTTGAGGCTTTGACATATCTCAAAGATGTTGATTATGGATTTAAGGGAGAAGCTGAAATTGGATTAAGCACATTATTAAAGAATTTATCTTCTAAAACTCTGAAAGATGTTCCTGGCTTAATACATCGAAAAGGAAAGAAAATAGAATGCAATAAGCAGATGTTATTGGAAGATTTGGATTCATTGGGATTTCCAAGCTGGGATTTAATTAATCCATTATGGTATCAAAAAGGATTGCAGACTTTATTTGTAAAAAATCTGCCTGTTGCTCCAATTATGACTACAAGAGGATGCCCATACCAATGCACTTATTGCTCTGCTAGAGAAATAAATGGAATGAAGATAAGGTACAGAAGCGCCAGCAAGATAGTTGATGAAATAGAATTATTGCAAAAGCAATATGGAATAAAAGAAATATGGATTGAAGATGATAATTTTACATTTAACAAGAATTTTGTAAAAGAATTCTGCAATGAGATGATAAAAAGAAATGTAAAGATAAGCTGGAGCTGTCCGAATGGAGTAAGATTAAACACTTTGGACAGAGAGTTATTAGATTTAATGAAAAAAACAGGATGTTATATTCTGATGGTTGGAATAGAGTTTGGTTCGCAGAGAATTTTAGATAAAGTCAAAAAATCATTGAAAGTAGAGGAAATAAGAGAAAAAGTAAAATTAATCAATGAGTCTGGAATAGATGCGCATGGTTTTTTTATAATGGGTTTTCCAAGCGAGACTAAAGAAGATATAGAAAAGACAATAAAACTTGCATTGGAGCTGGAGCTAGTGGGGGCTAATTTTGCTTTTTTCCATCCATTGCCTGGAACAGAGATTTTTAGAGAGCTGGTGAAAAATAAAGAAGTAAATGAAGAGAATTATGAAGGATTAAGAGGAGATAAGGCTACATATGCTGATATATTATATACTCCTAAAGGTTTGAGTTATGATGAGCTTAAGAAATATCATCATTATGCTGTTACAAGATTTTATTTAAGACCTAAGATAATTTTAAAGTACTTAAAAGAAATAAAGTCATTGAGGAATCTAGGTTATTTGATGAGAAGAGCTTTTAGTTATTTGACTTGAATTTTGGGGCTACTGAGCATTTTTATTCTCCTTTCACCCACTGATTAGAATTTGTTATTTCATCAATTTTATTTTCTAATTCATCAAGTTGCTTTGGTGCCCCATAGTAATTTTCTACTTTTTTACTTTTACCATCAATTGTTATAGAGGTTATTGTTGTTGGTAAATCTGTAACATCTTGGCATATGCCACGATAACATCTTATGGTATATTTTTCTTTTAATGAGAAGTAGTCAATTCTGTAAAACTCGTTAACTAAGTCTTTGACTTTATCCGGTGATATTTTAGTAGTCTGCGTTCCAGTAACATTCACTAATCTTTTACCTTCATAAACAATCTTACCATCACCGTATATAGTTAATTTATAGATAGGGCAATTACCCTCGCATGCGGTTCTTTCTAATGTAAGCACTACTTCTTCAAATTCAATTGGTTTTAGCGGGCCTATTGGTTTTGGTGATTCGAATTTTATTGGAATGCCAACGCACTGAATCCAGAAATAATCTGCAAATGGCCCTGCTGGATATTTATCTATTCCAATACAAGTGCAATCTTGAGTTTTTGAATCAGCAAACCCAAGATAATAACATCTTGGGAAGGGTATAACT
Source organism: Candidatus Woesearchaeota archaeon (assembly GCA_964531355.1). GTDB lineage: Archaea > Nanobdellota > Nanobdellia > SCGC-AAA011-G17 > CAZHCT01 > CAZHCT01. The sequence continues at coordinate 941 of CAZHCT010000015.1, read as the reverse complement.
ATAATCAATACATAAATAATAATTAATGCTATTAAAATAATAAGTTTCTTTTTTGAATAATTTTTTAGGATTAATACAAGAGATATGGTATAGGCAATGAAAAAAAATGGCAAGAATAATGACATATAAGTATAAAGACTAATTATTCCAAAAATAAATACGCCTATGATGAATAATAAAATGAATAATCCAATTTTTTTCCAATTCATAATAATTTATAATTATTTGGCTATATAAAACTTACTATGACTTCTAATTGAATTGAGCCTTATAAGACGTGAAAAAGGTATTACTTGTTTAGTAATTTAAGATAGTTGAATAATATTTATATACTTCTTATCTTTTAAGAAAGGGGTAAAAAAATGAGGGAAACATTGAAATTTTTTTATAAAAATAATTTTGCAGAGGGAATAGTAAAGAGCAAACTAGAGAAAATAATGTTAAATAATAAAGAAGTAAGTCTTGGTGAATTAGTAAATGGCTATATGCCTTCAATTAATGAATTAAAAGATAAGTTTAATTTAGAGTATATTGAATATTAATCTTGTAAATATTAACCTTTGAATTACTGAATATTTCATTTAGATAAGACAATGAGTCTGGATTGAATGAGCCTAATTGTTTTTCTTCAGGTCCATAATATAAATAAGATATGTTATAATCTTTTAATAGTTTTATTCTAAATTCATCTGTTGAAGTTGAAAAAAATTGCTTGACAATTTCTTGTTTTTGGCTGAAATTAACTGTAATATATCTCTCGCTGATGAAAACCTTATTTCCGCTAACTCCAAGGATCTGCAAACCGGTTACTGGAGCGGATAAAACTATTTCATTATGTTTGGTGTTTAAGCTTAACCAATTTAATGCTTCAAATTCTTCATCATACAAATATCTTTTTTGGTTTTCAATATAATCTGACTGATTTTTTGTTGTGATATAAC
>CAZHCT010000014.1:0-16396 GCA_964531355.1 Candidatus Woesearchaeota archaeon | reverse complement strand
TAATCGAGCAAGATTATCTTATTTCAACAGGATTGATTAATTTATACGCAATGCTCTATCCAAATAAGGTTTAAATGGCTTAATTTTTGTTATGTTCATTCTCGGTTCGATATTCAAAGATTCTAATAGCCTTTTTATTAGAGAGATTAATTCTAGTTTAGTATTAGAACAACTCAAACCCAAACTTTTGGTATAAGAGTTCATTTTTAAAACTGTTCCCTCGCTATCAAAAAATCCCTTTATAAAAGCACATTTCACTTCAGTTTTTGCATTCATCAAGGTAGTTAAATCAAAATTCTTTAAAAACCTAGCCGCTTCTATAGAATCAATATAAGAAACATATTGAATTTTCCTACTTTTGATATATTCATCTAGTTTTATTTGTCGGGTAAAAAACCTAGCCTTAAATCCGCTCCATCTTTCAATAGTCTCTTTAAATTTCATGGCAAATTCTTTATCAGTTACTCCTAATATCACTTTTCTCTGTTTAACAGATACATGTCCATCACCATAGATTACACCCAAAAGATAAGCTAGGTCCTCACTTAATATCTTTGCACTTTCAGGAATTCTTTTTGTCCTTAACTCCGCCGAGATCTTAACTGCATTCGGTTGTGTTAGCTTATTCATTGCCCTCATTCTTTCAACATTTTCTTTTGAGTTGCAAGCCTTGATTCTTTTTTCAGAGAAATAATATGGTTTTCTATCTTTATTTATCCAATCTTCTATAGCACTTCTTGTTTTATAACCTAAAATTTTAGAAATCCTTAGACTACCAAAACCTTTCTTATGCAATTCAATTGCTTTATTATACTCTTCAATAGAATATCTATTTCCAAAAGGCATTTTTATTATTAATACCTTTTAGTTTATAAAGTTTTGTCCATCAAGAAATTTTATTAATTATAATTTTCTTTCAGTTCTCTTTAATCTAGTAATATACCCTGTAATAATATTTCTCATCTTTTTCAAGGTTATATCTGTTAATTCGTTAACTATTTTTTTATTTGATTGAAAATCCTCTTTAAACCTGTCTCCATATTCCTTCATTAGTTTCAAGGCAATTCTTTTGGTTAATGTAGTTTTTATTCTTCCCATATCTCTTGCTATATCTAAAGCATTTTTAAACCTTTTCTTTCTTGCTTTCTATAACCTTATACACTTCATCCCCTTCTCTTGCTTTATTCTTAAGCAAAACACCTACATTCTGCCCTTTCTTTGCAATCTCTATTTTTCTGTGATTTATCTCCATGCTCTCTATAACCTCTTCTATAACCCCTGTTTTATCTCCTATAATTAATATTCTATCTCCTGTCTTTAAATCACAGCTTAAAATTTTTATATTTGCGACATTTTTTTTGCTGTAAAAATTTGCAATCATTCCTATAGCCATCTTTTTCTCAACTGCTTTGCTTCCATGAACATCAACCCATTCATTAATTGGCTTTCCCATGAAAAATCCAGAGCTGAAATTCCGATTATAAACTGTTTTTAATTTTTTAATAAGCTCTTCAGCTAATTTTTTATTAAATTTCTTTTCAAAATAAGAATCAATAGCTTTTCTATAGCATTCTACAACAGTTTTCACATACTCAGGGCTTCTATTTCTTCCCTCAATCTTAAATGCATCTATTTTAGCCTCAATCAGCTTATCAATAAAACTTAATGCGCACAAATCCTTAGGACTTATAACCTGGCTTTCTCCTAATTCTAATTCATGCCCTTCTTCAACATCAACTATTTTATATTTTCTTCTGCATGGCTGCAAGCATTCTCCCCTATTTGCGCTTTTTCCAAACAAAGAATGGCTGATCAAGCATCTTCCAGAAATGCTTACGCACATTGCCCCATGAACAAAACACTCAATTTCCAATTTAGGCAGATTTTTCTTTATCTTTTTAATTTGTTCCAGGTTTAATTCTCTTGCCAAAACAATTCTATTTACCCCTAACTTTTTGAAAAACCTTGCTGCTTCAGTATTAGAAATGCTTGCTTGGGTTGATAGGTGTACAGGAATTTTTCTCTTTCTTGCTTCATTAATAATGCTTAAATCCCATGCGATTATTGCGTCTATCTTAGATTTCTTTGCTTTATCCAATATTTTTTTAATTCTCTTTATTTCTTCATCATAAACAATTGTATTTAATGTCAAATAAGCCTTAACATGATTTTTATGGCACAAATCAACAATTTTATTTATTTCGCTTAATCTAAAATTCTTGGCATTCATCCTCATATTCAACTCATCAATCCCAAAATAAACAGCATCAGCTCCAGATTTAATAGCAGCAATTAAACTAGCATAATCCCCAGCTGGACTTAATAATTCTGGTTTTTTCATAAATGAAGTTATCTTAAATAAATTTATAAAACTATTGAACTAAGAAAATACAATGAAAAGATTTGTTTTTATAATTCTTTTATTATTTTTTATTCCTTCAGTAATTTCATGGAATTGGAATACTCACCAGAATATAGCTGAAAAACTTTATTATTCTTTGCATTTTGAAGAGCAAAACAAGCTTAACCTGTCTCTGATCAAAGAAGGTTCTATTGCTCCTGACAGAGATTTTCATGATAATGTTTTGCATCATTATCCACCTTCATTAAATAAATCATTATACTGGCTTAATCTAACTTTGATTTCCATCCAAAACAAAGATTATGAAAAAGCCAGTTATTCATTCGGTGTTTTAACGCATTATATAGATGACTCATTTGCTGCTCCGCATTATATATCCAAAGAAGATCCTAAGCTCCATAGTGAATTTGAAAAACAGGTTTCATATTATAATCTAAAAACAAAATGCCAGAGAGAAGATTATGATTTAAATCAATCATTGTATATTGCATCATTAAACAAAAAAGACTGGGAAATATGGTTATTAAATAAAAACAAGGAAATTCCAGAGCAAGAAGTAGAAAACGCAATAAAATTGCTTTATAGTATAACTTTAAACATTTTCAATGCTTCATGCGCAGAACCAACAAAATTTACTAAACAAAAATTTTTCATGAGCAAAAAAATAATAATTATTTCTATAATAATTCTGATTTTAATCATAATTCTCATTTACTCAATATTCAAAGACAAAAAGGAAGATTTATAAGTTTTCTTTTACCTCAAATTCATATGATAAGATGCAGACTCAAAGATTTTCAGCAAACAAATGGGATTGCATGTATAGAAACAAAAGAAGATTTGTTTTTTATATATGCTGAAGATGGAAAAATTAATGCAAATAAATTAAAAAGTGCTATTGGAAATACAATCTTTATAGAAGGGATAGATCTAAATGATGAATATTGCATGGTTGGATCAGTAGCAATTACAAATATATATAATAATGATTATAAACCATTGTACACTGCCAAAAAACCGATATCCTCTCTGCTTTATTTTTAAATCTTCTTGAAAACCAATAATCCTTTCAGATTTTTCTCAATATAATTGCTTGCTTTTTTGCTTATTTCTCCATTGCTTAAGTATAAAACAGGTAATTTGCTGTTCTGGCCCTTGTTATTTGCCAAGCTTAAATCAGCCTCGTTTATTTTTTTCTTGTCTTTTGCAATTAACAAAAATTTAAGATTTCCTAATTCACTATGCACCTCAATTACTTTCTCTATTTCTTTTCCTTTTTTCAGTTCTTCGCTTATAACCTTAATTTTTTTCTGGTTTATATATCCCTCAACAGCTTTAGTAAAAATATCATCTTTTACTTTTGGTTTTACTTCTTTTTTCTTGATCTCTTGCTTCACTTCTATAGGTTTTTCAACTGCAATAGGTTTAGTTTCAATTACAGGTTTTTCAGCAATTAATGGTTCTTTCTCAACTGGTAAAGTTTCTTTAATGGGTGTTTGTTGAATAAATTTTTTCAATAATTCCTCTGCTTCAGTATCTGTAGTTAAATGCCATTTCCAAAATATCTCATTTGTCTCTCCAGAATTGATATTTATTAAAACAGCAAAATCTTTAATATTCCTTAATGCTACTCTGATTGCTGGATCTAATTCTTTGTCTCTTAAGAATCTCTTGCTTCTTAATAAGTCGTATGCTTCTTTTTCTTTTTGAGGCAGATAATTATAAAGTATTTGCAATTTTGCTTCTTGTCCGGCAGAATAATAAACTGGACTTCCTCCAATCTTTCCAAAACTAATTTTTATTAATTTATTTGCAACTAGCTCAGATAAAATCGCGCCAGCAAAAATAGTGTCTTTTTCTATCACCTTATTTACTTGCACAGGCAATACAGGTCCATTTAATCTGACAAAATTTAATACATTATTCCTCATATCTTGAACATTCATCCTAAAAAGAAAAACATACAACTATAAAAAGTTTACTAAGGCCTTGTCCAGGCACAGACATAAAAAGTTACATCATTTTCATCATCAACAATAGCTAAAAGCAAATTCTTTCTTGTAGAATGCGCAACTCTGTTCTTGGCAGAAAAATCATACCAGCTGAAAACCTCGCTTTCGTGCACAGGATACATTATCCATTTAGCATGGTCTTCTCCTGGTTTTATTCCCCTATCATAAACTCTAAAATCAGCTCCAAACTTTAATGCTGTTTTGACAATATATCCTCTGTTTCTCATATCCCTAAAAACGCAGTATCTTATCCAAAAATTAGGCTCAACTTTTCTTGCTTTCTTGACAAAATCATCAAAACCAATCGCTTTTTTTCCATCATAAACCTTCATCTTTTCTTTTTCTATCAAATATAAAGCCTCAACTAAAGAATATTGCACTTTATTTTCTTTTATCTCTCCAAACCTGCTCTGCTCATATAATTGCTTAGCCTCTTCAGTATCAGAAAATACCCTTTCTCTTGCAAATATTGCATCAATCATCTTAACTTCTTTTTTCTCTTCTGTCATAGAATTATAAAAACAAAAACTATATATAAACCTTATCTTTTGCAAGATTATTTTAAGGTTGGACATATGTCCCCTAGGAGCGCATTCTTTTAGTTTTCTTTCGACTTTAAATTTAGTTTAAACCATTTATCTTTTCTATCAAAGTAGCTATGAGCATCTTCCAATCGCCCCTTAAAACTTTTGGTATAAAATGATTTGTTGAATTTTGGATTGAGCTAGAATCTTTCAATGCATCATTTAATTTTATAATTAAATCTGTTTTAAACTCATTATAATTTTTTTTGATCTTATAGAAATCAATCATTTGATCTAGCGCCCCCTTAAATAATTTATTGTCAAATTTAATCTCAAGTGCATAAAATATATCAAACATATCTTTCCCCTCCATTCTTCTATACAATGTTACAATCTTTCTTGCAAGTAAATCCTCAAAAGAATAAACATTAAATATACAAGGATTTGTTTCTATAAAGCTTGATTTTACCAATACCTTTTCAGGCCTTTTTACTGAAATTAGCTTAGTATGACTAAGATAAAATTCAACCTGTATCTTATCTTTGTGATTAATCTCATTTGTATAATAACAGTCAAACCGTAATGTTCTGTGCATTATCCTTGGTTTTTCTATTTCAAAAAATGTTATTTGTTTCATTATATTTTTTATGGCATTGATCTTAATCTTTAACGGTGAAGTTGAGATGTAATCAATATCAATATCTTCTGAAAACCGATTATAGCCCTTATTTTGAAGATAAACCCTGTTTAAAGCAGTGCCACCCTTCAATATAATATTCTCCTTAGATAGTTTAGATAATTGCATTAATAAATTTGATATTTTATCTTCTTTGGAGATATAATTAATGCTTAATCCTTTTTCCAATGAGATTCTTCTTATTGTTCTTAAATCAGCCATTATACCACCCCATTATCTTATCTTTTCCGAGGTTATCAATTAACTTCCATTCTCTGATGAATATGCCTTTTGAGCTTGCTTTCGGAATTAATTTTGTATTATTTTTTATTCTTTTTTTCATATAATTAATTACCTTAGAAGATATTTTATATCCTGTTTCATTTTTAATTAGCTCCAATATATATCCTGTTCTTTGGCATAATGAAGATGAAGCAAATTCATCGAATATTTTTAGGAACAGCTCCCAATTTAGTTTTATATTGTATAATGCCTTTGTTATGTTTTGGTAACCGCCAGCAAATTCTGGTTTAAAGAAACAATCAAAAAATGTTTTTTCTAGTGTAGAGGTTGTATAATCTCCGATTCTTAAGATATATTTTGCCTTTTTATGCATATTAATAATTCTAAAGATATATTGCCCAAGATGAAGTGTTTTTGACTTATAATTAGTTATCAAAAAGATTGTGAAAGGTTCGTATTCTATAAGACCATGCATCTTTAATGCTGTAGAAAATCCAAGATACCCCTTATATGTATTTAAGGCTACAAGGTAAGGGTCTGCAATAATTGGTTTTTTTGAGGGAGTTAATTGTATCATATAGACGCCTCTTTTTATCTTGTGGAAATAGCCCTTTTTCATTAAACTTGAGCACAACTTGTTTATATTTTTGTTTGGCATTAAATCCTTAATTTGCTCATTTGAGATTATATTGATATTGCTTTCCTTAATTATATCAAATAAAGATTGCTCCATTCTTGATAGGTAGGTATTTTTAATCATATAATACCTTAAAAGAACATTAAGTATTTAAATTTTTCTATTCTTATATTGCTCTAAGATTCGCCAACCGTTAACTTTACAGAAGCCTGTAAACAAAAACTATATATAAACCTTATCTTTTAGTTTTATTATGAAAATTACATTCCTAGGAACTTCTTGCATGTTCCCCACAATAGAAAGAAATCATACAGGAATCTTGCTTAATTATAGCTCCGAGAACATTTTATTTGATTGCGGTGAAAACATTCAAAGACAATTGCGTATTGCCAAAATCTCTCCAACAAAAATAACAAAGATATTATTAACTCATTTGCATGGGGATCATATATTAGGACTTCCAGGCTTGATCTTTACCTTAGAATCCTCAAACTACTCTAAAACACTTGAAATCTATGGTCCAAAAGGAACTAAGCTATTTTTCAAAAAAATGATGCAATTGTATAAACTAGATGAAATTAAAATAAAAATAACAGAAATAAACAAGAAGATATTTCTAAAAACCAAAGAGTTTAATCTAGAAGCCTATCCATTAAAGCATAATATTCCTTGTTTAGCCTATTCTTTTATAGAAAATCCAAAAAGGAGAATTAACTTAAGCTACTTAAAAAAATTTAATTTAACTCAAAACCCAATACTGGGAAAGCTCCAGCAAGGCAAAGATATAATCTATAAAGGGAAAAAAATCAAGGCAAAAGATGCAACATACCTGATTCCAGGAAAAAAAATAACATTAATCTTGGATACAATTCCATGTCCAAATTGCATTAAAGCAGCAAAAAATTCAGATTTATTAATAGCCGAAGCAACATTCTCAGATGAATTAAAGGAAAAAGCAAGATTATTCAAGCACCTAACAGCAGCACAATCAGCTCAAATAGCAAAAAGCTCTAAATCAAAAAAACTTATTTTAACGCATTTTTCTCAAAGATATAAAGATGTAAAAAAACTGGAATTAGAAGCAAGAAAAATATTCAAAAATACAATTTTAGCTCACGACTTCTTAGAAATTAACTTGTAAGCATAAAAGAAAAACAAGTCAACCCATACAGCAACAACAAAGCTCGCAATTCCCAAAACCAAAGCAATGCTGCTTATTTTAATATTGGATGCGAAAATAAACAACAAAGTAAATGCAATAGATATTACAAATGTAATAAGCCATGTTAAAAATACATAATTTGATTTATTCAAAAAAAATCTAAAAGTGCTTTTTATTGTATTTATAGAACTTTTTTTGTCTAAGAATAAAATAGCTTCTTTATATGCGAATATTAATCCCATTAAAACTAAAACTGTGCTGTTTACAATATCCCAAAATTTAGGCATTCTTATGAAATAAGCAAGAATAATAATCAAGAAAGATATCAAAAAAGTGATTAATATGATTATTAGATTTATTCCAATAAACTTCCAATAAAACTCCTTGATTTCTTTGAAAGATTTTCTTAAATCTGCTTTTTTCTTGTTAACAACATCTTTCATCATGTTAAACTTCCATACATTTGTGGTTACTCCATAGAATATTACCGCAGCCAAGAATAATAGCGCAGAAAACAAAACTTTTAATGGATTTAATCTTACAAATCCTAAAATTAGCTCTCTAACTTGTTCCATATTTGCTGCAGATGTAATATCAGAAAATTTGCTAAACCCTGGAAAACTGCTGATCAAGATTAAAAACAAAGCTGAAAAAATTAAAAATCCAAAAATAAGCAATAAATCAGGTACTAATAATATCAAATTCTTCCTTAAGCCATTCCAGCTATCTTTAAATAATTTCAAATACATACGTAAAAAGCAAAGGTTTTTATTTAAATATTCTTCTATTCACTGCATGATTATAAAAGAAGGCTCTGCAATCATCAAAATACCAGAGTATAAAATATCCAAAAAAATGCCTATTTTCTATAATCCTGAAATGAAGCTAAACAGGGATATCTCGGTGCAGATAGTAAAATATTACAAGCCGAAAACAATCCTGGATTTGCTTGCTGCTTCAGGAATTCGCTCAATTCGTTTTATAAAAGAAGCAAAGGCAAAAGACATCACAATTAATGATTTAAATCCAAAAGCAATAAAAAATATCAAGCAAAACCTAAAACTAAACAAAATTAAAAACAAAAATATCAAAATTTTGAATCAGGACGCTAATTTATTATTAAGAAGCTCTAAAAGATTTGATTATATTGACTTGGACCCTTTCGGCAGTCCAATTACTTATCTTAATTCAGCAGTTTACGCCTTAAACAAAAATGGAATTCTAGCAGTAACAGCAACAGATTTATCATCATTATCAGGCTCATACCCAAAAACATGCAAAAGACGTTATAATTCTTTATCCTTAAAAAACGAGTTTATGCATGAATCAGCAATAAGAATTCTGATTTACGCTGTTCAAACAATTGCATTCCAGCATGAAAAAGCATTAATCCCTATTCTTTCTTATTATCAAAATCATTATATAAGAATTTATTTCAAAAACATTGGCAAAGTAGAAAAAATGAACCAGATAATGAACAATCATAATTATATTTTATATTGCAAAAAATGCCTTAACAGAAAAATTTCAAATTTGCCGTTAAAACAATATTGCAGCTGCAAGAACAAGTTTGATTTTATAGGTCCTCTTTATACAGGCTCATTGCAGGATAAAAAACTATTAAATTATATATCAAAAAATCTGGATGACAAGCTAATAAAAACATTAAAGCAGGAAATAGAAACAGTTGGTTTTTACAATTTTCATAAAATATGCAAAGCATATAAAAGACAAATACCTAAATTTGATAAAATAATAAAAAAGATAAAATCAAAAAATTATAAAATATCAAAAACTCATTTTTCTCCTCTAGGAATTAAGACTGATATGCCTTTAAGAGAATTGATAAGGATAATTAGGATTTAAGTGCGAATTTGCAGAAAATTAAGGGGGAACAACTTGTTATATATTATAACCTAAAAGGGAAAAATGCTATTTATAGTTATGTAATATAACAAATAAGCCTTTGTTATAATTAATAACTGAAAAGCTTAAATATAGCAATAATTGTTATATTATATAAGATGGATGAAAAATCTAACAAAGACTTAAAAAAAGAAAGGGATGGAATATTAATTAGGAATATAAAAGAATTTTATGGAAACGAGATAGAAGCTGAGAAAAAGAGGGAATATAACACTTCAGTAAACAGTCTCAAAATGAATCAAGAAATTTCTGAGGTTATAAGAAAAGATGTTGAAAGAATTATTAAAATGCTTAATATCTGAAAGCAGGAAGTTCGCAAAAGCCGGGAGAATCTTTGATATTGTCCTTTATGGCTCATTTATAAGGGGAAAACAAGCTCCAAGGGATATAGACATAATTATTGTTTTTTTAGACTTAAAATTGGAAGAAAGGCTTAAGATAGCTCAATATTTCAAGAAAGAATTGAAAAGCAAAATAAAAAAAGATTATGAATTAGATATAAAAACAGCAAATCTTATTGATCTCTTTGAAAACTCTTTCTTAGCGCGGGAGGGGATTTTAGTAGAAGGTTACAGTCTTTTGCACTCTTGCCCTTTCGCAGAGAGGATTGGTTTTAAAGGCTATGCACTTTTTGCTTATAAACTAAAGGGGCTTACGCACAATGAAAAAACAAAATTTACTTACTCCTTAATTGGCAGGAATAAAAAAGGGATTTCAGAGCTGACTAAATCAAAATCCCTCGGAAGAGGAGCTGTTATAGTGCCTATAGAAAATAGTTCAATTTTTGAGGATTTTTTAAAAGAGTGGAAAACCGAATATATGCAATACAAAGTACTTTTTCCTTTAACATGATAAATAAAAGTGCAATAAAAAGGATTTTAATAGAAAAATATGGCAAAAAAATTAATAAAAAAGCGATTGATAGATTGCAGCAACTTCTTATTCAGGACTTAGAAAAAATACTTTTCAATGCCTCAAGAAAATCAGATCTTAGAGGAAGAAAGATAATTAATGAGAATGATTTAGATGAATAAAAATATGCCTTTAAGAAAATTAACAAGATTAATTTCGTTTTAAGCTAAAAAAAGAAAAATTATCTGGTAAAATTACCAGTTTGGTTTGATGAAATATTAGTTATAGTCGTATTAGTCAAAACAGTCGTATTAGAAATACAGGCTCCATTGCTGCAACCATTTAGACATTTATAATTGATTGTTGCAAGATTTGTACCTTTGCAATATCTTTCAGCAATTCTTCCAGAAGTACCCGCACACAAATCAGTATAATTAAGACATTTACCCTTGGTACAACGCGTTACAGTTCCAGAAACATTATAATTTATTCCACTATCAGAATCAGTGCATGTAGTTTTAGCTACCGCCTTTCCAGACAGAATATCAAATAAACTTACCCTTCCACTTAATACATCTCCAAATGTAAAAGCAAAAACAATTGATATAGACATTAATGTTATTAAGCTAAAAACCAACAATTTTTTATTCATTTTTAACCTCCTCTTCTAAGCCAAAAATAGACTATTTTGATATATATATAATTGTTATTCAAAATATATTTTGCATTATAATGGTTTTCCTCTTCTAAATAAGTAATATCCAATTAAAATCAAAACACTAAGTAATAAATTCAAGTTGTCATAAACTGGAAACTTCACGTTTTCAACGCAGGCTTTTGTCTGTTGCGCTGTAAGCTCTGTATTAATGCTCTCGCATCCAGCAGGCAATGGAGTTGTTCTAGTGCAACTTCCCCTAGTTCTTTGCCCATTTAAGCACTTGCTCCATTCAGGGCAAGTCCATCCATCAAAACATTCTTGAGATCCGCAATTACTTCCAAAACAACATTCAATTGCAGCATTCCAATCACTAGGATTGCATTGCTCTTGTATGCAACCAGGATAATTAATTTCTCCTAAATAGCCCTCATATTCATCACAACTGCAATCAACATCCCCAGGACAATTCAAAGTAGTTGAGCATTCAGGATTGCAAGTGCCATCCCCATTGCAATTAGCATCAATGCATTCTTGGCTAATAACAGTAACGCAACTCTCATCTTCTATATTACAAGCAGTGTTTTGTCCGCATCCATCCTGCTCATTATTGCAGTCTGCGCAATCGCAACTTTCAGTATCATCGCATATTCCATTATTATTGCAGGGTAAATCATTTGTGCAGCTAGTTTTGCATTCTATTTGAGCATCAGCAGAACAGCATAATTCTCCATTGCCGCAACCAGCATCATCAGGGCAACTTTGGCAATTCTCTCCATTATCAATAATTCCATTGCCGCATGAAGGGATTATTCCACTTTTAACTACAGTTAACTTAGGCTCAGAAGAAACAATCTGCAAATTATCTGTAAAAGCAGTAAATGAATATTCTGGATCTCCGCTTATACCCAATAATCCATCTTCCTGCCACTCAGCTATCCAAATTCCATTAGCAATAGCATTTCCTCCGCTGTTTATAAAATTAACATTGCTTGGTTGTATATTTGGAAGATCATTTCCAATAAGATCAATTTCTTCTATTGTAAACCTAGCTGTTTTTCCTATGCAATTAGCATTTCCCTCAACAATTAAATTTACTGTTTCTCCTTCAGAAGCACTGCTCTTGCTCCAATAAGCCCTGTTTAAAGTGCATGGCTCTTCGCAGCTGCTCACGCAATTTCCATCCTCATTGATCTTATCATTAGCAGAATCGCAGCAAGCAGTTTTTCCGCTTGCACCAGGACAATTTTCAATAATGTAAAACTCATTTGAATCATCCCCGCAGCAAAAAGCGCTTAATCCTGTTTCCCATGAAAAATCAACTGCGCCTGTGCAGCTTCCTCCAGTTAAATCCCACTTATTTCCCTCATCTATGCAAGTATTGCAGCTTAGATCCAAGTCTAATACCTTGCAGCATACTTTATTAGTATAAGAATCGCACTTTGCAATATGCGCATTTGTATCAGAGCTCATAGAAGCCAAGCACTTAAATTCACTGCCTAAATCTGCAGAGCAATCAGAGCTGTAACCACAAACCAAATCATCAAAACAAACATCGCTGTAACCAGTAGTTGTTAAGGTATTCTTCTCAACATGCGCATTGCTATCCCCAAAAATTCTTAATACTTTATTGCTTGTGCTGCAAGTCCTTGTTCCAGATGATCCTGCGCAGCAAACAGCATAAGGATAATTTGTATAGCTATAAAGAGCTGCATTTGAATTTGCATCTGAAAACATCCTTAAGACAATATCATCTGCATTGCAGGTAGTTGATACGCTGCAATCCAATGCGTAAATAGAATTAGCAAGAACGAATACACTAAAAAAAATTAAAATCAAAAAAATTGTTTTTTTCATTCTATTTTTTTCTTGAGTTCATTAATAAATCACTTTTTTCCTAATAAGGAGCAACGAGATAGCCAATTAGAGTGCATGATGCAGTTTGCATTTGGTTGCAGTCCGACTCAAGCCAGTATAAACAGGTTTGACTAAAAGAGATATCTCGGCTTGGGCAACCTCCACAACTACTCCGCCCTATATTCGGACATTGATAAACTGACTTAGCCCTAAGCTGGCTCATCCATATATTGCTGCTTCTAAGATAAACATCATTAACATCTAAATTTCCAGATTGACTATTAGGAGCAGCTGAACTTGGACTTGTCGTTCCAATCCCAACATTTCCATCGCTTATTATTACATCCCTGTCCAACTGCATTTGCATAATCTCGCCATTCTGGTTAGAGAATGTAACTAAACCATTTACGTCCCCTGCTACTGTTAATCCTGTGCTGCCACTACCGCTCATAAGTCCAAGACTAGTAATTCCAGGAGTGCGAACCTCTAAAGTATCCACGGGATTTGTTGTTCCGATGCCAACATTTCCAGATGAATCAATGCGCACACGTTCTACATTATTCGTGTTAAAGCTAATAATATTAGATTCGCTGCTTCCGCTAATAGCATTTGTTGTATCTCCAAATTCAATTTGTTGACCATTATCTAACCTAATTACTCCGCCAGAAACATGCAACTTTGCTTCAGGATTTGCTGTTCCAATTCCAACGTTTCCAGCATTATAATAAATATCATTACTGCTTGTAATCCATTGACTAGAAATACTTGATGGCCAACTGCTAATGCATGAATCCCCTAAACAAAATTGAGCTGCTTTGACATCTCCAACTGCATTTACATTGCCTGATGTATCAATTATTAACCTATCAGTACCATCAGTAAAAAATGCAAGAGGATTATTAGTTGTTGTACCAATCGAAATACCTGGTCCTCCATTTGCAAGATCACCAGCATAAATAGCAAAAGTTTCTGTTCCATCGGTTACACCAAGAATATGATTATTTTGAGAACCTGAGAGAGTAAGCTTGTAAGCAGGGCTTGTTGTTCCGATACCAACGTTGCCATCGCTATACATCTCTCCAACGTGGAGATTTCCTTGAACATCCAATTTGTATTGAGGGCTTGTTGTTCCAATGCCGACGTTTCCAGCATTGTAATAAATATTTGTTCCGCTTGTTGTCCATTGACTAGAAATACTAGACCAACTTGTTCTGCAATCAGTCTCTATACAAAGTCCTGTTCCTTTTATATAGCCAGCAACATCTAATTTTTGTGTTGGGCTTGTTGTTCCAATTCCAACCTTGCCATCGCTGTATATCTCGCTATTGACATGGACATTTCCGACAACATCCAATTTGTATTGAGGAGAGGTTGTTCCAATCCCGACATTGCTACCAGAAATAGTTAAAGTACCAGCAATCGTTCCCGCTCCGATTTCACTAGCAGCATGCCCCGGATCTGGTGTTTGAGCAATTGCAATTCCGCTTAAAAAAATAATTAGACTAAAAATTAAAAAGATTATTTTATTATTTTTCATTTTAAAGTTTTAATACACTCCTCCTTTATTTCATTATTCTTAATATACTTGCAAAGATCCAACCCCTTTGAAACAGCAATCCCAAAATAAGCCTTATCCCTGCAATTATCTTCTTCATTAGGATTAAGCAACCTGCATTCATTGTATCTGTTCTTGAACAAATCTAAATTTTCATCGCTTAATTTTGGCTCTTTTGCAGATAAATCTCTCTTGTTTAAAGCCAAGAATAGAATAATAACAACTATAATAACTCCAACTATTAAAAGAATGATATTTCTATTTAAAAAACCTTTTTCTCTGATCTTCACCATCTTTTTATTAAAAACCTAACCTAAACTGCTATTTAAATATTACTTTTGCTGCAAGCATTCAACAGCAACTAAATTAAGTGTCTTGTTTACTGTCTGATTTCCAGCTTGTACAGGAGCCCATATAGGCACTTGTTGGCATGTCATTGCTTGCTGGAATAATTGTATGATGGCTTGCTCATAGCCTGCTTGCAAACCTTGCTTGTAGATTAATATTTGATTTTGTAATTGTCTTGTTTTATATTTATCCAATGAAATATATCCTACAGCAAAAACCAATAAGATGATTAATATGATTATTGCAATCGCTTGTCTGTTTATTTTCATTGTAATTATTACTATTGCTGTATTTAAAAGCTTTTCTTTGAAAACTTCTTAAACATTAACCAACCCAAAAATGCAAAAACAGGAATTAAAACAATAAAAATAGCCCAATAATTAAACTTAACTTCTTTTCCACAATCCTCAGGGCAATTTTCTTTGGTTTCATTATAAAACTCATTGCAATAACCATTAGGGCATAAAGGCATTTTATCTTCTTGGTCATTTATTCCATCTTCATCAGTATCTTTTAAATTGATATCAGTTCCAATTTTTCCTTCTTGCACATCAGTTAAACCATCTCCATCACTATCTTTTACACAAGGCTTACAAACTCCTCCGCAGTCAATATCATCTTCATTCTGGTTTTTAATATTATCACTGCAACTAGGGCATTTTATGCACACTCCTCCGCAATCAGAAATAGTTCCATTTCCAATATTTTGTTTTGTTTTTTCTTCATTTTGGTTTAAGATTCCATCTTTGCAGCTTGCGCAGGCAATGCACTTTCCGCCGCAATCAACCTGGCTAGTAATTCCTTTAGTGCAATCTTCATCTCCATTGCAAACCCTATCACTGCAGCTAGAGCTTGCATTTAGATTGCAATTTTCATCAACCAAGTTATTGCAATTATCATCAATCTTATTATTGCAAACCTCAGTAACTAATCCCCCTATAAAACCAGTGCAATTGCTCCATGCATTATTTACGCAGGTTTCTTTTCCTTTTTTGCAATAAGAATTCTCAGCATAACTTAAATTTCCTGCTCCGCAGTCTCTTTCACTCCCTTCTATGCAGTTGCAATTTTCATCTATAATCCCATTGCAATTATTATCTAAATTATCAAAACAAGCCTCTTCCTTTGGACCAACACTTCCAACGCAAGAACTCCAAACTTCACTTACACAATTCTGTGTTCCTTTTCTGCATTCACCAACATCGCTTCCGCATTCTTTTGTTTCTCCACTAACACAAGCATAAACAATAATAGAACTAACTAATAATAAAAAAACTAATACAGCCTCTTTTTTCATATTTAAAACAAAGCAAATTAGTTATTTAAACCTTTTTCTTTACTTTTTTAATCTTATCCTTAAGATTTAATTTCTTTAATAATTCCTTATACCTATTTCTTATTGTTACTTCTGTTACTCCAGCAATATCAGCAACTTCTCTCTGCGTTCTTTTTTCATTATTTATTAAAGCAGCAACATACAATGAAGCAGCAGCTATTCCAGTTGGTCCTCTTCCAGATGTTAATTCTGAGTTTTGTGCCATTTCTAATATCTCAACAGCTTTGCTTTGTGTTTCAGCATTTAATTTC
>CAZHCT010000013.1:0-16600 GCA_964531355.1 Candidatus Woesearchaeota archaeon | reverse complement strand
TCCCAAATAAATCCCATTTATTAATATTATCAGGACAATTGCATGCTTCACAATCAATAAAGGAATATTCACAGGCCATTTTATAAAAGCAATTAATCCAATTCCAGAAACAATCAATAGCAATAATCCTATCCAT
Organism: Candidatus Woesearchaeota archaeon; assembly: GCA_964531355.1. Taxonomy (GTDB): domain Archaea; phylum Nanobdellota; class Nanobdellia; order SCGC-AAA011-G17; family CAZHCT01; genus CAZHCT01. Next base: position 16,464 of record CAZHCT010000013.1, on the reverse strand, counting down.
ATTAATTTGGATATGCTTTCCATCAAAAAAGCTGCATTTTGCGATATCTCTGGTTTTTTCTCAGCTTTCTTGCTTATTAAAAAAGCTATTGTAGCTCCTCCAACTCCGAATGCAATTCCAAAATCATGCATTAATCTGCTTATTATAAGTCCTAAATCCATAAAAATAGCAATGATTTAAAATATAAAAACCTTTCTTTTCAAAAAAGATAACTTATTTATACTATGCTTATATACAAAAATTTATGTTAATCGGACTTTGCGGAAAACCATCTGTAGGAAAAAGCTCTTTTTTCAAAGCAGCAACATTAGCCGAAGCAGCAATAGCATCTTATCCGTTTACCACTCTTAAAAGCCAGGAAGGAATTGGATTTGTCAGGGTAGAGTGCGCAGACAAGCATTTTAATACTCAATGCAATCCCAGATTTGGATATTGCATTAATCATATAAGATTTGTTCCTATCAAAATATTAGATGTTCCAGGTCTTATTGAGGGAAGCCATAAAGGCTTGGGAATGGGCAATCAGTTTCTCTCAGACTTAAATGAAGCAGATGCATTAATCCATATTATTGATATTTCAGGCAGCACAAATGAAAAAGGAGAATTAGTCAAGCCATTAAGCCACGATCCAATAAAAGATGTTGAATTCTTGGAAAATGAATTAGATATGTGGTATTACCAGATTATGAAAAAAAAGTTTGAAGTATTTGCAAAAACCACAAAAGAAAACCAGAACATAAAAAAAGCATTTTCTATGCAATTATCCGGCTTAAGGGTTACAGAAGACATGGTTGAAAAATCAATTAAAAAACTTAATTTAATTCATCATCCAAAAGAATGGAATGATAATGATTTAAAATCTCTATCTAAAGAATTAAGAAAGCTTAGCAAGCCCATGATTATTGCAGCAAATAAGATAGACGTGGAAGGCTCTGAATTTAATTTAAAAAGATTAAAGGAAAAATATAAGGATTATACAATAATACCCTGCTCAGCTGATTCAGAACTAGCTTTGAAAGAAGCAGCAAAAAACAATTTGATTAAATATGTTCCAGGCTCTAATAGTTTTGAAATAATCGGAAAATTAAGTGAAAAGCAAAAATTGGCTTTAGAATTTATTCAAAAAAATATTTTAACTAAATATAATTCAACAGGAGTCCAGGATGTAATAGATTATACAATTTTTAATTTATTAAAATATATTGCTATCTTTCCAGGCGGAGTAAACAAACTTCAGGATTCTTCAGGGAAAACATTGCCAGATTGCCTACTTTTAAAAGAAAACTCAACTGCATTGGATTTTGCATATGCAATACATACAGATTTAGGAAAAGGTTTTATTCGCGCAATAAATGTTAAATCAAAGCAAACAATAGGCAAGGATTATAAGTTAAAAAACCTCGACGTGATTGAAATAATTATATAAAAATAAAAAAATATTTTATTTCATTTCTTCTAAAAGAAATCTATATATCTTTCCTGTCGCTAAGCTCTCAACATACAATCCATTCTCATCTTCAAACATTCTCCATACTGGCTTGTCATCCTTGTTAAAAGTAATATCTCCCGTCTTGAACTCCGAGGCTTTAATTGCTCCTGCTACATGCAGTTTTTCAGTTGGACTTATTGTCCCAATGCCGACGTTGCCATTTGCTAAGATTCGCATCTTTTCTGTTAATGCTGTGCCTGCGGTAGTAGTAAAGAATGCTAAATACCCGGAGTAATCAGAACCAGCAACTTGTTTTGCTCCTTTAATGCTCGCAAAGCCATAAGTGGATGTAGCAGCGCCAGTCTTACCCCCAAATTGAATTGTTCCTCCTATATCCACAGCTGCCGCATTAGTGGATATTATATTAACAATCGGCTGAGTCAATCCTCCATTCTCAGCGACATACGTTCCTCTTACATCTAATTCAGATTGCGGTCCTGTTGTCCCAATTCCAACATTTCCGCTGCTTGTTATATGCAATCTGGGTTCTCCTGACGTTTGAAATTGTAAAGTGCTTGCTGATGGAGAAATCATTCCCGTATTTTCTGCATTAAACCTATAAAAATCATTTGTTCTTAAATTTACATCTCCCATAACATCAATCTTAAAAACTGGACTCGTTGTTCCAATGCCAAGCTTATTACTGACTGATAAATCTTGGCTGACATCCAAGCTACCTGCCTTGAAGATTATGTCTCCTGCACCTATCAACAACGCTGAAGCCAGCATCAAAACAAATACAAATAATATTTTTATTTTGTTTTTTATATTTATTCTTTTCATTTTATCCTCCATTCTGTATTAATGCTCCTTTAAGGAACATTGAGCCAGATTCATTAATATAAGCCACAATGTTATCATCATTATCTTTCATTATAAAATCATTAGAATCCTGTAATTGGTTTAAGCTATTTTGATTCTCAAAAAGAGTTCCATCTATGTACATATTTCCATTGCTTAAATCAATAATAGCAACATCATTTCCATTTCTGTCTTGAAATCTAAACTCGTCATTACTTGTTGCTGTATAGGACGAGCTTTGTTGCAAAATACCTCTTAAAACAACATCTCCCGAATCATCAAAAGATGCTATAACACTGCCAGAAGAATTTTTTATGTATAATATTTTATTCAGCTCATCTTTATACCATTTCTTAACAATCTTTTCTGCAGGTTTGCCATAAATTGTAAAATTATCAGTATCTTTAGTGTAGTCATAATACCAATGCCACCAATACATTCCATAAAACCATGACTCATCCCATAAAGATTCAAAAGCAGATTCATAACTGTTCTTTTGCTCATTCAAGTCGCTATTGCCGCTAGACCACCATGGGTGAATATTTGTTCCATTAATGCTTTGATATCCTATCTCTGTGAAAATTATTGGCTTTTTCCAGGTATTATAAAAACTTGAAAGATTATTTTTATAGCCATTCCATCCATCTTTTAATTCTTGCAGGGTTGGATCATATTTATTTGTTAAATTAAAATAAGCATCTATGCCAATATAATCAAGCTTGTCCCACCAATTAATACTGCTATACTCATCAAAATTTGCAGCATAGGTTATTGGACCAGAATAAAGCTTTCTTGTATTTGTTATAATATTCAGCCACTCTGCTCTGGAAGTTGTGCCTTTCAGCTCTGTGCCAATGCTAAACTGATCAACATTATTTTTTTCCGAGAAATTTGCATAATAATCTATAAAATTAGAGTAATTAGCAAACCACTCATTCCAATTTGAAGGAATTATATCTGTTCTTGATGATCCATCTGCAACTTCAATATGAGGCTTAAGCATAACTTTCATTCCTAAGCTATGTATCTTTTTAATCGCATTAACCAAGGCTTCATCAGACGGAGTTTTAGTTGGATTTCTATAAACATTAGTGCTTGAAATAGTATCCTGATACCAGCTGACAATTAATGAGACATATTCTGTTCCAGTTTGATTTAATAATTCTAGTGAGGTATTTGAAACTGATTGCAAGTAATCATTATACCACCATGATGTAAATGTAAAGCCTTTTTGGAATATATCAGATTTATCAGCAAATTTATTCCTTAAGGTATAGTAAGCTTGCTTTGGCTTTATTAGGTCTAAACCAGTTCCATTATCAATTATTTCTGTTACACCCCAATATTCCTCATCTTTCACGCAATCTGGCTGGTCGCATTGATTGGTATAGCCGCCAGGATCATGTGCATTGACATTTCCAGTGCTGTTTTTCCACCATTCATCAGAATATTCCATTGCAATGCCGCCTATTGTTATATTTGAAGAATTAATTTCATCCCATAAATTGCCAGCATATTTTGCCTGTGCATCCCTGTACTCCATTCCAGCAGAATTATTGAATGAGTCAATTCCAAACTCTGTGATAAGCAGCGGCTTTGAGCTATTATTGGCGTAATATTCAAAAAAATTAACAGAATTGAATGAATAGCCTCGATAAGCATTACTGCCCCATATATCAACATAATTCAAGCTATTATCATCAGCATTCATTGTTGCATTTCCAATATATTTTAAATCGCCATTAACAATCAATGTTGGATGATAATTCATGCCTTCAATTTCATAAGCTGTTCTTGCCAGTTCATTTGCTAATGCATACCAATCAGCAATATCATTTTTACCTCTATAGTTTTCTTCATTACCTATCGCCCAAGCCAAAACAGAAGGATGGTCCTTGAATTTTGCTACATACTCTTTAAATTGATTTATCACATAAGTCCTATTTGATGCCTCTGAAAAATTCAATGATGGATCAATCCACATTCCCATTACGATATAAATGGAATTATTGCCATTGTTGTAAGCAATATCCAAAAATGTGCTGTTCTCAACCTTGGCCCATGTCCTTAATGTATTTGCATGCATCTGCCTTATCCAAGGAAAATCTCTCTTAAATAATTCAGGATGCTCCATAAATTTATAGCCAAAATTCGGGCTTTCCCCAATTGGCATTGGCTGATAACCAACTCCCTTTACTTTAAATTCTGTTCCATTGACATAAAGCCTTGTTCCATTCAAAACAACACTGCCATTGCTTATTGGTTTTGAGAAGCATGAAAAAGATTTTAATTTTATAGCTGAATTATTAATATAATTATATTCAATATGCGTTTCCCTTGCATCGCTATCAGCATAAAAATAGTGCCATACTGTATTTTTTAGATAATCAGCTATTGATGTTAAAACAAATCCATGTGTTAAGGTTGCCCATATATTTGAGATAGAGCCATTATTAGACATATTAACGCCAACTGTTTCAACATAACCATAAGGATATGTTGTTCTGTAGCTGTTTGGATAAGTATTTTTTATTCCATTAGCATTGCTTATAACCTGATTAGCTAAAGAACTGTTTAAATTAGTGACTAATGCTAAAAAACTTGCAGAAGGATTTACAATGCCTCCATCTATATATCCATTGCTGTTCCATGAGTGTATTGGTGGAACTCCAAAATCTTCATATCCTTCATTAATCTTAGATCCAGCTGTTTGTCCAAAATACTTATAATTTTTATTCTTTGCATATTCTATTTGTGTTAGTAAAGCATTAGTTGCATTTTTGCCCATAAACTCAGTAAATTCTTTTAAAAATATACCGGGAGAAGAATAAGTAAAATAAGATCCTGTCCATGAAACTGGCTTTACTTTTATTCCTGAGTAATTCCCCCCTTCAAATAGCCATGGATGATAATAAGTATTCAGCATTTTAGTTAATTGTAAACTGCTGATCCCGTAGCCAGGATTCTTTTTTTCTATTACTCTTGCTATAAATCCTATTATTCTTCCTTCATCCCCATAAACATTCCAAAAAGTTCCAGAGTATTTTTCAGTGGAGCTGTCATAATATTGCGCAAATGTATTATTCTCAAACTCGTTGCTTGAATCTCCTGCTTCATTATTTGCAATTTGGTTTAGTTTATTATTTTCATTAAACAAAAGGCTGAAGTTCATATTCTTTAATATTATCAATGATAAATTTTCAATTGTATAATTTCCTCTTTCATAGCCAAACTTATTAATAACAACCAGGCTTAAAGCTAGCCAAGCATTATCCACCGATGGAATTCTGTAGTCGCTTGTTCTTGATGGCTTTGCATTATCAATGTTGTACCACTGGTAAAACAATCCTTTATAAGATTGGGAATTATTGTTTTGCAGATAATATAATGTATCCAGCGTCTGCTTTAATTTTTTCATTGCTGTTTCCTTATCAACAAAGCCAAGCTCATAGGCTGAAACAATAGAAGCCATGTAAAAGCCAACCTCTGCAGAGTTAACGCTATAACCAGCATTTTGATTAATTATGTTCTTAGAGCCTCTTGGAAAACCATTGCCAAGAACAGTGCAATTATAACAAGAAAAAGCTGTTGCTGTAGTTGAAGCATTAAAATAATTCCATGTATCATTAGCAACAGAACATAAAAATTCTTCATTAGAAGTTAAAGCAAAAGCAATACTGGTAAATAGGATAATCATTGCAAATACTAAAACTAAAATCAAAATCTTTTTCATAAAACCCTCAAATAAATAAGACTAACAAGTATATAAATTATTTCATTGCAAAGTTGTAAAAATTCCTATTTAAAATCTCTATGGATAAATTTATATACTCCAGCATATACATTATTTCTATGAAACGAGTTGATTATCTTCATTGAAAGACTTTTTCTTAGCTTAGCCTATAAAAATCTTTATAAAGTATATTTCAATCTTTTTAACTATGGAGGCTATCGTATATCGGTTGAGTACAGAGGCCTGTGGAATATTTATAGAAAGTCTCTAGGCTGGGTCCGACTCCCAGTAGCCTCCCTTTTAAAACGAGGTGCAAAATGAAAGGATTTAAGGATTATTATCCAGAAGAAAAAAGAATTCAGAATTATATTTTTGATAAATGGAAATCTATTGCAGAAAAATATTGCTTTGAAGAAATAGATGGACCAATTCTTGAGCCAGTTGAATTATACCAAAAATCAGGCCAGGAAATCCCAGAGCAGATGTATGTTTTAACAGATAAATCAGATAGAAAACTTGCATTAAGGCCAGAACTAACCCCAACAGTTGCTAGAATGATATCTCAAAATCCAAATATTAGAAAGCCATTAAAATGGTATTCAATAGGACCTTTTTTCAGGTATGAACAACCCCAATTTGGTCGTGAGAGGCAATTTTTCCAGTTTAACATGGATATTCTTGGAGCAAGATCTATGAAAGCAGATGCAGAAATAATCACAACTGCAGTTAAGCTAATGCAGTCATTTGGCTTCACAAAAAAGGATTTTTACATCAGGATAAGCAACAGAAAATTAATACAGGCATTATTATTGGAATTAGGAATTAAGCAGGATTCTCTAAAAGAAATCTACAGATTAATAGACAAATTATGCAAAATAAGCAAAAAAGATTTTGAATTAACATTAAAAGAAAAAGGATTAACTCAAAAACAAATATCTTCATTGCTTAAATTATTGGAAATTAAAGACTTAAGCAAAATAAAAATTAATAATCAAGGATTGGATGAATTAAAAGAATTATTTAATTATTTAAAACAATATAATATCTTGGAATTTTGCAGGCTGGATCTAAGTATTATGCGTGGTTTGGATTATTACACAAGCACAGTTTTTGAAGTATTTGATTCATCAAGAGAATTACGTGCTATAGCCGGAGGAGGAAGGTATGATGAATTAGCTAAAAACTGCCCCGGAGTTGGCTATGCAATGGGCGATGTTGTCTTGGAATTATTCTTGAAAAATAAAAATAAACTGCCTGTATTAGACCGAAAAATTGATTTTTATATTGCAGCTGTAAATAAAAATGCTGAAAAGGAATCTATTAAAATCGCAGAAACTTTAAGAAAATCTTATAGTGTTGAAATTGATTTGTTGGAAAGAAACTTAACTAAGCAGTTAGAATATGCAAATTCTATAAAAGCTGAAAAAGTAATTATTCTAGGTCCAGATGAAATCAAGAAGAAAAAATTGAAAATTAAGGATATGAAAACTGGAAAAGAAAAACTTACAACTTTAAAAGAGTTGATAAAAGGCTCTAATAAATAATCCATATTTTTGCTTAAAATCAAAAGTATGTAAAGTATCACCATGGTTATACTTACCCCCATTATAGAAAAATTTTATTTAACAACTTCCACTGGTTTAAAATTACTTATATAAACAATTTTTCTGCCAAAATCAACATCTTTTTCAAGTATTCCTTTTAGTATATACACTTTTCCTATCTCTAATTGTTGGAGAATCTGATTTGTTTCGAATATTGTAATTTTATAGTTTTCGTCATTAATATCCTGTAATGCAAATTTTTTAACTGAGAGACATGGTTCTGTTACACATAAAACTTCAACCTCCTCTTCAATTAATTTTCCTTTAATTATAACCTCTTCAGAAATTCCTGCTCTTGGTAAATTTTCATTAAATTGCTCGATATTGTCAAAGAAGTATTTTACATTACGAATTTCTAAAGCATTATTCTCAATTTCACAACCACTGATTAAAACAATCATTGCAATAATCCCAAAAATAAAATATATTTGTTTCATCTTTTATTTATTAATTAATATATTTTTAAAGTTATCTAAATTAAATAAGTTCTTGTTTTAATCTCACAAGCGATAGGTATTTATAGTTATGAATATTGAAGAATTCTATGAAAATATTAATCTTTATTTTGCTATTTACATTGCTTCTTGTTTATGGGTGCCAAAAATCTGAAATGAATCAACCAAAAGTTTTAGACAATCCCAAGGAAGAATGTTCAAGGGTTAATGGAGAATGGAAAATCTTCTCTGATGGTTGCGTTGATTCTTGTTTTAAAGCTAGGAGCAAAGAACCCGTGTTCTGTACCCTGGCTCTTAAAGAAGGTTGTAATTGTGGTCCAGAAAGATGCTGGAATGGTAAAACATGCGAAGCAAACTAAACCTATCTAACTTGCAAATAAAATTATATAATCCTAAAAACAAATTCTATTAAATTTTTTAATAAAATTTTAGTTTACCTCAAATTCATAGCTATTGCTAACAACGCTGCTATCATATATAAATTCAGCATAAACCCTAAAGTTTCCAGATTCTGTTGTTGTATAAAAACCAGCATCAGCCCATATAGTATCTAAAGCCAAATAGTTATTTGCTGGAACTGTTGCTTCTTGATTTACAATTGTTTGAATATCTTGCCATTGATTCCCAATCTCTTTTTGAACTTTCATTAATAGATTTCCTGAGACATCTATTGCTCCTGTATTATCTATCATGGATTTAGCTGCAAATGTGCAATCCTGAGTCTCGCTTGGCTTGTTTGCTGCTGTTCCACAGTTATTTTGGTCTGCGCAATTCCTATTTTGTTCTCCATCAATGCACTCAGACCAATCGCTGCATACCCAATCTTCAACACAGCTGACTGGCTTATCATACAATCCTGTGTGTTGAGCATCATGGTGGAACATTGGCCATTCATAGCCGTCATTAACAACAAGGCTATCGGCATTGATGTCATAAATATAAACTAATCCCGTCCATGTTCTGACCACCAATTCATTCTTTCCATCATTATCCAAATCTGCAACAGGAATCACATTAGTAAAAACCATATCATCCAAATATTTTGGAAAGCCTTCTGCAATTGAACCATCATCATTAAAGGCGTATATCGGGAATAGCCCATTAACGGCATATCCCCCACTACTTGATGGGACTATCTCATACTTTGAATCTGAATCTAAATTCTCAATAACAATGTTGCCATCTACCATACTATCCATTCTTCCCTTTTCAATACAAACTAAAAACTTTAAAACACCATTTTGCTCATAAACATTAATACATCCTCTCCCACTTATTAAAACCTCTAATTGGCTATCCTTATCAATATCTCCTATAGATGGTTCAGAAGGAGCAGGGTAATTTGTCGGATTAAGAGTATTAATATAAACCGGCCAACCCAGAACATTGCTGCCATCAATATTCCATGCATAGACTGTGCCGAAATATGACCCCGTAATTACCTCGATTTGGTTATCATTGTCAATATCTGCTAAAATCATGTTTGAACCAAAAGATCCGTCAATAAACTCCTTTGGCCAGCCACTATCTATTTTTCTCCCCAAATAATCCAATATCCATACTCTTGAAATCGTGTTTTCAGGACCGCAACTACTTGATACGCTGCAAGATGAGCTTTTAACAAAAATCTCTTTATAGCCGTCATTATTAATATCTGCTATTGAAGCAACCTGATATATTCCATTCGAATAAGGGTAATTTTCAGATGGAGAAAGATATACCGGCCAGCCCTGTAAATAATTGCCTATGTCATTTAATACATGGACGTAACCATCCCAATCTCCAGCAATAATATCCAATCTGCCATCATTGTTGACATCTTCGATGGCAGGTGTTGTTATCCTCCCAACTTGCTTTGGCTGAAAAAGGTATGTTCCGTCATGATTCAAAACATGTATATAACCGAGGTTATCTCCTATCACAATTTCATTCTTTCCATCATTATCCAAATCTGCAACAGCGGGCCCATCCTGCATTGTTCCATAATTTTCACCAATTATCACTGGCCAGCCCTGTATCGGCAACCCTTCGTGATCTATAACATAAACAGTTTTTATATAAGCCATCACCAAATCTTTCTTACCATCATTGTTAATATCGGCTATTGTCGGCTGATCAAGAAAACTAGGAGCAATAAATTCACTGGCCTCAAATAAGTTTTTTGGCCATCCATCATGCAAAGTAGTTTCAATATATATTGTGTTTGAATCAGAATCTATTTTACCATCTTTATAATATGTGGTTAATTTTAGGTCATAAAATCCAGCATTACTAATCTTCGATAAATCTATAATTCCTAAAATCTCATTTTCAATAGGTAATAAACCCCCATTTTTGACATTAATTACATCATCAAAACAGGTTGTAGTATCCTCAAGGCACAGATCAAGAGTATAGTGATCAAAATTATATCCTCCAGAAATACCTTCTATTGTTATATCCTGCTGCTGCCATGTAGCTAATATTTTTCCTTCTTCCCCCCACGTAAAATCTTCTAAATCCTTAGGGCTTTTTATTCTGGTATTATCAATCTCAACTATAGCATAATCAGAACTTATATCACCTGATGTTGACTTTACATCAAGTTTTAAGTAAAGCGTCGACCATGGAAAATTTCTAATATCCCAGTTACATAAGACAGATTCAACTACAGGGCTTGTAGAAGAGCATATTTCCCTTTCTACAGCTGTGCTTGTAAGACTATTTACATAATAAAGTGAATAAGAATTAAAGTTATCAGCAGTTGCTATTCCAATAATATTCTCATCTTCTCCTCCAATTAAGCCTGAAGTGCTTATCAAAGATACAGGTGGTTTATTTGCGCTAATTGCCCCCAATGCATCAACTCTTCCATATCCGTATGTATTGATGTCATTTCCTACATCAATTGCACTATTTCTTAATGCCATTTTTATTTCAACCGGACTCCAATCAGGGTGTTTTTGCTTTATTAAAGCAACAACTCCTGCCACATGCGGTGTTGCCATTGATGTTCCTGATATTGCAACATGGTTATTGTCATTATTACAGTTTCCATCAGCACCGCCATCTTCAAACGCATTGTCCCATTGAGCCGCACAAATAATCGCACCAGGAGCAACTATATCCGGTTTTATTATTACTTCATTTTCCCATATTACTGGCCCCCTAGAACTAAATGATGTTATCTGATCAACTCTTGGATCAGTATCCTCCCAATAATCTCCAGTATAATCTATTTTATATGTTGCTCCAACTGTAATTGCCTTTCTTGCTGTCCCAGGTGAAGCAATTGTTTCGCTGTTTGAACCTGAATTTCCAGCTGCAATTACTGCAACAACACCTGCATCAACAGCATTGTCAATAGCAGTTGAAATCGGATCATCTGGCCCGCAGTCTTCATTATATCCCCAGCATGATGCTCCTAAACTCATACTTATTATATCAACATGATCATCAAAATCTCCATCTTGATTGGGGTCAACAGCTCTTTCTATTCCCGCAATAATCCAATCAGTGTAGCCAGAGCCATCAGAATTGAGAACTTTGTAAGCAAATAACTTGGCACCAGGAGCAACCCCCCTTAAAATACCATTTCCAGCTGCAGTTGCTGCAACATGCGTTCCATGCCCATGATCATCCATTGGATCATTGTCATTGTTTACAAAATCATATCCTCCTAAAACTTTGCAATTTGTTCCCAAACAACCCCTTTTTAAATCAGGATGCGTATAATCAATTCCTGTATCGATAATAGCAATGGTTATACCTTTCCCAGTAATACAAACTTTTCCTGTTTGTAAACAATTATTTCCATCTTCATCAAGTTGCCAAACATTATCTGCATTTATCAAAGGCACAGAATCCATTAAAGTTGTTTTAACCTCCAGATTTGGATAAATCCTTTTTACATATTTTGATTCTTTGATTTTATTTGCTTCTGTTGCAGAAATATCTAAAGCAATACCATTAAACACTTTTATGTACTCTTTTAAATTCTTATTTGTTTTACCCACTTCTTCAACAGCATATTCCGTTATAGAAAGTGCTCTCTTTTTAATATCATCCGTTGCTCCTTTATGTTCTTTTAATATCCTATCTTCTTGTTTCTTCAAGTTAGATAGCAATTCATTTTCAGATCTAGTTGCTTGATTTTCTAGATTAGAACTAATTTGTGAATTGTAAAACTTTGCTATAAATGCTGATTTTTCAGCTTTTTCTCTGTATCTCTTACTTTCTTCTCTTTTTTGTTTTATTTCCCTTTCTAACTCTATTTTTTTAACTATAATCGGTTTTTCTTTAAATTCAACTATATAACCTTTTGATTTTGGTAATTCTTTTTCTGTATCTCTTTGCTGGAAAACTTCTTTTTCTACATATCTTTGCTGGAAAACTTCTTTTTCTGTATCTATTATTTTAGCTTTACCTTCTTGATTTATTATACTCTCTGATAAACTTGATTCTAAAGGGGGATCTGTCAATTCAACTTGCTCATTAACACTATAAGAGTCTTTTGTTGTTGATAATGAAATTTTCATGCTTATTTCTTCAACACAATCTTCATCTGTTATACCATCACAATCATTATCGATACCATCGCAAATCTCTGCACTACATTCTTTGCAGCATATTTTAGTTGAAAAAGCATTGCAATCTCCTATATGAGAGTCAGTATTTTTTGCAATTGAAGCAAGACAAGTGTATCCTTCTCCTAAACTAGAGCAGTCTTGAGAATAGCTGCATAAAAGATTTAAGCATATTTTGTTTGTATAATCCGTTTCTGTGGCTATTTGTGCATGAGAATCTGTTGTTTTAAATAAATTAAGTATTGTTGAAGATCTTGTACAAGAATTAGTTAATCCAGCTACACCCCCACAACACACTTTATAATTATAAGCAGTATTGGTTGTATAGATTGAAGCATGTCCGCCTGCTGGATCAAACATTGAGAAAACTGGTATTTCATTGCTTGCACAACTAGTTTTAACTGAGCATGTTAAAGCAGCAAAGACATTACTACTTAAAAAAATCAGAGAAATAAAGATAAGAGGTATTAGTAATATTTTTTTGATAATTTGCTTTGCCATTTGCGGTCTAAGATTTTATTTTTCTTCCACTTCTTCTAACACTAGTCTATATATCATTCCTGTCGCTAAGCTCTCAACATACAATCCATTCTCATCTTCAAACATTCTCCATACTGGCTTGTCATCTTTGTTAAAGGTTATGTCGCCTGTAATGAATTGTTTTGCCTTTATATTGCCGTTTACGTGCAGCTTTTCTGCAGGGCTTATTGTTCCAATTCCGACGTTGCCCCATGATGTAATATGTATCCTTGGTTCTCCTGATGTCTGTAATTGTAATGTACTAACTGATGACTCTGTCATCCCCGTGTTTTCTGAGTTAAACCTATAGAAATCGCCTGTTCTTAAATTTACATCTCCCATAACATCAATCTTAAAAGTCTTGAACTCTGAGGATTTAATGGCTCCTGCTACATGCAGTTTTTCAGTTGGGTTTGTTGTCCCAATTCCAACATTTCCGCTGCTTGTTATATGCAATCTGGGTTCTCCTGACGTTTGAAATTGTAAAGTGCTTGCTGATGGAGAAATCATTCCTGTATTTTCTGCATTAAACCTATAAAAACCATTTGTTCTTAAATTTACATTCCCCATAACATCAAGATTTTCTATGGGGTTTGTTGTTCCAATGCCGACTTTACCATTGGAAATAGTCAAGGTATTTGCAATAGTACCTTCCCCAATCTCAGCAGCAGAATGTCCTTGTCCTGTACTACTTGCTGTTAAATCAGTTACCCTTCCTGTTATTCCAGAACCGATTGTATAACCAACTATAAAGATAGCTAATACTATCGCAATAAATAGAATTACATTTTTATTTTCCATATCTACCTCCTTTTAATATACATCAAATATGAGATTTTAAGCCTCTTTTTGATTAAAATTATAATTCTACGTTCTATTTAAATCTATCGCCCTTCGACCTATGTCAGCAGGTATACACTATTCAACATACTCCTTGATATATATCTCCCCAAAAGGTTCTTTTTGCTCTAAATCAACCTTTCCTTGGTTGCATAAATGCAGTAATGGAATAAAAGTTAATATTTTGTCTTCTTTCCTCTCGCTCGGAATTAATTTAGTAAAAGTCAAAATCTCCTTTCTTGTAAAAAATCCCTTTATTTTGTTGTAAATATCTCTTATCAAGCTGGTTAAATCCATCTTTTTTTCAGGAAGTTGAACTTCTCTTATAAACCTGCTTCCTTCTGTTCTCTTTATTTCCCTTCTCTTATCAACATCCAATGCTTTTTGCAGCGCATTCATCAAGTCATTTAAAGAAACCTTTCCTTTTCTTGGCTGGGGTGTTTTAATCAATAATTGAGGTATTTCAACATTTCCAATAGGTTGTTTCTCTTCTTCCAATAAATCAATATTCTCCTGAGGCCATAAAGCAGCATCAAAATTTGCAATATAATCTACTAACAGCTTGTCAGATTTTATTTTAAGTAAAATCGCGCTTGCTAATAACACTTTCCCGGAAATAAAAAAATTGTGCACTTTCAATTCTCTTATAGCATCTAAATATCTTTTGGACAACAAAGAAATATCAATATCCCATGGATCCATTTGCTCTGATTTTACAAGATCATATATAATAGTCTGCCATGTAATCTCATCTTTTTGTATAAGCATCTCATAAATCTGATCTTGCATGATAGTAGCAGGGAAAACTAATTTATAAAACTTTATATCATACAAATTAGATTAGATTTAGTGTATTAATCTCAAAGTGATTACAATAGAAAAATTTATAAATATGAAAATCATAGAAAGTTTATATCACCTCTTTTTCCCAGGGAGAATCCTCTTCGGAGCGTTCTCCCTTGGGTTTACTGCCTCTAGAGAGAAGAATATTAAACTAAGATTTATTTATAGAACTCTAAAATTTAATCCTAAAAACTAGAAATATTTACTTTTTCTCTAAAACTTTCTTTGTTAATTTTTCAACCTTTTCTTGGTCAACTTCTGTAGCCAACCCTAAATCTTTTTTATTAACATTAAATGTTTTAGGCTCTTCTCTCCTGGAAAATTCAGTATAATGGCATTGTCCGCAGAAAACTCTGTCTTTATGAACAGCTAAAAAAACATCTCCGCATCTAGGGCAAAATCTTCCTTTTTGTATTAAGCTTCCAACTATCTTATATTTTTTCCATCTCTCACTTGGTTTTTTATTCTTTATTTTTCTCTTTGTCATTTTTATTTAGGTTTTTCCTTTTCCGGTTCTTTAGCCTTTTCTTTTTTCACTTTCTTTTTTATTATCTCAAATTTTTGCAAACTTTCAGCATTGTCATAAGCATAGCAAATAACATCTGATTTATTTTCTCCAAATTTTGTGTAAATATTTCTTAATCTTAATAATTCAGGATTAATTTTTAAAAGCTCAACAGCTTGTTTTTTGACATTGTCAATATTTGGAGTGCTGCTTTTTTCATGCTCTATTCCCATTAAAATCTTTTTTCTAAAAAACAATGGCTCTTTATCTTCTTTGATTATTTTCATCTTGTTTTAATTGCATATTCTCCCTTGACTTTAATATTAAGTTTTTGAGCAATCTCGCTTTTATTAGCGTCTAAAATATAAATTCTGCCTTTCCAATTTTCCACAAAATCAGATTTATGGCATATAGGGCATTCATTTCCCTGAACAAATATCTTGCAGTCTCTGCATGCTTTCTTCATTTCTCTTTAACCTCTTTATCATTTTTCTTTAAATCAGCTTCAAGCCATTCTTCTTTTCCTAAAAACGGCTGTCTCATTGTTAAGCCTATCTTTGGATTTCCAAGTTCCTTGTAGCTTATGGCAATTATTCTTGCCCTGCACTTATCTTTAACTTTTAAAACTTTCTTGCTTTCTTTTCCAGTTAAAACATTAGACTTGGAAAATGTAACATAATCATCCATTGTCTGCGAAACATGTATCATTCCATCTACAGCCCCTATATCTAAAAATGCTCCAAAATCAGTTATTTCAGATACACTTCCTAAAACAACTTCCTGCATTTCTGGCTTATAACTAACTAGCTTGAAAACAGTTTCATAATAAGCAGCTCCATCACCAGGAATAATTATTCCATCTCCAACTTCTGTTATTCCAGTTACTCCAATTACAATTCCCAATTCCTTTGAAACATAATTGTCAAACTGCTCATTCAGCCTTTTTAATACAGCTTCCTCTACATCAGTATCAAATAGATTAGGCGGTACTCTTACATGGCTTGAAATTTCAATTTCATAAAACATTTTTTTTGAATAGATTTTCAGACTTTTTAATGACTTCTTTAGTTTTTTCTAAATTAGCATATTTAAAAACCTTTGTATTTGGCT
>CAZHCT010000012.1:0-16772 GCA_964531355.1 Candidatus Woesearchaeota archaeon | reverse complement strand
ATAAAGGTGTTTAAAATAAAAAAAATATATTTTTTACTAATCGCATTAATCTTGATAGCCGGCTGTGGAAAAACACCTGCAGAAAAATCAACTCATGGCATGCTTCTAGTAACTGCAACAGACAAGGCAGTTGATCTAAAAAATATTTATTCTATTAATGTTACAATCACAAAAATTGAAATTCTTCCAAATGGCACAGATTCTTGGCAGGTTTTATCAGATCAAACACAAACAATAAACCTAATAGAATTATCAAATAACAAGGAAATATCTCTATTATCTGAAACAAATATTACAAAAGGATTATACACTCATTTAAAATTAACCGTTTCCCAGGTTTTAGTGGATAATAAAGGATTAACAGATTATGCAAAACTTCCAAGCAATGAATTGAAATTAATAGGAAATATTTTAGTTGAAGGTTCAAAAACAACAATTGCTAAATTAGACTTTATTGCGGCAGAATCATTGCATTCAACAGGTTTAGGAGAATTAATAATGGCTCCAGTAATTAAATTGGATATAATAAATAATGCAGATGCAGAAATCGCAGAAAACAAGGTAAACATAAAAAAAGGCAAAACTAAAGAATCAAATAAATTTGGAATGGATGAAAATGGAAACATTGCATTAAATTATAGTATTAGCAAAGAAGCAGTTCTAAGAACTAATGGAAGACAGATTGTAAGAATTGAGTAAGATCTTCTAAATAACCTAAGCTGGACAAAATCTTAAATTGCCTAATTCAAATTTTAATTCCTTATTTTCACTTGTTGATATAGGACCATGAGTTTTATAACCACTAAGCCATATTGAATCATCTTTTGGTTTATAAACTGTAAGTATATCATACAGCCTCATATTTTCCTTTAATTCTACTCTCTTTTCTTTATCTATACCCCAAATACCATCTAAATTTATATTAATTGAAGAATTGCAATCAGATATAATCCCAGTTTTTTCATCTAAAGAATTATATACCCCTTCAGGAAATTCAATTAAGGCTTGATTATACAAAAAAACCCCAAGAGGTAAAACCTTTTTGGTAGGTTTAATTCCCGATTTATTTTTTAAAAAATCATCTATACTTGTAGCTATATAGGTCTCTGGAAATATTAAGTCAATGAAAAACAGAGCAAAATCCTTATCCTTCTCACTGTTGAGATGAAGCATTCTAATGATAAATTCAATATAGTTTTTAAATCTTTTTATCAAAAAATTATTCATAGAAACCTTAATATACCAAAAATTCTTTTTTATCTTATGAAAATTGCTTTGTTAGCAGATATTCATGCAAATCTAGAAGCATTTCAATCAGTAATAAATGACATTAAAAAACAAGCAATAGATGAAATTTTATGCTCAGGAGACTTGGTAAATTATAATGCAAACCCAAATGAAACTCTGGAATTAATAAAGAAAAATGAAATTGTTTCATGCTTGGGAAATCATGATTTTAATGCTGTTTCTCCAGTAGAATTAACGCAATTTACTCCAGAAATGCAAAAAGCATTATTATGGACATCAAAACAATTAACAAGTTCAAGCAAAGAAATATTATCAAAACTTCCAAAAACAATAAATCTTAATTTAGATGGTAGAAATATTTTTATTGTGCATGGCTCTCCTGAAAATCAATTATGGGATTATGTTTTTCCCAATACTGCTGAGAATATATTAGAAGGATATCTGGAAAAAACTAAAGCAGATATTCTTGTTTTGGGTCATACTCATATTCCAATGATAAGAAGAATCAAGGGAAAATTAATCATAAATCCGGGTTCTGTTGGCCAGCCTAGGGATTTTAGGCCAGAAGCATCTTATTGTATATTGGAGACATTAAACATGAGAGCATCTATAATAAGAGTTCCATATGATGTAAGGTCAACTGCTTTCAAGATAATTGCAAATAATCTTCCAAGATATTTTGCAGATAGATTATTTATTGGAAGATAGAAATCTTTATATAAACCATTAACTTATCCTTAAAAATGATATTCAATGAGAAGGATAGGCTTGCAAAAATATATATTGAAGCAAAACAAATAAGCAAATTGACTCCTGAACAGACTTTTAATTCTATGTTGAATATGATTCAATCAGTAATAAACATGTGCATCAGTTCTATTAAAGCAAAAAACCCAAATATAAGCGAGGAAGAGATGCTTAAAGAATTAAATAAAATATGTTGGGGAAGTAGGAATGAGAATATACTGAAAATTAGTAAAACTTTTAAATGAAATAAAACAAAGAAGGTTAAAATGATATCAAAAGAATTATTAAAAATCTTGGCATGTCCCGCATGCAAGGGAGATTTAAAATATCAAAAGCAAAAAAACCAAGAATCTCTAAAATGCGTTAAATGCAGGAAAATCTATGAAATAAGAGATGGAATTCCTATATTATTGCCTAAATAAAATTATAATTTATCTTTTAGTTCTTCTATATCCTCTTTTATCCTTTTAAAAGCTTCTTTAGAATTTTCCATAAATTCAGAAGTTTTACCCATAAAATGAGCTATCTGCAAAGTTGCTAATAGCAAATAAGAAATAATTACTCCTAAACCAGTTGTTAATATAGAATCTAAACTCGGGCTATTTCCGCTTAATTTCAAGATTATCTGAATTAATAGCCAAACTAATAAAATATAAAAAATAACTTTTATAATCTTTTCAAGATTAGCAGCATTCATTTTAAAATAAGCCATATCCCAAGTATAATAATGAAAACCAAAGCTATTGCCAAAGCAACTATATATTTATTAAAACTAGTTTCCATCATGAAATAATATAAATTTTGTTTTTAAACATGTCTTACTACTGCAAAAAAACAAATAAAAACCTTTAAATACAAAACACTTGTTCTTTATCTTTAAGCGGGGATCGCCTAGCCTGGTATGGCGCAGGTTTGCTAAACCTGTTTCCGCAAGGATTCCCGGGTTCAAATCCCGGTCCCCGCGCTTTTTAATCTACTTTGGATAGGGTTATTATACCATAATAGTATAGCAATAAATCGAAAGCTTTAAATATAGTAATAATACTATACTAATATGGTAAATATGCTACAATTAAAGATAATAAGTAATCTCCTGACTAATAAAGAAGGCATCACAATTAAAAAACTATCTGAGAATCTAAAAACCTATTATAAGAATGTTCATGATTCAGTTAATAACTTATTCGAACAAGGATTAATCAAAAAAGAAAAATTTGGTAATTATAATATTTGTAAGCTTAATTACTCAAATGAAGATATAATTGAATATTTAAAAGAGCAAAATTTTCATATTAAAATAAATCAATTTAGAAAAAAACATCCAATAGAGTACCGAATTATAACTGAAACAATTGAAAAATATCTAGAACTCAAAGAAAAACATTTATTCATCTGTCTTATTTTTGGTTCTTATGCTAAAAATGAAGAAAAAAAATCATCAGATATAGATATCTTACTCTTAACACATTTTGATGGTACGCAATTTGAAAAAAAATTAAAAGAAAATAATATACCCCACCAAAAAAGATTTCACTTTACTGAACAATTAATTGATGATTTTATTAAGGACTTAAATAATAAGAAGAAATTAAGCATTGCTACGGAAATATACAAAAATCCTCCAATAATCTTTTATGGGGATGATATCTTCTTTAGAATAATTGCCGAGTTCAATAAATTAGGGTAATCACAAACAAAAACCAAATTGAAATAGAAATCTTTATGAAAACTAATTCATAAATCTTTTATATTACCTATTAAAGAATAAAATTATGTTTCCAAGAACTCATTTCATAATAACCTTGATGCTTTCAATAATCCTATATCCATTATTCAAATTTAATGTTTTATGGTTTTTCCTAAGCGGATTTTTTATAGATTTTGATCATTATCTGTATTATATTCTTAAATATAAAACTCTAAACTTCAGTAAAGCGTATAATTATTATCTTAAAAAACAAGATGAATTATTTTTGATGATATTCCATACAATAGAGTTTTGGATTTTATTGTTAATCTTAAGCTACTTCTCTATAGTATTCGTTTTTCTTTTAATCGGGTTGCTTCCTCATTTGACAATGGATTATATAGAAATGTTCACAGGAAAAGATTTGAACAAAAGGGCAGATTCAATAATACAATGGCTCATTCACCCTCAAACTCAATCAAATTAAAAACATTATAATCTTTTAATTTCTCTTTTCCTTTTAACTCAGGCAAATCAATAACATAAGCTATTCCTGCAACTTTTCCGCCTAATTTTTCAACTAATTTAGCTGCAGCCAACATTGTTCCCGCTGTTGCAACTAGATCATCAACAATCAAAACATTATCTCCTTTTTCAATTGCATCATTATGTATTTCAATAGCATCTTTTCCATATTCTAATTCATATTCTTCTCTTGTTGCAGGTGCAGGTAATTTTCCTGGTTTTCTAGCAGGTATGAATGCTACTCCTAATTCATGTGCTAGTATACTGCCAAAAATAAAACCCCTGCTCTCAATGCCAACAACCTTGCTTATATCTTTATTTTCAAATTCATTCTTAAATCTGTTAATCACTTCTTTTAGTGCATTTGGATCTTTTAATAAAGTAGTAATATCTCTAAACATCACCCCTTTCTTTGGCCAATCAGGAATTGTTCTTATCTTATTTTTAATGTGCTCATTCTTTCCTGCAATCCTTGGAATTGCTGAAATTAATAATTGTTTTACCTTTTCTGAATTTAGATTAAAAACTTTTAATATTTCTTCCCAAGTCACAGGGGAGATATCATCAAATATGCAATCATAATCGGTGCTCATGGCAATGCTTGCATAAGGAATCTTAAGTTCATTTGCTAATATACATTCAGGAGCAATTGACATATTAATCACATCTGCTCCCCATGCTCTAAACATATGTGATTCTGCTTTTGTTGAAAATCTAGGACCTTCTATTGTTACAACAGTTCCTTTTTCATGTGCCTTAAATCCTAATTCCTTTGAAGTATTAATTAATAATTCTCTTAACTCTTTTGAGAATGGTTCTGCCATAGGCGTATGTTTTGCTTCATCATCAAACATATCATAAAAACTTATTTTCCTATGTCTTGTAAAATCTATAAACTGGTCTAATATAACAAAATCCCCTCTTCCAATCTCTTCTCTTAAAGAACCGCATGCAGTTGTGGATATTATATGTGTTACATTCTCTTGTTTTAATGCATAAATATTTGCCCTGTTGTTTACAGCACTAGGTGGATATTGGTGTTTTCTTCCATGCCTCGCTATTATAACAACATCTACACCATTTAATTTTCCAATAGTTAATGAAGAAGAAGGTTTTCCATATGGTGTATCAACTTCAACTTCCTTATAATTCTGCAATAACTTAGGATTATCTAATCCGCTCCCCCCTATAATTCCCACTTTGACCATTTTATAATCAATAAAAACTTGGAATTTAAATATTTTGTGTTTAATAATCTGTAATTTCAATACCTTCCTTTGTATTATTGACTTTATGGCCATGAATCTTCTCTTTTCTTGCTTCATCTGTTCCTTGAAGTCCATCCCATTGAACACTATCTTCTGTCATTTGACCTTTTATAATCTTTCTTTCATCATTTATCCCTAAATAAAAATCACCACTTTCACTCCAAGACAAATCAAAGTTTCTTTTTTTATAATATTGGCTATCTGAACCAATACTAATCCCATTTAGATTAAGGCCTCCTTTTTGCCATGTCAAAAAACGTGCAGGGTCCATTAAAACTTCCATTTCCTCAACTTTTCCATCTATCGTTTTTCTTTTAATTTGAGAAGATAAACGCCCGTCCTGTGTATATCTAACCTTTCCCGGAAGTATAAATGACCAAAAATTTTCTTTATGTGTATTCGGTCCCATAAGATAAATCATCAATCCTACATATCCGGCTATTCCAGCCAGTAAAATGGCTTCTGATGTTTTCATATACCTTAGATTATAAATAAGTTTTTCCATCCTATTGAAATACATTCTGATTTTTCTTTTATATCCCATTTTAACAACCAATCTGTTTAATCTTTCTATTTTAAAGTTTTTCCTTTAAATCTTTATATTTCCATGGTCTTTTCAAAAACAAATGCTTGCACTTAACTGTATTATCTAAAAACATTTCAAATCCAGATTTAAAACAATCCATTCCAAAAAACCTGTCATCCCATGCTTCTTTATCTTGCTCATACCTGAATTTTATTTTCTCTAAAACTTTTCTGCTTATAAACATGCATCCAGCTCCGCATGAAACTATTTTGATTAATCCATCTTGCCATATTTCACCTTCATTAAGATGCCTCATCTCTCCTTTATCTTCATTAACAAGCACATATGCCAAAGGAACAACATCAACACTTCCATCAGGCAATTTAGTATCAGAAAAATATAACCCGGAAACAACATCTTTCTTATGTGCAATAAACTTTTCTATGCAATCTTCAGTAGGTATAGTATCCTGGTCTAATATGAATAAATAATCATAATTTTTTTCCAAAGCTCTTTCTCTTAGCATATTATGGGCTATCATAACTTTCTCTCTTATTTTTTCAATTCCCTTCAATCTTAAAACCTCAACTCCAATATTTTTAATCTTCTCATAAAAATCATCTTTCTCAGAGTTTTCTATCAATAAAATATCATAATTCTTATAAGTAAAATTCTTAATTCTATCTAAAAACTCATCAAAACAATATTCATGCATGTCTGAAACAGGCGCCCCCACTAAAACTTTTTGTTGATTCATTTTTCTAAGAACCTATTAATATAATACAATATTCTATCTTTATTTTCTGGATTTATAGAAACCTCTTCACCATAACTAGTAGGCTTGCTAAATAAAATACCTCCTTTTTTTAACTCCTTAGCCATCTCCTTAACATTCCCTCTTATTTCAGAAGGGAAACCATTTGGCAAGTTATCAATTGAAGTATGACTATGTGTAAACTTTCCTAAACGAGTTAATTTATGCAGTATTTTTCCTTTTATCTGTTCGTCTGTCCACATCTTAAGTCCACCAAAAAAGACTATGAACATAACATTTATATACTTTTCTATTTTAATAAAAGCATGGAAAAATCATTGCTTATAAAATTTTTAGGACAAAATCCAGTATTTAGCATCATAGATTTTTTGATAGAAAACAAGGGGATGGATGTAACAAAAAAAGAAATAATAGATGGAGCAGGGATTTCAAGAGCAGCTTTATTCAAATATTGGAGTCAAATAGAAGAACAAGGAATTGTTTTAGTTACAAGGCAATTTGGAAAGACAAAACTCTATACATTAAACTCAAAAAACCCAATAACAAAAAAATTATTGGAATTAGAAAGCATATTAATTGGAAAAGCTCTAGATAAAGCTAAATTAATTAAAATTGCAGCTTAAAATCAATTTCAGAAACTTTTTAAACTGAGGATAACCAAAAATTATAATGCCAACAAAGACATTTGCAATCATTCTTGTTTTATTATCCACTCTAATCACAAGCTCAGCCCAGATATTTTACAAATTTGCTTCTCAAACATTATCATTTAATTTAATTTCCATAATAACAAATACAGCATTAATAATCGGATTAATACTTTATGGAATTGCAGCTGTAATGTATATAATCGCATTAAAATATGGAGAACTTTCAGTTTTATTCCCGATTATAGCAACAAGTTATATCTGGGTTTCTTTAGCATCTCCAAGATTTTTTGCAACAGATTCAATGAATTTAATAAAATGGATTGCAATTGCATTTATTGCAATAGGTGTAATCTTCATAGGAGTTGGTTCGCGTGATAACTAAACTTTGGGCAATATTGTTAATATTCATAGCAACATGGTTTGGAGCATTTGGATCTTTATTTTTCAAGCTAGGCGCAAAAGACTTGACATTTAACCTGAAAAAACTCATTAAAAATTATAAAATAATATTTGGAATAATTCTTTATGGTTTGGGTACAATTATCTTTATCCCCGCATTAAAAGGAGGAGAATTATCAATACTTTATCCTTTAGTCTCATTATCATATATATGGGCAACATTATTATCCATTGCAATATTAAAAGAAAAAATGAATAAATTCAAATGGTTGGGAATCATTATTATTATCTTGGGAGTAATCCTAATTGGTATTGGAAACTCAGTTTAATCATGAAAGCAATAATTTTAGCAGCAGGATATGCAACAAGACTTTACCCATTAACATTAAATAAACCAAAACCATTGCTTGAAATAAAAGGTAAACCTCTGCTTAGTTATATAATTCAAAAAATAAATAAAATTAAGGATGTAAATGAAATTTTTATTGTAACAAATAATAAATTCTATTCACAGTTTGTCTTGTGGAAAGAACACTTTAAGAACTTAAACCAAAAAATAGAGATTATAAATGATAATACCCAATCAAATGAAAAAAGATTAGGCGGTATAGGTGATCTTAATTTTGTAATAAATAAAAAAGATATCCAAGATGATTTGCTTGTAATATTGGGAGACAATTTTTTTGCATTTAATCTTGATGAATTTGTGGATTTTTTTAATCAAACTAAAAAAACAATGATAGGCCTTGTTGAGATAAGCAAAGAAAAAGCAAAAAGATTTGGAGTAATCGAACTTGATACCGAAGGCAAAATAATAGGCTTTGAAGAAAAACCATCTGAGCCAAAATCCAACCTTATAAGCACGGGTATTTATATATTCACAAAAGAAGATTTAGAGAAAATCAGGGAATATATGAAAACTGATCTGAACAAAGATGGTCCAGGCTATCTCGTAAAATATCTAATTGAAAAAAATGATGTTTATGCGTATAAGTTTAAGGGTGGATGGGTTGACATAGGTAGCATGGAAGAATATGAAAAACTAAGATAATTTATCTATATACCCTAAATTGTTCTTAACCCTATCAGAACTCAGTTTCATAATCTTTTTAAGTTAACTTTTTGAACTTCAAATAATGAATATAACCAAGAAACTTATTATTATTTTTATTATATTTGTATTAGTAAAAACTATCTTGTCTGTCTTAATACCTGCTCCAATTGAGTTCTCAGACGGTTATACCTATTCTAAAATGGCAAGAAGTTTTTTCTATGAAAGAGATTTTTTTATTAATCAAGTTCCAACTCATGCTCATCCACCATTATATCCTATGCTTTTATCAATATCTTTCTTGGCAAATAATATGGTCTGGGTTTATATTCTAATGAAATTTATTAATGCATTACTCTCTTCTTTGATCCTATTTCCTTCATTTTTTTTAGCTAAAGAATTTCTAACAACTAAAAAAGCTTTATTTTGCTCAATCCTAATTTCAGTAATACCTTCTAACTTTGCATTTTCTCCTTTCATCATGGCAGAAAATCTATTTTATCCATTATTTATATTTTCAATTTATTTCTTATACAAATCATTTAAGGAAAAAACAATAAAATATGATATTCTAACAGGAATATTTGCTGGTTTAGCTTACTTAACAAGACCAGTTGCAATAATCCTCTTCCTTACAATAATAATCTCAACACTTATAATTATCTTTTACAAAAAAGACTTTATTCAAATAAAGAAAAAATTAATCTTGGCATTATTTACATTGTTAATCATAACACCTTGGCTGATAAGAAACTATATTCATTTTGGCATCACAGGACTCTTGGAATTTATTGATTATTCTCCTCAGCTTTCAAACATCCAGACAATATTTTCAATTCCTCAATTTTTATCCTGGATTGTGTTATATCTTGGTTTTTTAATCTTATCTTCAGGTATAATCTTTTTTATCTTAAGCTTAACCGCAATAAAACAGCAAAAAACATTCTCAATAATTGCATTTACATCTGTTATATTAGCAATTCTTTTGGCTTCTTTCCATAATATGAATCTCTTGATGTACCAAAATTTGTTTTCATTAACAGGAAGACCGATTGGAAGATATATTGACTTTGTATTGCCCTTAATATTTATCTTAGGATTCAAAGGTTTAGAGCTCTATAAAACAAAATCTCTATTAAAATTTTCAATAATTCCTTCTTTAATATTGCTGTTTTCCTCGCAACTCTTATTCTTCCCTCTTTTCCCTGTAAATAATGTCTTGCTTGTTCACTTAGGAATATTAAAAATGATAATAGAAAGATTTACATCCAACTTAATAATTCCCTTTATACTATTAATACTCTTATTTGCTTTATTTAGTCTATTCATATTCAAAAAACTAAATACAAGGAAATTTATATCTATTTCAATAATATTTTTCTTGCTAATAAGTTTAGTCAGTTTTGCAGCAACGTATTATATCTCTAATTCATTTTGGTATAATAAAGATCAAACACAATTAGGAATCTGGTTTAATTATTATGATAAGCCAGTTTCTAATGTATTATTTGATGAAAGAGATTGCGGAGTAATAAATAAAGATTCTCAAGATGCAATCTGCACTTTAGACAAGCAAAATACAGTAATAGGTTTCTGGTTAAATGACAATATATTAATTGGAAATGCATCAAAAACAGAAAATATTGACTATATAATCTCAAGGCAAGAACTACCATTCAATATAATCAAAAAAACAGATAATGGAATATTCATCTATGATACAAAACCTATTTAAATCAAATTATTAGCCTTTAAAATATATTTTAGAGAATATACCAAAAGGACAAAAAGACTGAAAAGACAAGGGTGCACACAGGGTTTATAAATAAAAGAGTATTAATTATACAAAATGGCATATAAAAAAGGATACATTTCATGGAACAAAGGATTAAATAAGAATATAGACGAACGAATCAAAAGATATGCCGAACAAGCATATAAAAAAAGATGGAATGAAAAAGAATTAGATTATCTAAAAGATAATTTTTCAAATAACACTTCTAAAGAAATCGCTCAAAAGCTAAAAAGGCCAGTTTATGATATCTCAAATAAAGCACAAGATTTAAGCTTAAAAAAATCAAAGGAGCATCTCTCTAAAATAGGAAGCATAGCTGGGAGAAAAGGAGGGATTAAAGGAGGTAAGAGTCTTATTGAGAAAAGAAAACAAGAGGGTACTTTTTTGGAGTTTACAAAAAAAGGTGGTAGAGCAAGTATAGAAAATTTCAAAAGACAAAATAAATTTGAAGAATGGCGTATAAAAGGAAATCGTAAACGAGTTAAATTATACAAAGGAACTAAAAAACAAAGAGAATGGTCTAGTAAAGCAGGTTATTTCTCTTTTAAAAAAAGAAAAGAAAATGCACCTTATTTTTACAATGGAGAAAAATTCTTATCAAACGAAGAATTGGAATACTATAAATTCTATAAAAAAATGAAGTTATCTAAGAATCAAATCAATCATGAATTTCGTATTAAGCGTTGTCATATAGATTTTTTTCCTCTAAGAAAATTTTTCCATGAACATCACCCCATGATTGATCGTAGCGATTATGATAGAAATAATAAGCCAAGACAATACTTTCTAAGAAGAAGAAAATTATTAGACGAAAATGGTTATAAAGGTTTTCCATTGATTATCACGAAATCTATGAGAGATATCCCCAAATTAAAAAAATTTATGGAGCAATACCATGAATAAAAAAATTGTTATTACAATCCCAGCGTATAATGAAGAGAAATCAATAGGGAGAGTAATAAATGATATCAAAAAAGTAATGAATACAACAAAATATAAATATAAAATTCTAATTGTTGATGATGGCTCTAAAGATCAAACAGCTAAAACAGCAAAACAAGCAGGTGCAATTGTTTATTCTCATCCAAGAAACTATGGTTTAGCAGAAGCATTTCGAACAGAAATCAAAAAATGTTTAGAATTAAAAGCAGATGTGATAGTTCATACAGATGCAGATGGTCAATATCTTGCTTCGGAAATACCAAAACTAATAGAGCCAATAATAAAAAAACAAGCAGATCTCGTTTTAGGTTCAAGATTTAAGGGTCATATTGAATATATGCCAATAACAAAAAGATTAGGTAATATAGCATTCTCAAAAGTAATCTCAAATATAACAAATTTTTCGATAAGTGATGGGCAAACCGGATTTCGTTGTTTTTCAAGAGAAGTTGCAGAAAAAATACCTATAATCTCTAATTTTACATATACCCAGGAGCAAGTGATTCGAACTCTTAAAAACAAATTCAAAGTTTTAGAAGTTCCAGTTTATTTTGCAAAGAGAGATGGAAAGAGCAGGTTAATGAAAAGCCCATTTGAATATGCAATCAAAGCATGGATTAATATTTTTAGGATTTATCGCGATTATGAGCCATTAAAATTCTTTGGTTTGTTTGGAGGAATTTTCTTCTTGTTAGGATTTTTAATTGGTGTATGGCTATTTTACTTATTCTTTACAACAGGAATTGTAGGTCATTATCCCTCAATAATGTTAAGTGTTCTATTAATGAGCATTGGTTTGCAGATATGGCTGTTTGGTTTTTTGGCAGATATGAAAAAGAACTAAATATAGACTATTAAGTAGTAACTAACCGAAATATTTAAATACACTAATATTTTCAGATTGAGTATGAGCCTAGATGAGTTTATCAAAAATATTAATGAAACCTATCCTTATTGGGGTGTATGGGCTTCAGGAGCAACCCTTATAGCCGGGTATGTAATTGCAAAAATGCAGGAGAATTCACTTTCTAAAAGCCCTTATCAAATACAACCCCCTAAACAAGAAATTACCAAAGAACCTTACAATAAAGAATATACTAAACGAACAATAAAAGATGCTATTTTACCCAATGTAGATTCAAGAATTTCTGGTGTGATTACAGAATTTCATAATTCGCTTAGGGGTTATTCAGGAAAAATCAAAGATAATACAGGACAGTACCCATTTTATATTGATGAAGATAATATAGAATATGTTGAAGATCAGGGTCTAGTTCCAATTTTACTAAATGATTCATTTAAGAGTGGAACACTTATTGAAATGGATGTTGAACTTAATGAAAACATTTTCAGTGTAAATTTATTAAAACATAATATGAATAATCAAGAATATATAATAACCAAAGATGGAATACAAGATGAGGTTAATGAAGATGATTAATTAAGATTATAAAATTTAATATTTTTTATTTCTGCATCACAAAATCAAATCCAGCCTTAAATAATGTCTTAAACTCATAAAATGATTTTAATTTTCCCATTCTTCTTAATATATAGCTTGGCCTGATATAAAACTTCTTGTAAATACCTTTTTGCAATTCTTCCATCTCTTTTACAGTTAATCCAGGCGGAGAATAAATTGGAGTAGTATGCGAACCATGTTTCCTGCCCCCATAAATATAATCCTTGTCATATTCTCCATAGCAATTCTCAGCTTCTTCATAAATTTTGGATCCTGGAAAAGGAATTAGACAGCTAAAAGTTGCAGCATCCAAAGGCAATGACATAGCAAACTTAGCCCTGTTCAATATTTTTTCTTTAGTGTCTGTAGGATATCCAATAACAAAATGCCCAACATTATATATCCCAACCTTGCTTGTTAATACAATCGCATTTTTAATCTGCTCCATTGTTACTCCTTTATTCACATATTTAAGCTCTTCATCATCGCTTGCTTCAATGCCGTATGATATAGCAATGCAT
Source organism: Candidatus Woesearchaeota archaeon (assembly GCA_964531355.1). Classification (GTDB taxonomy): domain Archaea; phylum Nanobdellota; class Nanobdellia; order SCGC-AAA011-G17; family CAZHCT01; genus CAZHCT01. The sequence continues at coordinate 3,176 of CAZHCT010000012.1, read as the reverse complement.
CCAGCTTTTTTCATCTTAGTTAATAATTCCTCATCAACAATATTAACTCTAGCCCAGCAGCTCCATGTAATATCTATTTTTTCATTTATTATCCTGTCGCATATCTCATGAACCCTTTTCTTGTCCAATGTAAAAACATCATCTTGGAAAGCAACTTCCTTAATCCCATATTTTTCTATCAAATGCTTTATCTCTCTAATAACATAATCAGATGAATGCGTCCTGTAAATTCTCTTGAAAGGATATTCAGAGCAAAAAGTGCAGTTATACGGACATCCTCTTGATGTAATCATTGATGTTTGAGGCAATCTCGAATTTTTAAACGGTGTTTGCTTGTATAATTTTAAATCAGGCAATAAATGTCTTGCTGGAAATGGCAGCTCATCTAAATTTTTAAGATAAGGTCTATCAGCAGTCCTTACAATAATTCCATTTTCTTTGTATATCACTCCTTTTATCTCATTCTTTTTTATCTTTCCCTCTAAAAGATTTATCATATCAAGCATTGCATATTCACCTTCTCCTATAATCCCTATATCAAACTCATCAAACTTAATAGATTCATTTGGAGAAATTGAAATATGAGGTCCTCCAGCAACAATAAATATATTCTTGTCAATTCCTTTGATTAATCTAGCGCATTCCAAGGATTCTGTAAACGTTAAGGTTGTTATGCTGATTCCAACAATGTTTGGTTTAAATTCTCTTATATTTTTATCTAACTCATTACCATCATAAATACCGCCGTCAAAAATCCTTACATCATGGCCATTTTTCTCTAAAACAGCTGCAATATAAGCTAATCCCAATGGAGGTCTAGTAGGTGCTACTTTCTTAAACTTTCCATACAAGTGTTCAGCAGGCGGTAATACAAGCATTACTTTCATTTTATTATTCTCTCAATTTTCACAGTTTTATTCCTATTCAGCTCATTAATATATTTATCTAAATTTATCCATTCTTTTAGATTAGCCTCTTGGTATGTTTTAGCGCTGGCAACATAAATATTTATATAATCACTTCCAATTGCAAGGCTCTTAAACCCTATATTATCCAAAATATCAATCTTATCTTTTATTATTAATCCATCTTTGCTGAATTTAAATATTCTCTCAAACATTATAGGCATTTTTTTCTTTCCCAAAATCATCTTCTTGGTTAATATCCTCTTTATTAATTTGCTTAAATTAATCAACGAAGAAATAATTAAAGCTATTCTGAAAACAACCATTTTCTTGGGATTCATTAATTCATTTTTAACATTATTAAAATAACCTTTAACCCAAATCTCTTTATCAACTTTAATAGAATGCTTTTCAATAACCTGGCTTGAAACAACTCTCCCATCTTTAAGTTTTCCAATAAATCCACAGTCACTATAAATTAATTCATCTTTCTTAAATAGTTTTAATACACCGCCTTTAGCTAAGCTGATAATAAGATAATAATTGCCTTTCTTGCTGACAAATATTTTTGCTTCATTAAAATATTTTTCAAAGTCATTCTTAAAGCTAAAAGCTTTGCCTCTTTTATCGCAATAATCTAAATAAGACTGTAAAAAATTATATGAAGTAACATGACAATTTCTATCATCTTCTAAATGTGAATCTTTTCCATTCTTCCTCCCTATCATATATTTTTCAACTATCTCAATGCCTAATGGAAATTCTTTTCCCAATATTTCAAAACCGTCAACAAAAAAATGATATGTTCCTCTGCTTCCATATTCCCCGGCAAAACTTCCATCAGGATGCATAAAATAAGAGCAAAAATTGATAGCTTTTTCTAATGCATTTAATATTGATTTATCTCTGCTTTTTTTGTAATATTTAGCCAAAAAATCAATTGTAATTGTATTATAACCCGGATCACAGCCTTCATATTCCATAAACCAACCTTCATTAGACTGTAAGCTTAAAACCATCTTAATCTTGTTGATAGCGTTTTCTCTGTATTTTTCATCTTTAGTTATCAAGTAAACATTGTATAAAGCAGTTCCAGCAACAGCCATGTGATTAGCCATTGTTCCAGAATCTTCATTGCTTAAAATCCAATCAGCTTGTTTTCTAAAAAACCTTTCAAATTCATGATTCTTTTCATTTAAAACCAAATAAGCTTCTGTTAATGAATATAAAACAAAAGCAGTTGTTCCTAAAGCTCTTTCATAAGGATAATAATCATCGCAGGATCCATCTTTATTGCAATTTTTAATCATAAAACTTATTCCCGCATTAACAAAATCTTTAATTTTTTTATTTCCATAAAAATTATTTCCAGGAAATTTTTGCTTATACACCAAAGCCAATGCCAAAACACTGCATTGCGCTGTCCCGCTGGGAAAATCAACTGCTCTGTAATGCCAGTAATTCTTGTCAAAGCACCCATATGTTTTTGAGTACATATTTTTGTCTAAAAGAGAGATTATCCTCGGTATAATACTTAATCCTATTTTCGCATAAAATTCTTTCATTTTCAGAAATAGACCACCTTTTCAGAAGATATTTAAAGCTTATTATTCTCAAATCCATCTGATATGGAAGATTGCTTTGAACCAACACAGACAATGAAGTATAGTTTTCTAAAGAAAATAAAATTTCCGATAATAAACCAAATGTTGGAATTAAATAAGAATGATCTCTTGCTTGATGTTGGCACAGGAGCTGGAATATTTGCTGAAAAACTAGCAGATTCATGCAAGAAAACCATTGCAATTGATATAAATTGGGATAATATTAAAATTGCCAAAAATCAGATAAAAAACAAGAATATTTCATATATTGTCTGTGATGCAACTTATTTGCCATTTAAAACTAATTCATTCAACAAGATATTAGCAACAGAGATAATTGAGCATATTAAAAGAGATGACTTGTTTGTGAGAGAATTATCCCGGGTTCTTAAGAATGATGGAGCAATAGTTATAACTACACCCTGCAATAATCCATCTATCTCTCTTGAAGGTTTGAGAGAAAAAACTGGAGTAAATTTTGAGCATGCATTTGGTCATATGCGTTCAGGTTACACAAAAGAAGCTCTATCAAAATTATTAAGCAAATTTAATCTTAAAATAATAAAAACTTCTTATTATCTGCAGTTCTTTGGGGAATTAGCAAGGTCATTAACGCATTTAGGAAGAAAAGCTACTGCAAAAAACTCAGATTGGACAAGCGGAGAGA
>CAZHCT010000011.1:0-16874 GCA_964531355.1 Candidatus Woesearchaeota archaeon | reverse complement strand
CATTAAATATAGCAGATCAATACAAGGCAGAATTAAACATAGCAACAGTTATCTTAGATGCCCAAGACAAGATAGAATTGACAAAAAACTTTCAAAAGCTTCATACAGAAATAATAGAAAAAAACAAGGAAAAAATACAAAATATAAAGTCAATTATTCTCTTCGGAAATATCTCAGAAGAATTAATCAAGTTTGTAAAAATTGAAAACATTGATTTGATAGTTTTAGGAAATATAGGCTCTGGTTTTAAAGCAGGATTGGAAAAATTCTCTATAGGAAGCATTTGCAATGAAGTGATAAAGGACTCTGCATGTAATATCCTTGTAGTGAAGTAGAAACATTTTTATACTAGTTTATCTCCAAATTTTTCCTCTTAAAAGAGGTGTAAAAAATGAACTTTGATGAAGAATTTGAAGAGAGGGATGATGAATCTGATGAAGATTCCTAAATTTTCTTTTTCTTTTTTTTATTAAAAAGGTTTAAATATTAATTAATTCTTAATAAGTTTATGTCCTTAGCAGATAAAAATGTCTTAATGATAGTATCTCCAGCAGGTTTTCAGGAAGAAGAATATTTTATTCCAAAACAAATTCTAGAAAACAATAAAGCAAATGTTCAGACAGCTAGTTTAAGGGAAACTGCAACCAGCGCAAATGGAAAAACAATAAAAACAGATTTAATTCTTGCTCAAGCAAATGCAAATAATTATGATGCAGTAATCTTTGTTGGTGGTCCAGGCTCAACTATTTACTTTGACAATATAGATGCATTTAACTTGATAAAAAATGCTCTTTTAGGGAATAAAGTAGTAGCTGCAATATGTCTAGCTCCGAGCATCTTAGCAAATTCAGGAATTTTAAAAAACAAAAAAGCAACTGTTTTTCCTTCAGAAAAAGATAATCTAGTTAGAAAAGGCGCAATCTACACCGGAAAAAATGTTGAAATAGATGGAAAAATAATAACCGCAAATGGCCCTCAATCAGCAAGAGAATTCGGAAATGCGATTGTAAAAGCTTTAAATTGAAATGAATGAAAAAGTATAACTGAGGAATTTTTGGAAAAATATATAAAGGGTAACTTATTTATATCAAAAAGGTAAATAAAATGGGAGCAAAGTATGAGGATATAATTATGGAAGGACTTCTGTGGAGACTTTTAGAATTTAAGGATGATGAATTAGAAAAGATATTTGAAGAAAAAGGTCTAACTAATAACTTAATTGGAAGAGTTAGTTTGCTCATGGATCTAACTGGAAGTAAATCAGTTCCATACAAAGAATTGCCTAAAGGAAGTTATTCTCGAGTTACTAAAGATAATTTATCTGATATTTCACCTAACATTTTAGAGGGTATATATAAAGATTTATATCTTGATTATTCTGCAACACATAGGCAAAAATCGCCGAGCCTCAATTGAAACTAATAATACACATATAAAATTAAAATTTATAAAACTGGATAGATAATGTCCCGTTTTCTGATCTGTGATCATAACTATTTGCACCAATAGGAAGATGTACTTTAATGATATTTGCTATATCTTCATCATAAAAGCTATTTTTGCACCTAAAAATAAGTTCCTCACCAACTTTTTTGTCTGCAAATTTTTCAAGTTTTCCAGGAGGGAACCATTTTAGAGGTTTTATCGGTATAAGTCTTGCTGTTCCAATTAAAGTTCTATAAACATCTCTATCATAATCAATTATTTTCATAATATCATTATAATGCCTTATCTTATATATTTTATTGTGATACAATATATAAATTAAATTGCTTTAAAAATAGTAGATTCCTTCTTAACAAATGTTCTGCCCATATTTATCCATTAATTCCTTCTTGATATAAATAGGAATTCCCATTCTTAAAGCCACCGCAATAGAATCGCTTGGTCTGACATCCAAATTTAATATCTTATTTCCTTGCTTCAAAATTAAATCAGAAAAATAATTTCCATCATGCATGTCAACTATCTTTACTCTTAAAACCTCAATTCCAAACTCATCAAAAACATTCTTGATTAAATCGTGTGTTGTTGGTCTTATTTCTATTCTATTGGTCAAAGCCCTGTCAATTGAATCAGCCTGCTGCTCAGTTGTTGTTGCAACTATAGCTGTGCAATTATCTAATAATGCTATATATTGCCCAGAAACATTTACATCTACTTCTTTAAATCCCTCCAAGCTTAAAACCTCGCTTACATTCTTGTCATTGACCAAAACATTGCTTGGTTTTATTTTAGTAAAAACATTATAAGTTACTAAGTAAAAATTTAATAGAATAGATAATATTAAAATAATAGATATTGCCAATAAAACTTTTTTCTTTCTCATTCTAGTAAATAATCTAATGCCTCCTTCAAATCTTTTACTTCCTTGACTTCTATCCCCACTTCTTTTGCTATGCTTGTTGTTTCAGGTATTACTCTTACTTCGCAGTATCTTACTGAATCAAAATTCCTGCATGATTTTTCTTCTTTATATTTTACAACATTTGTTCCCTGTCCAACCGGAACTAAAAACAATTTAAAGCCATTTTCTTTTGCAGCTTTTCCTTTTTCTAATACTCCTCCAATCTCTCCAATGCTTCCATCATCATTTATTGTTCCAGTAATAACAGCATCCTTGTTTAATGTTTTGTTTTCTAATAAAGCGACAGTCGCTATAGCCAATGCAGCTCCAGCAGAAGGACCGCCAATAACGCTGGCATTTGCCCTTATATTGTAAATAACATCTAATCCTTTTATGCTTACCTTACTGTAGTTAGCTGCAACCTGCGCGGCAACTCTTGCAGAATATTGAGTTAGATAATCTGCTAATATATCATTGATATTTACTAATATTAAACCAGAGCCATTTCTTATCTCAGTATCTAAATGTGCTATAACTCCTTTCTCATCGCCATCAACAGCAGCAAGAGGAATTGTATTCTGTTTTAGAATTATTGTTCCTGGTACCTCTTTAGTTATAACTTTAGTTGGAGCAAATTGCATCCCAATAAATATTCCTCCAGCTAAAAAAACAATCAATGCAATAAAAATAATATATTTATTTTCCATTTTATTATTTTATAGATTACACAATTACAGGATTATTTATGTACTTTTTCATATCACTAAAATAGATTAGATTGGCTGGTTTTAATTTTCCGGTTATGATCTCATTTGCAATTGTTTCATTTGGATAAGGTGTTAGATAAATCATCCTCTTAAAATTTTCAAGACCATCCCAACTAACAATCTTTTGACCATTAACAAAATCCCCAAGAACTATATCTTTATCTTTTAACGTAAAGATCCTCTTAACTCTTTTTTGTTCTTCTATAATAATTTCTTCAAATGATAAACCTCCGAATTCTAATCTATCAGAATACTGTACGAATTTATTTGTATGGATTGGTTCTATGCCCGGTACTAGTTCCATCATAAATCTTTGCAATTCATTTGCAGTGTATAATCCTCTCTTTGGTGCAACTATATAATTAACCATATGAACAATAGAAGATACAATTGAATCAAAAATATGTAATGTATTTAGTAGTTCATTTACTTTTATAGTTATAACTTCAGGATTTGATTCCAGTGCTTCTTTTATAACTTTTAATTGGCTCATTTTAGCAGCAAAACAATTCTTTTATTTTCTTGTCTTTTTCCAGTTTTCCGAATGGATTTCCAAATTCTCTTATATTTTTTATCATTTCTTTGTTTTTCTCTGTTTCAATTCCTTTTTCAACTAAATTTACTCTCGCTCCCCTGAAAAGCTCTGCTAATTTTACATTAGCCGGACAAGTAACTTCGCAAGCTTTGCATAAGCTACACATGTAAAATATTTTATCTAATATTTCTTTTTTTAATAAGATAGATTTTCCTCTTGGAGAAACAGTTTCTTCAGTAATTAAAGCAAAAACCGGGCAATTTTCCTTGCATAATCCGCACAATGAGCATCTGCTTAGTTCATTCATATTATTTTCCCCTTGTTTAATATATTATCTGGATCATATTTCTGCTTGAACATCTTTATTTTTGACAATATTGCCAATGTTGCATAACTTCTTTTTAACAATCCAATTCCATGCTCTCCAGACACATCTCCTTTTAAATCCTTTACTATTTCAAACATTTCTTTAATCTTCCCAATCTCACTCTGCTTAAACATTGGATGCAATATTCCTATTCCAACATGTCCAAAAACAGGTATTTTATTTTTCTCCAGCCATTCTAATAAAGTTTCCAAGCTTTCAATATTCACTTTAGGATCTTGAATTATTGAATAGTCATTTGACGCTAAAATAGTATAAACAGAATCCCTCATCTTCCACATTTTTTCAACTTCATTTTCATTTGCAATGCTGCCCTTTAAATTCTCATATTCAATCAATAAATGATATTTATCTTCTAATTTAGCAATATTAGCAGCAGTTTTGTCAATAAATTCCATTGCAATAACACTATTATCACTTCTAGCTTCAACAACTCTTTCAATCACTTCTTTAATATCATCAAACTTGAAAACATCAACACTATGCTCTTTTATTTTATCTGCTAATTTTAAAATTGCTTTAGTTATTATCATTGCAGTTCCTTCAGTTCCGCAGATCTTTTTTGAATCATTTTCATTTAAAGTCCAGTATCTTCCTGTTCCATCAACGCATTCTAATTCCAAAACCCAGTCTTCCATCTTTCCATATTTAATTGCCCTTACACCAGCAGCATTTGTTCCAATCATCCCTCCAATGCTGCATACCTTATGGCTGCTCGGAATAACAGGAAAAAAAGTATTTTTTAATTTATTATTTAAATTGCTTAATATAACACCAGGCTCAACAACCGCATATTTTTCATCTTCATTTATTTCTATTATATTATTCATCTTGCTGAAATCCAGAATAATTGATTTTTTAGGAACAACTGCTCCAGTAAGATTAGTACCAGCCCCTCTGGAAATCAGATTCAGCTTGTTTCTTTTGGCAAATAATATGATAACATGCACTTGCTCTGGTTTTGTAGGCCAAACAACCAAAGCTGTTTCTCCTTTAATCTGCGAGGCATCTGTTGAATATGCTTCTCTATCTATCAATTCTTCTGTTACATTTTCCTTTCCAACAACCTTAGTAAAATACTCTATCATCTTAAAACTCCTTCAAAAATTCTGACAATTCATAAACTTCATACCTATCATCAGCATTTTCTTTTAAATGAGCATAACATAAAGGGCATGTTGTAACAACTTTTTTAACCTTGCTTTGCATTAATCTTAATCTTGCAATATTATTTGCTATTTCAGGATGATTTGATTTCAAGCCAGCTCCTCCGCCGCAGCAAAAACTATTCTCCTTGTTTTTATCAAACTCCACAATTGTAAACCCTAATGCCTCTAATATTTTTCTTGGCTCATTATATATACTTGAACCTCTTCCCAGATGGCATGGATCATGATAAGCTATTTTTTCATTGTGTTTTATATCTAATCTATTTATGTATTTCATTATAGTTTGTGTGATATACTCTGTTTTGATCTCTTTGTAATGCTCTGAAAAAATCTTAAAACAAGCAGGACAAGCTGTAATTATCTTTCCTATTCCAAATTTCTTGAATATTTCAATGTTTTTCTTTTTTAATTCTTCAAAATCCCTAACATAACCTGCATTAAGAACAGGGCTTCCGCAGCAAAGCTCAATTGCTTCTAATGTAATAAAATTAATTCCTAGTTTTCTAAGAACCTGTTGGTAATTCTCAGATATCTCTTTTCGGGCATACTTGCTTAAGCATCCTGGATAATACAAAACATTCCTGTTTATCAGCTTGTCAAAAAGTCCCATACTCGTCTTTATAATTAACTTATATTTAAATATTTAGGTTATTTAATGTTACACCTACCCCTAGCACAATAATATTTATAAACTTTAAATAATTATGACTAAACATGCAGTTAGAAAAATTAATACTTAAGAAAGAGGAAATTCCTGTTTTATATGAGAATTGTTTTCAGATTCCAATTCATCCAAGATTATTGAATCCTAATATTAAGATAGATAAAGACCTTGCCAAAAAAGTTTTTCCAAAAGCAACTGAAGAATGGTATTATGATTTGGTAAGATACTCGAAAACTCTAAAAGAAGAAAAGTCTAGGAAATGGATAAATGAAGTATTCTTAAAAAAGAAACCAAGGATAAAAAAAGAGTACAATTCTCAGGTGCTTGATACTTTGTATTGGAAAGATGAAGTTTTCACCTTAGAAAATGGTTTTGCCAGTTCCCTCAGCATAAGCAGGAATACAGGTGGTACTTTATATTTAAATAGGAATGAAATGGGAGGTAAAGCATTTGTCTCATTCAATGATTCAGTAGGCTATATTAGATTTCCAAAGAATAAGGCTTTAGAATTCGGAATCGAAAATAGGGTTATAAAACTAGGAAATGGTGTGGAAGGAGTAGAAGTATATGTTTATGATATGCATAATATAGACTATTATCCGGGAGCACTTTTCTTAAGAAACTGGGCACTTCTTTATCTAAATAAAGCAATAAAACAGTTTCTAGACTAAATTATTCTTTAAAAAATAGCTTATCACAATTGAAACTAATCGTTTATATGAATTATTTATCTATTTATGATTATGCCCTTTTATTTAATGAACAGCATTATCAATCCCAACCCAACCAATATTAATCCTAATATCAGCCTCATTATATTCTTTCTGCTTTCTCTCCATCTTTCTATATGCTCTGCCTTCATTCCAAAATAGATAAATAGCATTATAACAATCAAAGGCAGAACAAATATGAAATTATAAACAAGCAAATAAGGCAAAGCCAATACCTTAGAGCTAGCTAACATTGCCAATATAGCTAAATACACTCCCCCAGTGCAAGGCAGCTCAAACATTGAAACTAAAAAACCCAAAACAATTGCAGCAGGTATGTTTGCCTTGTATGCAAATCTCTCTATTATACTTTTTCTTGATTCTGGAATTTTCAATGAAAAGCCTTTTCCATAGAAAAAATAATCCTTGATATTTATGATTCCAGCAATAATAGCAATTCCAGCAGCTATCTTAAATATTATTCCCGATAATCCAGAAACTTGTATAGCAGTTAATATTCCAAATCCAGCTAATAAATAAGTAACATAAACAGAAATTATATAAGCAATTCCAGCAGCAAGCATCCTTCTTTTTTTGTTTGAAATGCTTATTAAATATGTAAGCAAAAATATCAGGACAGCAAAAGCGCATGGATTGATTCCATCAACTAAACTAGAAACAAAAATTAAAGGCCATGTCACTTTTCCTTTAATTAATTTATCAGTTCCTTCTTCAGTATAATTTGTAGCATGGCATTTCATTTCGCCTTCTAAAGGGCATTTTCTAATTCCTGTATTTAAAGCAGATTCTATTTCATTTTCTAGATTATCCCTTATCTGGTTCTCTCCCATCAAAAACTGGTCATTTATCCCTAATAATGGAACCTTTCTTTGTTCTATAGGGATATCTTTAACACCGCAAAATTTATTATATATCTCATAATTCTTTAGATTGTGAAGCTCATACCTAGTAAGCATTATTTTATCATCATACTTGTTTTCAATCTCATCCAAGTAAGACTTTAAATTAGCGCAATGCGGACAGGTATCAGAATAAAAATAAACAACGCATATCTTCTCTTCAGCAAAAACAATAGGAACCAAACTCAATAACAAAATTAATAAAAAATATTTTTTCATTTTATATGTTTACTTTTACATTCAACCCTAATTTTTCAAGATTTTCTTCTATTTTGCTTAACTCATTAAACTCAATTTTCTGTTTTTTAGCTTCCAGCTCAATTGCTTTATTCTCAAATACCTTTATTTTTTCCTCTGTATTTTTCAGTTTTTCATTTAATATCCATTGCTTGTGGCTCATCTCATTTCTTAATATGCTTTCGTTTAATCTTTTTTTTGTAGTGCTTAACTCATTATAAATCTCAGCAAGATATTTCAATGCAGTCCTGTCCAGGCTATTCAATTCTTCAATCACTCTCTTTTCCTTTTGCTCATTTAACTCAAGCTGCTCTATTGAACTTTTCATTTCTTCAACTAATCCAATTATTTTAAATTCCTTGTCATTAACCAAGGCATTTGCAGGATTATCAACATAGCTTAATAATAATGGATCATTCTTTATCTTATGGAATTTTCTTAAAGACTTCTGCAGAGGAATAAAAACTTGCTTTATTTTTTCATCAGTTTCCTTTAAGCTGAATTCATTCTTCTCTTTTTCATCCAATAAAGAATTTAACTTTAGATATTTTTCATTATTCTTTAATTCTTCAATATTTTTATTTAGTTCATTGGCAAAATTCTCAAGGTCAAACTTTTCTATCCCTCTGCTTTTTATTTCTTCTTCAATAATCCCTCTTAATTCAATCTTTTTATTGATTTCTTTTATCAAATTTTTAATCTCATTAAGGGATATGATCTCAAGGCTATTGCATGCATTCTTGATTTCATTAACTAACTTGCCTAAATTGCCTAAATTTCCAGCAACAAAAGAAACCTCCCCAAACAACTGCTCAACTATGGCATGGTTCTTAACTGTGGTTTTAGCTAATTCATTCAATGAATTTTCTAATTTGTTATAAAAATCCGCAGGATTATCAGAGAATTGTATATTGTTCACAAAAAAATTAACATCCTTGATATAACTCTCTCGATTTCCTAATACTTTTTGTTTTGCTCCTTCTGCCAAATGAATATCTTTGTTTATCTCAGCATTTTCCAGCTTGAAAACATTTAATTTTAGTTCTTCTAATTCTTCTTTTATCTTATTAATAAAACCGCTTGTATTCTTGTTCAATTCATCTACTTTTTTCTGTGTTTTTTCATCCAGCCATTTTTCTAATTCATTAAAATTAATCACATCATTGCTCAATACTTTTTCCTTTTTCTTGAATAAATTGAAAAACCACATAGCACTTTGATAAAACATTTAGAATATAAACTTTTTCATATTAAAAATTAATAGACCATAAAGTTTAAATATATAGTTTTGTAGATAACTTATGATGTAAAATGGACAAGAATAAATTAACCTTAACACTGATTATTTTGGTAGCTATAGGCGCATTTTTTGTTTTCTCAAACACAAATAAGCTGGGATTAACAGGCTCAACAACAGAAATTGACAAATTATCAATATGCCTGAATAAAAATGCTGTAATGTACGGTTCAGATTTATGCAGTCATTGTACTCAGCAAAAAGAATTATTCGGAACATCATTTAAATATGTAAATTATGTTGACTGCTTAAAAAACAAGGAAGAATGCATTAATGCAAATATTCAAGTATACCCAACATGGCTCATAAATGGCAAATTATATGAAGGTGTAAAAACCCTACAGGAACTTAAAGAATTAAGCAATTGTTAAGATGTTAATGCAGAAGAAAATAAGGATATGGCAGATACTTGCAATCGTCTTTGGTTTATTGCTCATAACTTCAATCTTTATAAATTTTTTTGGAATGAATGTAAATTCCAACACAATTGCAAAAGATGCAATAGACTATATTAATACGGTTTTACTGCAAGGTCAAGCAACAGCTACATTAGTAAGCATGAAAGCTGAAAATGGATTATATAACTTAAAAATTGATATTAATGGAAAAGAAATAACAACTTACATAAGCAGAGATGGCTCTTTATTATTTCCTAGCGCTATAAACATAAAAGAAGAGATCCAGTCTGCTCAGCAAACAGAGAAAAAAGTAACTTGTGATAATATTAAAAAAACAGACAAGCCAATCTTGCAGGCATTCATAGTTTCTAATTGTCCATATGGATTGCAGATGCAGCGCGCTTTGGTTCCAGCAGCAGAATTATTAAGAGATAATATAAAAGTGCGTTATTTGGGAAGCATTGAAAATGGCAAGATAACATCAATGCACGGAGACAAAGAAGCAACTGAAAACTTAAGGCAAATATGTATTAGAGAAGAGCAATCAGATAAATATTGGTCTTATACATCTTGTTTTATAAAGGATGGAAATTCAGATTCATGTTTAACTGCTTCTCAAATTGATAATGATAAGCTCAACACTTGTATGACTTCAGATAAAGGATTGGAATATGCTAGAGAAGATTTTGATTTATCTAAAAAATTCTCAGTTAGCAGCTCTCCAACATTAATTTTAGATGATGTAAAGATAAGTGAATATGACTTTGGCGGAAGATCAGCAGATGCATTAAAAACATTGCTTTGCTGCGCATTTAATATTCAGCCAGAATCATGCAAAACCCAGTTATCTACAGAACAGGCAAATAAATCTTTTGAAACAACATATTCTTCTTCAACTACTTCTACTACTACATCAGCAGCTAGTTGTGGTTAAATTCAATTTTCTTCAAGCATCTATTTTCTAAAACCATAACATTTATATACTAATAATACTACCTAAAAGTAGTGATAAATATGGGATATAATTATGATAAAAAGGATATTGCAATAGCTTTTCTTACAGCTCAAAATAGGTTTCTAAATAATGAAAGAATTAAGGATGGCTTGACAGATTTGTATAATCATAAATATTTTGAGAATTCATTGGAAAATGAAGTAGAAAGATCAGAACGTTATGGAAATCATCTTTCATTGCTTATGATTGATGTTGATAATTTCAAGAAGTATAATGACACTTATGGCCATCTAGCCGGAGATAAATTATTGCAGAATATAGCTGCAGCTATTAAAAAAAACACGCGTAAAATAGATCTTGCTGCAAGATACGGTGGAGAGGAATTTGCTGTTATTTTGCCATCAACTCCAAGAACATTAAAAACAAGAAGAGAAGGCCTGGAAAAGGTCGGGGAAAGATTGCTAGATTCTGTAAGAAATATGGATCATGGAACAATAACAATCAGCATTGGCGCTGCAACATACCAAAAAGGAGAAACCTTGGCAGGATTAATTGAACGAGCGGACAAAGCATTATACAAAGCAAAAAATAAGGGCAAAGACAGGTTTGTTATTCTATAAATAAGTTTATAAATTAATTATCTTTTTCAGTTTTATGAAATGCATTAACTGCAAAAAAGAATCTGAAATAAAAATTCGTGATAAAAATTTCTGCAAAAACTGTTTTATAAAAGTCTTTGAAAGGAAAATATTCAGGACAATAAAGCATTATAAAATGTTTTCCAAAAAAGATAAATTAGGTTTGTTAAAAGACAAAAATTACTTGGTTATTTTAAATATTCTAAAAAAAATAACAGATAAAAGAAACCAAAAAATAAAACTAATCAGCAAACCTCAAAAAAATCTTAAGATTATTCTTTCGACAAACTTGGATGACATTGCAATAACAGCATTATTAAATTATTTAAATAATAAAACAGTAAAAATAAAACCGAGTAGTAAAGATTTTATAATTCCTCTTTACTTCTGCTCAGATGAAGAACTTCAGGCATATTCAAAATTCAAAAATATTAGAATAAGCTCTAAGAAGGATAAATTAAAGGTATTATTAAACCAAATAGAAAACAAATATCCTGGAACAAAAAACTCGATTGTTAACTCTTATCTTCAGTCATTGGAATAGTTATTTTAAAAAACATAAATGTTTATTTAATAGGTATTGAATAATCTATGCATGGGCTGGGTAAAAAAAGAGGTTGAGGCAGATTTGGAGTATATTATTTACAATGATAAAGATTATCCTTATGAATTTAGTATATTCATCAAAGAATATCCCGCAGGAAATTACAAGGTTATATGGACAATATTAAATTGCAAAAATCAAAGAAAAATATCAAGAATACAGAGTTATTACACCTCAAAAAATTATGAAAAAAATAGGATAAATGCAGAATACCTGGCAAATCTTTTAAAAAATAAACTAATCAATGAAAATCCGCTCAAATATGGAAAAAAACTTTTACTCAATAATCTCAAATGGTTATAACGAATTATATAAGGAAGAGCAGATTAAAAAATTAGAGATTATAAAAGAAAACTTGAAAATAAAACAAGATTCATTGCTTTTAGATATTGGCTCTGGAACAGGGATTTCCTCATCTTTTTTCAACTGCAAAACAATTGCTTTGGACAATAATTTAGATATGCTCAGAAAATATTCTGGATTAAAGATCAATGCAGCTGCTGAATTCCTGCCGTTTAAACCAAATACATTTGATATAATTCTTTCAGTTACAGCTATGCAAAATTTCAATAATATAGAAAATTCAATAAGAGAAATAAAAAGAATTTCCAAAGAAGATTCTCAGATAATTATTACATGCCTTAAAAAATCCAAAAAACTGAATAAAATAAAAGAAATAATGGATAAAAACTTTATCTTCAGAGAAATAGAAGAAGAAAAAGATATTATATTTTTAGTCAAACATTCCAAATAATCCTTTCCCTTTATCTGCTTCATTAATTTCTTTATATTCTTGATTATTATTCAGGTCTTGATTTTCATTAGCAACTATCTCAAAATATTGTCCTTTAGGCTTTATCGTTACATTTGATTTTTCTTTATTATCCTCCCTCAACATTCTTCTCCTAAAATCGCTTGAATCCATTTGTATTGGTTTTCTATTAAGTTTTAATTGCTCTCCAAACTCTCTTCCTTTTTTCAATTCTCTCTCATGTTTCATCATATGGAATTTTTTGCCTTTATGCCTTATAAAAAAGATTAATATCAACAAAATTATTATTAATATAGCTAAAATCCAGTATAAGATATTAAAACCAAACTTTGCCTTGGCGGTTATATCAACATTTTCAAATGTTTTGCCTAAGATATTTATAGTATATTTTCCAGAATCAGTTAATTCTCCCAAATTTAGATTAATTGATTGTGAAGGTTTTAAGTAAACTTTCTTATCTTTGACAAAAGAGCTTTCTCCAGCAAAGGAAATTGCAACAATATCATAATAATTTACATTTCCGATATTTGTCAAGATTAAAAACTGCCCGTCTAAATATCCATCCAATCTTTTTTCTTCTTCAACATTAAAGCTGGCTTCTGTTTTCAGCTTGGAAGATTTAATAGTTATCTTGTACACTCCTGGAGCGCTGTACTTGGGAATTGTAAACTTTATCCCTTCTATTGTTTCCTCAGAAAATATCTTTTTCAATCCTCTTGAGATCTCTACCAAGACGCTTTCTGCTATCAAATCATTTGCTTGGTCATGCAATGAAGGGACTATATCAACAATTTCCTCTGGCAGAAAACTAGTGTAATTCAAGCTTAACTCTAATCTGCTCTGTACAGGATTTACATAAAAACCATCTTTCTTGTTTCCATTATTTCCAAAAGAATCATTTAATATTATTTCTACATTATGCTCTTTTGACTTTATTGTCTTGGCTAATGTAGTTTCATAATTAAACTTTAATGATTTTAATGCAATTGTAATAGGAATATCATCTAGTTTAACCTGCAGGTTTGCGCTTTTAATCTCATCATTAAAACTAGGCTTTATCTCTCCGCTTATGATTAATTTTTCTCCTGGCAAAAATGTTTTTTTGTTTAAATTAAATAAAACTTCAACTAAATTTGTAACAGAAAATGATTTAGAACTTGTGCTGTCTATTAATTCATTAGTGTCAGAATTCAAAACAGCATCTATAATGCAATTTCCGCTCATCAAAGAGCTTATCTTTTTTGCAGGTATTTCAATGCTCTTTTGCTGGTTTGCCTTTAGCTCAATAGGCGTAGTATAATAATCAAAAGTATTGTTATCGCATTTTATATCCAGTTTTAACACTCCTGAAATATCTTTCTCAGCAATAATGCTTACAGAGCTTGAAATAGAATCACCTAGATTGTAAAAATCCTTTACATCGCTTGTTATGGATAATTTAGCATATGCAATAGGAATTAAAAATAATATAAACAGCAATAAAAACCTCTTTTTCATATTAAAAAAACTGATTCTGTTATTTAAAAATCTTTCTGAGACCTCTCAAATAAAAATAATTTAGAACATATAATTAAAAAAAGGTGTCTAGGCTCAGCTGAAGATTATCACGAAGATAATCAGTTAAAAATCCGAAGATCAATAACTGCTAAGTTGCCTCACCTTTTGTCAAAATAGAATATGCAAAGAGATATATAAATCTTTCTACGAATTTTTCTTTGTGTAATGTCCCGTAATTAGGTTTCACTTTAGATAAATCTAAAATATAATCTCTCCGATAATAGATTATTAGCTCATTGGAGTAAAGTCTAATATCATTTATCGATGATGGTATAACGATCATGATTAAAAATAAGATTGCATATTTATCAATGATAAAAGTGAAGTTTAAGGAATGATGGACTGTGACATTATTTCGGCACATCACAAACGAATTTTTCTTTGGTGTATTAAGTGCCACCCTTAGTCAAATTTTCAACTCTTTGATTATTTCTATCAAGAATAGATTAAACTCTTTTAAAAATTTAGGAAAACTCTTGTCAATTGGTATCAACATCAAAGCCTCTTCTTCTCCTAAAATTAAATCTTCTTTAATTTGAAATTCTTTATTCTTTATGTTTTGAGAATATTTTTCAAACTTCAACATATCACTTATTTTTTCTATTATTTTCTTCTTGAAATCATTTAAGTTTAATTTATCTTTCTTTGTTATTAAAAATACATCAACAAAATCCCGGGCTTTAATCCCTCTCCTTGTTAATATTGCTCGAATCTTTTCAATAAGGATTTCCTTTAAGTCATAAACTTTGATATTTATTGGATTTAACAAATAAGAATATTCATCAAATAAAACTCCTATTTCTTGTTTATCTCTTTCGCCAAGAATAAAAAGCGCTGGAAGTTCTTTAATATCGTAATTCAATTTTTCTATAAAGTTTAATTGTATCTTTATAAAAGAGGATTTGTTTAAAATAATAGAATTATACCATAACTTAAATGTTACAAAAGCGTTGCTTCCTCCAAATTCAAAATATTTTCTGTTTTCTTTTTCAAGTTTAAAATCTAAATTAAACTGCTTGGATATAACTTCTATTAATTCTCCAAGCTTGTCAATCTTTTCAGATATGCTTTCTCTGATTTTGCTTCTTGATTTTCCAATGAAATCTTTTTGATTTAAATAAGTAAAGTCTAAGTCTTCAGAGAAGCGAAAATATCCCAGATAAATCCTGATTAAACAAGTTCCACCCTTAAATGCAAAATTATCCTTGAATTCTTTATTTTTAACAAGCTCGTTAAGAAGCATTTGTAAAAGTATATCTTTTTCAATTAAATCCCTTCTTTTTATTCCAAGTTTATCCCCCACATGGTCAATAAATTTTTTGTCTACCATAACATCCCCTTTAATCTTTTAATTGTTCTTTTATCATACCTTTGGGAGTATTTAAGTAATTTGTTCTTTGAACTAACATCAAATATCTCTTCTGGAATCAGCTTAACATTGCCATGCTCTTTTAAATAAATATAATCAAGCATCGTCTTTTCAGTATCCGAATATGGTAGATTCTTGTTGATTATTCCAAATTTTGTTAACTTAGGATTTATTTTTATAAATTTTATTTTGTATCCTAATATTAAGAATGGCTTTACTCTAAAGAGCTTATCATTAAGAACATAATCAATTGTAAAATATTCATGAGTGAGATTATTAAGCTTTAATGCAGTTGATAAACCAAAATACCAATTTTTAACTCCTTTAATTTTTAATGCTTCTTTAATCGCCTCTAGATAATTAATATTAATTCTATTTAGTTTCCTTTCTTCAATAGATTTAATATAAAATATTCCTCTTAAAATTCTTACTAAGTATTTGTAATGAGTTAGGTATCTTATAGTTATATAATAATCCATGCTAAGCTTTTTACAATCTTCTTTAATTTCTTCTCTTGTAATAAACTTCTTATCACTCAATTCTAATTTCCTTACTATAAGTTTAAGTGTCATATTGTATTGTTATAAAAAGTATAACAATATGATATTTATAAATGTATCTGTTTTTAAGCCATCTTTATTAATCCAGCAGCGCCTTATTATTTTATGGCTTATTTATCAAAAAAGGATGCTGATAGAATCATCAAAGAGTTATTAAAAACTAAAAATAAAGGAATCCTAGTGATACTAAACAAACTAAAATCCCAAGAAAAAAAGAGAGTTTATGTACACGAAAAGTCTGAGATAAGAAATCTACTTCATAAAGCCTTTAACGAAAAAAGAAAAGCTAAGATAAGATATTATAGCCCTCATTCTGATGAGCATACAACAAGAATAATTGATATTTATCAAATTTATATCAATTCTATTATTGCTTATTGTCATTTAAGAGAAGATGAAAGAACATTTGCAATAGAAAGAATAAATTCTGCTGCAATTTTGGATGAGACATATTCTATCCCAAAAAATTGGGGTCCTGAAAGCATAATTTTAGATAAATGATAAAGAAAATGGATAATCAAAAAGAAAGACCAAAATGGCCTTTGCAAAGGCTAAAAGGAATGTATTTTGCTATGCATTGTTGGAAATGCAAAAAATTCGAACTCGCTATGGAAGAGTATAAACAAAAATGCGAGAATAATATTCAAAAGATAATTGATGGTCTAGAAATAAAAGAAATGAAATTCAAAGAATTTAATGCTATTATTAAAAATAGCGCATTTTGCAAATTTGAAAAAAGAGACTTCGATAATAATTGTCCTATTTGCAAGAAGTTAGGAGTTCCAAGAAGAGGATTATAGTTAGAATTTTATAATTAATTAAACTCTGCAAAAATGGGCAGTTCATTGCTCCCAGAACCTCAGATTTAATTACCTTTTGAAGATTTTAACATTAGGTAATATATTTTTATAAAAGATAATCATTTATAAAGGTTTTACTAAAAAGCGAAACCTTTATAAGTAACCTCCATTTTAAAATAAAGGGGGATTA
>CAZHCT010000010.1:14996-18493 GCA_964531355.1 Candidatus Woesearchaeota archaeon | reverse complement strand
TAAATCCTATTATAGCTGCAGGCGCTATGGCATTTTCAAGCATTTTTGTTGTTGGAAATTCTTTATTGATGAGAAGGTATAAAACAAATTTAAATCCATACGTTGTTAATTAAGTTGGATTTTTGTAGAATAAATTATTTCTTGTTTTCTTTACAACAAGAAATATATTAGAACTAAATCTAGCCAAATTATTTTTTAATATGTTTTAATCCTCTCGTTTTAATTTTGGTGGATGTTCAAATAAATATGTATTAAAAAAGTTGTTTTGATCTTTATCAAAAATACCATCTATAACAAATTTATTTTCCCTTCTTTCACCAGTAAAAAGAAGCGAGTCACCTAATTTAGAATGTGCTTCAAAAAAAGCTTTTAATTCTGCTTCACCTTTTTCTTCATAATTTCCTTCAAAATAAGAGAGATTAAATTTAAATGAATTTCCCATTGGAAAATTAGGGTCATATCTCACCCCATATATTTTATGAACTTCTAAACCACGGCTTTCAATAAATGATTTAGGAAAATCTTCTGACCTTATTATTTTCTCTATTTCATCTAGGCTTTTTCCTCCACGCATAAATATATTAGCATAATTTGCACCAAATATGCATTCTTGTACTTCATTATCTTGAGTAAGTATATATACAATAGGGTCAACAAATCCTCTTATTTGTTGCTTTTCTCTTTCCTTTAATCTTAATGCAACCTCTATATCTATATTTCTTTCATTCCTTAAAATTTCTTGTCCTTCAAAAGCTGGAAATTCTCTTTTTTCATGGGATAATATCTTTCCATGAATTATTTCAGGTAATTTAGCTTTTACTTCATGAAGTGAAGGATAACATAAAATATTATGACATCCATCTTGTTTAGCCACAAAAGATGCATAGCTTCTTCTGCTGTATGGATTAATCTCTTCTTTTTTACATTCTATTTTAAATTCAATTTCTTCAATCATTGATGGAAAAATGACAGTTTTACCATTATATGGAGGAAGGGTCGATAATAATTGTTGAATATTATTAGGTTTTTCTACTACTACTTGAGCTAATGTATTGTCTAATAAATTCCGTAAAATTCTTTCTTTACTTATCGATATTATATCCTGTCTCATTTTAATGATATTAATTTAGACTCCAATTCCTTTATATCTTCTACCGAAAGAGAATATTCTTTAACAATCCTCTCAAATTCATTAAGTTCGACTTTTTTTTGTTCTCGTTCATAAGAATCTGATAATAGACTATCCCAACAAGAGTCATGATATCCTGTTTTCTCTTTTAAACCTTCTTTCGTTAGATACAATATACCATAATGATAAGATGATCCACCCCGATTATAATTAGCTATTTGAACTTCTGAAGTCAAATCTTTAATAATTGATAATCCATTAACTTCTCTTAATTTATTGGTAACTTCTTTTATTTTTTGTTCTTTTCTTTTATTCGTCTCTAATTCATCCAAATTTTTAAGTGTCATTTTTCATTCCCCTCATATTAATTATAATAGGATGATAATAAATACTTATTAATAAAACTTCCTTTCTATTTTTTTATCAAATAGAAAGATTTATATAACATTAGTCTTAATAGATAAAATATGGAAGAAATAAAGCTTGATTTAAAAGATAGAAAAATACTTGCAGAGCTAGATTTTAATGCGAGAGAATTTATTTCAAAAATAGCTAAAAATGTAAGAGTTTCAAAAGAAGTTGCTCTTTATAGAATTAGAAAATTAGAAAAAGAGGGGATAATCAAACAATATTATGCTGTTATAAATACAGCAAAACTTGGTTATTATTATTGTAGACTTCTTATGAAATTTCAAAATATTTCCAAAGAAACTGAAACAAATATAATTAATTATTTAAACGAAAATTCAAAAATAGCCTATCTTGGTATTCTTGATGGTTCTTGGGATTTAGTGATTGGTTACTGGGCTAGAAATATGATTGAATTTAAAGAATTCGTTAGTAATCTTATTTTTAAATATGGAAAATATATTTTAGAGAAAGAAATTTCAATTGGTTTAAATCTATCACAATTCGAATATAGATTTTTATTAAATAAAAAAGAAACAAAAGAATTCAAAACTGGGGGAGAAATTGAAGATTTTAAAATAGATGAGATTAATAAGAAAATATTAACTTTACTCTCAAAAAATGCTAGAATCAGTTTAGAAGAAATGAATAAAAAATTTGGTCTTACAGGAAAAGCCATAGGTTATAGAATAAAAGATTTAATAAAGAAAAAAATTATAGTTGGTTTTAGAACATTAATCAATTATAAAAAATTTGGTTATTCTAATAATAAGATATTACTTTATCTACAAAATATTACAAGAATAGAAGTTGATGAATTAATTACTTATCTTAAATTATTACCTAACTGTATTTATATTACCGAACCTATTGGTAGAGCAGATTTGGAGTTTGAATTGTTAAGCAAAGATAGAGAAGAATTTTTTTCAATTATAAAAGATCTAAGAGAAAAATTTAACAATATTATTAAAAGTTATGATTATTTTATAATTCATGAAGAACCTATAAGTCGGTTTGTCCCATTATAGATAATCAAATTAAATCCATGTATAGGACAGGGACATATGTCACCAGTCTAGCTTGTTAGGTTATCTTCGATAAATGATTTTATATAAGTTCTAAATTAAAGACCCCAATTATACTTATTTTAACCATTTAGATTAAGATATTATCGATAAAAGTATAGAATATATTAAAACAGATGGGGGGTGACATATGTCATGGTCTCACACAATCAAATTAAATCCATAATCTTTAAAAACACAACTTAAATCTAAATTGGATAAGTAAAAAATTCATAAAAGGTGATTGCTCTAAATGAGACTAAATCTAATAATTGGCGGAAAAGCTGGTCAAGGTCCTAATATTCTTGCTAGCATTATTGGAGATATAATCGTAAAGAATGGTTACTATGTTTTCTCTTCAAGGGATTATGGATCATTCATAAGGGGGGGACATAATTTTAATGCATTAACTATATCTGACAAACCAGTTTACAGCAATGATTCCAAGATAGATATTTTAGTTGCTTTGGATGAAAAAACAGAAGAAATTCATAAAACCAATCTAAATTCAAATGGAGTAATATTAAAAAATGCAGAAAAAAATATGTATTTTGCTGGGAGATTAATCAAACTGCTTGGACTGAAATTTAGTTTCTTGGAAGATGAATTAAAAAAATTAAGGGACTTTGAAGAAAACATGGAGGATTCTAAAAAGGGATATTCTGACCAGAAAGAAACAATAATCAGTTTAAGCGCTAAAAAAAATAATTCTTATTTCATTACAGGAACAAAAGGAATAGCTGAAGGAGCAATAAAATCTGGATTAGATGTTTATTATGCATATCCAATGACACCTGCTACTCCATTAATGTTTGAACTAGCCCCATTGCAAAAAGAAAATAATTTTTTGGCAATAGAGCTTGAAAACGAAATTGCAGTTGTAAATGCTGCTTGCG
>CAZHCT010000010.1:0-14896 GCA_964531355.1 Candidatus Woesearchaeota archaeon | reverse complement strand
AATTTTTTGGCAATAGAGCTTGAAAACGAAATTGCAGTTGTAAATGCTGCTTGCGGAAGTGCTATTGCAGGAGCAAAAAGCATGGTTGGAACTTCTGGTGGTGGATTTGATTTAATGACAGAAGCTATAAGCTTGAGTGGAATGGCTGAGATTCCTTTGGTTATATATCTAGCCCAGAGACCTGGTCCTAGCACAGGCATTCCTACATATACTGCTCAAGGCGATTTAAATGTAGCTAGATACTCTGGTCATGGAGAATTCTCAAGATTCATTGTTGCTCCAGGAGATTCTAAAGAAGCAGAAGAATTAACCTCTCAATGTTTTTATTTTTCTCAGAAATTTAAGATTCCATCCATAATACTTACAGATAAGCATATTGCTGAGAGTTTTTATACCTTAAATGAAAAGGCTAAGATAACAAAATCAGAAAAGAGCACTGTTTTCAAGAGATGCAACAGCTATGAGCATAATCCAGATGGAGAAATGATAGATGATATCAAAAGTGTGAAAAAAGCAGTTGAATCAAGAATCAAGAAAGCAAAAGATATAGAAAAAGAAGCTGAAAAATTTAATATGTTTAATGTTTATGGAAAAGGGAATAATTTAATTGTTTCATGGGGCTCAACTAAAGGAGCAATTTTGGATGCAATATCAGATTTAGATGTTAAATTCCTGCAAATACTTTATTTAGATCCTTTTCCAGATATAAAAAAAGAACTGGAAAAAGCAAAAAATATAATTGTTATTGAAAATAATTCAACAAGTCCATTATCAGGCTTGATTGCTGAAAAAACAGGAGTTTTTGTTAATGATAAAATATTAAGATATGATGGAAGGCCTTTCCTGCATGATGAATTAAAAGAGGAGATAAAGAAAAAGATAAAATGAAAGAGAGATTGATAAGCAACCAAAAAGTAGAAGAGTTTTTTAAAAAGGGGATATATAGACTTAACACCTTGCGGTCTAGGGCGTCATTAATAGGAAAGGCACCAAAACTTTTTAAGAGGAACATTTATTTGCCAAAAGATGTGAAGAAATCATTTGTATCTAAAGACAACAAAAAATATATCATTCGGTATATGAAAAAGACAATATATGACTTGAATGCGACAACAGAAGTATTTAGAGAAGGATTTGCAGAGCTTCATGATTCAGTTTTTGATGATTTCACCAAACCAACTGAACTAAAAAAAATAGCAGAGAGATACAAAATATTTATTGTAGAGGACGAAAAAAAGAAAATTATTGCTTCAGCAGTAATAGAACCAAATCCAATAAACATGGATGTTATATGGCATTTAGTTGTAGTACTCCCAAAATTAAGAGGGAAAGGGATATTTAATAATTTGGCCATGTATATCGATAAATATATCAAAGAGAGCGGGGCAGATTATGCTTCACTCATTGCCTCTACTTTCCAAGTAGAAAATCAGTTAGTATTTGAGAAGTTGGGATTCAATGTTATAGGAATTTATAGTGGTCTTATAATCGCTCCTAATGGTGATGGTACATATAATCGACAACCAGTAACCATTTATGAAAAATGGTACAAACCAGAGAATAACTTCTTACCTGCCAGATTTAATCTCACTCCGCGTGGAAAATACCTTAAGGACCAAATAGAGATTTGCAATAAAATAAGAATAAAATGAAACAAGAATTAAACACACAAAACACTAATACATGGTGTCCTGGATGCTTTAACTTTCAGATACTTGCAGCTGTAAAAAATGTTATTGCTAAAGAAATTGATTCAGGAAAAAAGAAAGATAATTTTGCAATTGTTTCAGGTATAGGCTGCCATGCAAAAATATTTGATTATATTAATCTAAATGGTATTAATGCATTGCATGGAAGAGTAATCCCTATGTGCTTGGGGATGAAAATAGGAAATCCTAACCTGAATGTTATTGGCTTTTCAGGAGATGGAGATGCTTATGCAGAGGGAATGGAGCATTTAATGCACATGGCAAGATATAATTCAGATTTTAAATATATTGTTCATAATAACCAGGTTTTTGCATTAACAGTAGGCCAACCAACACCAACTACAGAGCTAGGTTTTAAAGATAAAACAACGCCTTTGGGAGTAGTCTACAACCCTATAAACCCAATAAAATTAATGCTTGCAGCTGGTTGCGGTTTTGTTGCAAGGGTTTTTGCAGATATAAAACAGATTGAATATGTATTAAATGAAGCTCTAAAGTATAAAGGTTTTGCTTTTATTGAGATAATACAGCCTTGCATCATTTTTCATCCAGATATAGGAATTAAGGATAAATTGTATATGCTTAATGATTCAAATCATGATAAAACAAGTTTTGATCAAGCATGGAAAAAAGCAGATGAGTTTGATTATAATATTGCAAAAAAGATTCCTGTTGGAATTTTCTATCAGCAAGAAAGAAAAACCTTTGAAGATATGTGGCCTCAGCTTTCTGAGCTGAAGAAAAAGGGTTATGGATGGAAAAATATTAAGAGATAAATATGGTTAAAGCTCTTGCATTATTCTCTGGTGGTTTAGACAGCTTATTAGCAATAAAATTAATCCAAAAACAAGGTATAAATGTTACAGCATTGAATTTTACAAGCCCTTTTTGTACTTGCAATAAAAGCAATGGTTGTGGTGCTGTTAAACAAGCTAAAGAATTAAACATTCCGATTAAATTAATTGATAAAGGCAAAGAATATCTAAAAATAATTAAAAATCCTAAGCATGGCTATGGAAAAAACCTAAATCCTTGCATTGATTGCAGGATATTTATTCTTAAAAAAGCAAAGCAATATGCTAAAAAAATCAAGGCAGATTTTATTTTTACAGGTGAAGTTTTAAATGAAAGACCAATGTCACAGCATGAATCAGCTTTATTCTTGATTGAAAAAGAAGCAGGATTAAAAAAACAAATATTAAGGCCTTTATCAGCAAAATTATTGCCTGAAACAGATGCTGAAAAAAAAGGTTTGGTTGATAGAAGTAAACTGCTTGATATCAAAGGAAGGTGCAGGGATAAGCAGTTAAACTTGGTTGATGAATTTAAGATTAAAGGTTATGCATGTCCTTCTGGAGGTTGTTTATTGACTAACAAGGAATTTGCAGATAAAGTAAGGGATTTATTTAAGCATCAAAAAAATGTTTCTATTCAGGATATTAAATTATTAAAGATAGGAAGGCATTTTAGAATTGATAATCAAAAAGTAATTGTTGGAAGAAATGAAGAAGATAACAAAGAATTAAAAGAATATGCTAATAAATCAGATTTAATATTAGAAGCAGTTAATGTTCCTACTCCAACAACGCTTATCAAAGGAAAAGCTAATAATGATATAATCAAAAAAGCAGCTGAATTAACAGCTTATTATTCTGATTCTATGGGTCTTACCAAGATTAAAATTAAAGGCAGGAAAAAGTTTTTGTTGGCTAAAAAGATTAATGAAAAAGAGATTAATAATTATAAGATTAATACGAAAAATTGAGTTATGAGCATTGCAGTGGTAAAATATAAAGAAATTTGTATATAGACAGTTAGTTTCAATAAATTTTTTGACTCTAACAATTGCTTGGCAACAGATAGTCTCGCAACTAAAGTTGCTCGAAGAATTATAGAACAAATTATGGACTTGGAAAGTATTTTCTGAACTTTCTTTTTCTAGAAGGGTCCTTAGGCTGAGCACTCAGAACCTCAATTTGTTTAAGTCCTTGATTATCTACACTAAATTGCACATCTTTTTGGATATTGTCTTCATTATAATCTTCTCTTTTAGTCTTACCCCCAATACTAACTGCACCTATCCTATTAAAAGATAGTAGCATCCTAAGATGCAAGTTGGCTCTTGAGTCACAGTCTGGAAAACCACATTGTTCTACTGCTTTAGCATATAAGACCTCAAATTTCAAATTTGGATTATCTCTAATTATACCAAGAAAGGCTATATATTCTGTATGATAGCATGATTCAGTTAGAGTTCTAGTTCCATCAAATGGAATCTCTCTATGGGGGTGTTTTAATGTTACAAAACCTTCAGCATTGCTATTATAGACGCCCCATTTGAAATCTCCATAAAATGAGGGTATTCGCATTCGTGATAAAAATGTGCCTAAATCCATTTTATTTTCCTTATCAACTAGAAAAAGCATATCGTTTATAAATATTCCTATAAGTTGCTATTCTAAAATAAAAACAAGCCCCTCACCCAAAAATTTACTCTGCGGATATTACTCGGCGGTCGCTAGAACTCTAATATAAATTCTTTTAACGCTTCCACTAACTTTCCAGATAGACTTTTTGAATCAATTCCTTCATAACCCACAATTTGTAAATAATAATTACCTCTTGTTTCACTTACATGTGGTCCATCAACAATTCTTCCAATTAAAATATTATGTTGCGGATTATTAGCGTGAAATTTAATCATATCTGCAGAGCATTCAAAAGCATCAACGATACTTCTTTTTTGCAAAGAATCAAGACTACTTACAATCTTCTCAATACAATCCTTTTTTAGAGGGTACATTGTCGCAATTCTGTCATACATAATCAAAAAGAATATGTATACATCTTTAATAATCTTTCGTTTAAAATTAGCGACTGCCTGCGTCATACTTTCTCGCAACTTCGCACTCGAATTCTGAACTCAAATTAAAAAATGGGCCGGGAAGGACTCGAACCTTCGATATACGCCTTGTAAGGGCGTCATTTGCTAGCTATAATAAAATTGATAGCTCATAGCCACTAGATCACCGGCCCCTTAAAAATAAGGGAAGATATTTAATATAAAAAGGTTTTGATTTCATTTAGTCTTTCTTCAATAAGGTTTATCAATTTAGGGCTGTAAGGTATTCTATATGTTCTTGGAACATCCAGGCAGATTAATTTATTTTCTGCTTGTTTATACTTGTTTATCATTTCTGTAACCATATACCAATCCATGACAAGAATCAAATCAGCTTTGTCTGCTTTTTCCTTGCTTAACCTTTTATTTGACAAATAAGGAAGATAAGTCAAATAATAAAAGAAATTCTCAAAAATGTCCCTTTTAACAGCTTTGCTGAACAATCCAGCAGATTCAACTATTATCTCTAAATTTTCTTTCTCTGCTCTCTTTTTCAATAAATATTCTGTGGTTATGCTTCTCGCAAAGTTCAGTTCGCATACAATAAGTATATGTTTCATTTAGCAGGTTCTATGCATTATATCTTATGCTTTCCTATGCTCTTTGCATTTAAATATTTTTTGTTGCTTGCAAATATTTATAAGGTTGTTAATATTTATATAAAAAATGAAAGATGAGATTAAATCATTAAATCCAGAACAAGTATATCATAATCTAATCGAAAGTGCTAAAAAGATGTATCCTCCCGGCCCAGATAGAGATTTTGAAATTAAAAAGATTAATGAGTGGTATAATAAAAAACCTGTAGATGTATCCAAGACTTTTCCTAATATGGAGGGAATAGGAAAATCTAAATTTGAGGAAACTATCTCAAAAATCGAAAAGGTTGTGCATATAAATTCTAAATCCAATCATGGATCCTCAATAGGAATATCGGCTCCTGGAACTGTAAAGA
This sequence comes from Candidatus Woesearchaeota archaeon, assembly GCA_964531355.1. Lineage (GTDB taxonomy): Archaea > Nanobdellota > Nanobdellia > SCGC-AAA011-G17 > CAZHCT01 > CAZHCT01. The sequence goes on along the minus strand of CAZHCT010000010.1, from coordinate 9,330 downwards.
TATTTCCAAAAGCTCTTGGAGAAGCAACTGAAAAAGTCAAAAAAGAAGCAATTGAAGTCATAAATCTAGCTCATCAAGACATTAAGGGATATTTACATAAGTGGGGGATATTGTTCTTAGCATCAACATTAGTCTCATTAGGGATTATAGTGCTATTCGGTAAAAATTATGTTAATAGATACTCTCAGCAGTATATTTCTCAAGGAAAGCAATTTGCAGTTGCGCAAAACACAATAATAAAAAACCAAAATGAATCAAAAAGTAAGTATAATAATTTAGCAAATAATCAGGCTTCTTTTGAAAAAAGTATACTTGAACAAGCAAATGAAATATATTCCATAAAGATTAATCTAAGCAACACGAATAATGAGAATAAAATTAAATTCTCTTCTCTAGAATCAAGCATTAATGAATCCAAGAAATTATCTGAGCAGGATAAAAAAGAACTTGAAAGTGCAATTAACTCCAATTTTGAAAAATTTTTAGACTCAAATAATAATTTAACAAAGATAGTTAATGGCCTATCAGCAGATGTTGAAGGTTACAAAAATGAATTATCCAAACTGACAGAGTTCAGGGCAGCAATTGCATCTTATGATAAGAGGATTAAACAGATTACAGATGATATTGATGGGAAAGACAAAAAATTAAATGAATTAAACAAATTAGTTGAAAAAATAAACAAGGAAAACATAAGCAAAAAAGAGTTTGAATCTCTGGAAAAGGAAATTAAGAAGATTAAGGAGTTGCAAGAACAAATTGATTCATTAAAAAAAGAACTAGATTCTTACAAGAAAAAACAGGAATAAAAACCAAAACCTTTAAATAATTACTTCTACCAAATTTAAATATGGAAAAAGAAAATTTAGAGTCAAGTGAAAAACCAGAAAAGCTTCCAGAACTGCCTAAAATACCCCCAGAAGTGGAAAAAAAACTAAAGCAGATTAAGGCAAAAGTAGATAAATTCAAGAAAGAAATAATAAAAAAGTTTGATAAATACATCATTGGAATTTCTTTGCTTCCTCCGAAAAAAGAGGAAAAAGATAAAATCAACATTCTTGTTTTAATTGATGATTCTGATGTTCAAAAAATGAGTTATGAAGAGCTAACAAGCAAAATATTCAAGATAATAGAAACAACTGCATCTGAAATTGACAAGAACTTAAGCCCTGAAATAATGTTGTTGGGAGAATTAAGGGAAAGCTGTTTTGATGCAAAATATGAAATATTGCAGCTGATTGCATCCTCTGCTATTGTTTATGATCCAAAAGATACTTTATCTGCAATAAAAATAGCAGAAGTCCATAAGACAATGGTTATAAAGAAATTTGAAAAATACATTACAAGTTACGTAGCTGTTGGCTCATTATTCAGGGGAGATGCAACTTCTAATGATATTGATGTTGCAGTAGTTGTTGATGATACAGATGTCAAAAAAATGTCCAGGATGGAATTAAAAGATAAATTAATGGCTATCATAATTGGAATGGGCTATGAAGCATCAGCAATTACAGGAGTAAAAAAATCATTCCACATCCAAGTTTATATCTTGACTGATTTTTGGGATGCAATAAAAGATGCTTCTCCAGTAATATTTACTTTTCTGAGAGATGGTGTTCCATTGTATGATAGAGGAACATTCACGCCTTGGAGATTATTGCTTAAAATGGGCAGAATCAAGCCTTCAAGAGAAGCAATTGATATGCACATGGAGATAGGTGAAAAATTAATTGAAAGAGTCAAGGGAAAACTAATGAGCATTGTTGCAGAAGATTTGTATTATGCAGTTTTAAATCCTTCTCAAGCAGCATTAATGCTTTATGGCATTGCTCCCCCAACTCCAAAAGAAACAATCCAGTTATTGGATGAGATATTTGTAAAAAAAGAAAAAATATTTGAGCCAAAATATATTGCAATACTCCAAAAGATAAGGGATTGTTACAAAAACATTGAGCATGGAAAAATTAAAGAAATATCAGGAAAGGAAATTGATGATCTGCTTAAGGATACAAGCGAATACTTAAAGAGAATCAAAAAATTATTCGGTCAGATTGAAAAGAGATCAGAAGGAAAAAATGTCCTGGCTGTTTATGATGCATGCATTGCAGTCGTAAATGATTTGTTGAAAATTGAAAATATTGAAGTCAAGGATATATTAAAAGATTTTGAAAAATATGCTGAGAAAAACAAGATGCCTAAAAGCATAACCTCAATCTTCAAGGAAGTAATAAGCCTGAAAGAGGATTATAAAAAATTAAAAAAGCAGGAAATTGAGAAGATTAAGAAAAACGCTGGGATATTCATTAAAACCCTGATTGATTATATACAAAGAAGGCGCGGATTGGAGATTGAACGGGCAAGAATAAGAATAAAATATGGAGACAAATTCGGGGAAGTTTTATTGCTGGATAAAATAGCATTTATTATAATTGATATAGACGCAAAGGAAAAAGAAATCCAAAAAGCAGATGTTACAAATGAAGGCGGTCTAGCAAACATCTCTAAGAGTTCTATTGAAGAATTGGAAAAATACCTTGCAGAAGCAAAAATACCTTATAGGGTCTTTATCAAGGAAAAAATATTTGAAAATCTCAAGGATGTATTTGGAAAAGATATTGAAGTTCTGATAAGCGAGTAGAAATTATAGCCTCATATTTTATAATTTTTTATTAATTATAAAGTAACAATAACCAAAAGATTTATATAACCAAACTTTTTCTAACATAAAATGAATAGACTACCAAAAGCATTTGGGATTGGCGCATTAGTTTTAGCTTTAAGTGGATGTGGTTTTCAACCAAAGTATCTAGAAGGCAAAGTAACCAAAGAAAGTGGGACAATTATTAATCTTGTTGAATCAAGCGGTGCTTTTTTTGGAAACGAATCTGTTAAATTTAGTGATCCAAATTATATTTTAACAATTGAAACAAGCGATGGAAAATATATTGTTAATATGTCTGAAACTTATTCTAAACCCTTAGCTGCTTTAGCAGAAGCAATTGAGGTTGGTGATAAAGTAAAATTTCAAACAAATTATGAATATATATTTGGGGATATTAGATCCTATTTTTCAAGTGATAAAATAGGCAGCATACCTAGCAATAAAATAGAAGTTATAAAGAAATAATCCCTATTATTTTCTATAATTAATAAGCGAAATCTTTTTAAAAAAATCTATCTTTGAATAGAATATGACTTCATTTATCGAGGATATTGATAATTATATTTTACAATATTATTCTTGTGTAATTGAAGATCTAGAAGAAAGGAAAAAACTAATTAATAAAACCCGCTTTATAGTTAATAGAAATATCAGCGAATTTGGTCCTTTTAGCCTAAAGAGATTACACCAAACATTAGAAACAATATTAGATAATCATCGATTAAGAAAAATAACATCATTAGATCAAGGTTTAACTAGCGATGGATTTAACTTATATAATGTTATCCATTCTGATACAGGCCTTACCGAATCTAATCATGATTTAAAGAAAGGTAAAGAGCTTTTACAATTGCTTGATAAGATCCTATCAAAACAAGACTTTCAGTCTTTAATTGACTTATTAGGTGGGTCTATTAATGCTACTTTTCTTTTGGGTAAAAGTAATCTTACATCTGAAGATATCTTAAAAAAGACTGACCTTCCAGATTATATTAAATGGGCATCTAGATTATCCCCACAATCTGTAAAATTGCAAGAGAGATATAATAGGTTTAAAATAGGATTAAGTAAGTATAATCCAATACAGAAATTGGATTCTATAAATTTACCCATTGTGCAAAGAATAATATCTGAAGTTTACAAAGAAAGAACCATTACATTAGGAAAAAGTCTAGATAAGACGGGTTTCTGGAACTTAGTTAGTAACGAAGGAGGTTTAACCAAGCTCATAGAAAAAACAAATCCCGAGCTATTGCATAAAATCCCTTATCTTCGTAAATGGAACAAAGGACAAAAGTCAGTTGAGATCGCTTTAAGTGCAATTGGTGATATATTATATAGATTACCGGGATATAAAAATGCAGAGAAAACAAATAATCGTGATGAACAAGTAATGATAATTAATGAATGGATAACAAAAGAGAATGGACTAGTAAATTATTTTAACAAAAAAGGATTGCGCGGTCTAATGGCTATGTTGATAGATCAAACAGGTAAATTAGGTCTAAGAAAGGCTTATTCCCCAAAAGCGTTATTAGAATTTTATAGTGAAAGAAAAGGGTTGAATTGGTTTGATAGAACTAAAGAAACATATGTGCAAGGTTGGAGATTTGGAGAAAGAAATATGTGGCAAATGGGTAAAGAATCTGCTCAAATAGGAATAGAAGCTATTGAGGATGTGTTATATACTATACCGGGATATAAAAATGCAGAGAAAACAAATAATCGTAAAGAGCAAGTAAAAATAATTAATAAATTAATCATTAAAGAAAAAAGATTACTGATGATCAAAGAGAAAAGATTGCTAGATTATTTTTACAAAAAAGGATTAAGGAGTTTAATGTCCAGTTCAACTACAAGTAAGTTAGGTTTAAGAAAATCAGGTTCTATTAAATCTTTATTGGAATTTTATAGTGAAAGAAAGGGATTAGATTGGTTTAACCCAAACAAATTACCTTATATAACATATCTTGGGAGGGGTAAATTAAAGTTTATTTATGATGATATTACACCATCTTTTTGTCTATAATCAATAAAAATTTTAAAGCGAAATCTTTTTAAATTGACTTTATAGACTAATAAAAATGCAAGGAATTATCGTAAATTTTCGCGGTGGATTGAAAACAAAGAAAGGCAATCAGCTGGTTGTTAAGCCAGAAGGAATAACCAACAGAAAAGAAGCTGAAAAACTATTAGATAAAACAGTTACATGGACAACTCCAGCTGGAAACAAAATAAAAGGAACTGTAAGCAGATTGCATGGAAATAATGGTGCTTTAAGAGTTCAGTTTGAAAAAGGAATGCCTGGCCAGTCATTAGGCACAAAAGTGGAGATACAATAAAATGGGACTAAGACCTGGAAGATGTTATACCCCTATGAAGCGTTCTTATACTCGAAAGAGTAAATTCAAGAAATTTAGTTTTATAAAAGCTGTTCCTCCTATAAAAATTATTAGGTTTGATATGGGCAATCCTGATAAAAAGTTTACTCATCAAATTGACTTAATCTCAAAGGAATCCTTGCAAATAAGGCAGAATTCAGTTGAAAGCGCAAGAATTGTTGTAAATAGAACTTTGCACGAATCATTAGGATTAAATTATTTTTTCAAATTAAGGCTTTATCCTCATCATGTTCTAAGGGAAAATAAAATGCTTACAGGAGCAGGAGCAGATAGAATGCAGACAGGAATGGCTCATTCATTTGGAAGACCTATGGGATTAGCAGCTCAAGTCAAAAAAGGCGCTCCAATATTCTCTATTCAGGTTGATAAAGAAAACTTAGAACTTGCAAAAACAGCTTTAAAAAAAGCAGCTCCAAGATTATCAGGAACTTTTCGCATTGAAATAAAAGAAATCAAATGAAAACAGTAGTTATAATTCCAGGTTTGCTTGGATTTTCTCTGGATTATACTCCAATTGTTTCTTATCTTAATAAAAATGGAATAAATGATTGTCATGTTTTTAATTATAATCATAAGGAAAAATTAGGTGAAATCGAAATAGGATGGGTCGCAAGGGATTTTGATAAGTTTGTTAAAAAATTAAACAAGAAAAAAATTTATTTGATTGGAGTAAGTGCTGGTGGAATAATCGCTTCATATTGGCTTGAATTTTTAAATGGCAAAAAAATATGCAATAGCTGCATAACCATAAATGCGCCTTTTCATGGCTCTTACTTGGCTTATATGTCTAAATTTCATGAAATAAATGAATTAAGAACTAAAAGCAATATTCTAAAATCTTTAAGGGAAAAAATGAGCAAAAGTAAAGTAAATTATTATGGAACCTGGACGCCATTTGATTTAGTTGTAATACCAGGGTGGAGCGCTTATCTTAACTTTTTTAAAAAATCAAAAATGATTTTTTCACTGCACTTTTTAACAAGCAATTTAAGAGCAACAAAACAATTTATATTAAGTGTAATCTCAAACTGAATTTAAATGGGATAGAAACGAAAGTTTTATATATTACTATTTATAATAGTATTATTACATAAAGTAATAAAATGAATAGTGACATAAAAATACTAAGACTATTGTTGGACAAAAGAGAGGATAAATTTACTATAAAAAAGATAGCTGAAGCGCTTAAAATAAATTATAGAATAGCTTACGAACAGGTAATTAAATTAGAAAAGGAAAATCTGCTTAGAATTACCAAGGTAGGAAATTCCAAAATATGTGAATTTACAGGCAACTTTAACTCTAAGGTTTTTGAAGCAGAGTATCTAAGAAGAGAAGAGCTTTTCAAGAACAAGGATTTTTTAATAATTTGTAATAGGCTTGCAGAACTTAAATTTCCTTTTATTGCTTTATTGTTTGGATCTCAAGCAAAAGGAACCGCAAATAAATATGCAGATATTGACATTTTAACAATTGGGGGAGATGAAAAAGAGATAAAAGCAACAATCTCAATATTGCCGGACAAAATTCATTTAACAGCAATAAATTACGAAAGCTTTGTCCAAATGGCAAAAAGCAAGGGATTTACAGTTGTAAGCGAAGCTCTCAAGAGCAATATTATCTTGATAGGAATAGAGGAATATTACAGGTTGATATCAAATGCTGGATAATAAAAGAATAAAAGAAGCTGAAAATAATGTCAAATCTTATTTAAGCGAAGGTCTGCTTAAAAAGACAGCTTTAAATCCGCAGATAACAAATATCTTATTGAGAAATGCAAAAGAAAGTTTGAGGGTAGCTGAGGAAGTCAGCCAAAAGAATCTTTCAGAATTATGGGTTATTGTCTGCTCATACTATGCAATGTATTATTATGCAAATGCAGTTCTCTTAAAACTTGGCTATAAGGTAGGTGAAAAAATAGTTCATAAAGTAACTTCAGATGCATTGATTGTTTATGCAAGAGGAAAGCTTAGAGAATCCTTGATTGAGGAATATGAACAAACAAAAGAAGAAGCATTAAACCTGGCGGGAATAAAAGCAGACTCACTAATTGAATCATTCGAATTTGAAAGAAATAAACGAAGCTTGATTCAATACAAAACAATAGAAATTGAAAAGCAATCAAAAGCCAAGACTTCATTGCAGAGGGCAAAGGAATTTGCAAAAGAGATGGATAAATTGCTTATTTAATATGAAACAATTAGAAAGTCAGAGAAAATCCTTGATAGAAGAATTAAAACAAGAAGGAATAAAAGACAAAAAAGTTTTAGATGCAATCTTAAAAATTCCAAGGCATTTGTTTGTCCAAAAAGAATTTATAGATCAAGCTTATTCTAATTATCCATTGCCCATCTTAAGCTCCCAGACAATCTCTCAACCATATACAGTTGCTTTTATGCTAGAATCTTTGGAATTAAAAGAAAATGACAAGGTTTTTGAAATTGGAACAGGCTCTGGATGGAATGCATGCTTGATAGCTGAAATATGCAAAAAAGGAGAAGTAATCACAACAGAGATTATTCCGAGTCTGGTTAAATTTGCAAAAAAGAATGTTAAAAAATTTAATTTTAAAAATATAAAATTATTAAATATTGATGGCAGTCAGGGTTATAAAAAAGAAGCTCCTTTTGATAAAATAATCATAACTGCTGCATGCTCTGAAATACCCGAAATATTATTAAAACAATTAAAAAACAATGGAATTTTAGTTGCTCCTGTCGGTTCTGAGTTTTCTCAATCAATGATGATAATAAAAAAGAAAGATAGAAAGATAATAAAAGAAGATTTAGGTGATTTTATCTTTGTTCCTTTGACTCATTAAATTTTTCTATCACTAAGACACCCATATAACCACAACGCCGGCAGTGATACTGCCCCGTAAGTATAGATGCATCTTGAACAATATTCTCTGATCTGCATTTTGGGCATAGTTTCATCTTAACTCATTTAAAATTGGATTGCCTGCCAATTCTTTGATCGCCATTTCTCCAAATTTAATCCATTTATCATCTACATTTAATGTATCTTTTATCTCATCTTTATTATACTTTTTCCCATTCAAATTTCCATTTAATATTCCGCATATTGTACTTTCTTTTAAAGATAATTTGCATCTTCTATACCATTTATTCATCGCATTCCATGTCTCTTTTACATTTAATCCAGTAACCTCTCTCAGCTCTTTCCTTTTCATTGGTTCTAATATCTTGCCAACACCTAATCTCAAACCAATATATAATTTTTGCTGCGGATATAATTTATCAAAATTTTCAAAAACAACTTTTCTTATCTCATGTCTTTCTGCTTCTTTACTAATTTCACCAGTAAAATTGCTTAATTCTTCATCTTTATCTTGTCCAATTGCATCATTATAATATGCATGATGTTTAAGATATCCCCTATACAATATTATTACATTTCTTGCTTCATCTAAAGACAAATGAGAGTGTCCCGGATTTTTTGAGTTCTCAACAAGTTCTTTAGGCGTTAATATGCCTTTTTTATCCAATCGTTTTAACAAATAAAAAGTATTATCTGGAATATTATCCCTTATATCCTTTATAATTTCATCATAAATCTCCCACTTTATCCTTTCTTTCGCATTAACATAAAACCTTCTTTTTGGATCTTTAAGATAATTATTCAATGCTTTTACCAATCCAATGCTTCCAGCTTGAAGCAAATCCTCAATGGACAATCTGCCTTGCTTGAATTCCTCTAGCCTGATTTCAGCGCTTCTTGCTCTTCCCTTAACTAATTGCCTGTATACTACAATAAATTCTTCTTTTACTTCATCTATCCTGTTTTTAAGTTCAGAAATCTCATCTAAGATTTTTTGCTTTGAATCTTCTGCATTTATCTCTCTTAAATTATTTTCCAATAAGTTCATCCTATAATTGCACCATTTATATTCTTCAACTAATTCGCTTTCCTCTTCTTCTGTCAAGAATTCATCTACTCTTCCGCCGATATTAATATATTTTGTAAACGGGTTTTTAATTAATCCTAATGAGGTGTATTCTCTCTTCTTTCTAATCTTTTTTGGTTCTGATAAATAATTATTGTTCATTATAGTATATAGTCTAAAGTATGTGATAGATTATATATATTTAAATCTTTTGTTTAACCGCTGCTCTTTTTAAGCCACAGTTATTTCTCATTTTCAATCTAACAAAACAATAAACTTTAAATACATTCTAAGTTTAATTTTAAATAATGAAATACATCAAATGGTTTTCAGATATTAAAAAAGAGGATATTCCAATT
>CAZHCT010000009.1:0-19655 GCA_964531355.1 Candidatus Woesearchaeota archaeon | reverse complement strand
GCAAGAGGATCTGATTTAAGCAGGTTTTATGATTTCGGAGATGTTATTGTAGCTGGAATAACTAATGTTACAAAAAGCAATATGGTCGATTTAACAATGAGAGGACCTGAGTTTAAAAAATTAAAAGATGGAAAAATAATAACAATTACTGCTTCAAAAGTGCCAAGAGTAATAGGAAAACAGGGAAGCATGATAACAATGATAAAAGAAATGACTGATTGCAAAATCATAGTAGGACAAAATGGCGTGGTGTGGATTAGCGGAACAGATGCTGAAAAAGAATTAATAGCTACTGAATCAATAATCAAGATAGAAAATGAATCTCATACTGATGGTTTAACAGACAAAATAAAGAAATTTTTAGAAGGAAGGTTAAAGAAAAAATGACATACTCAAAAAGAATAGACGGAAGAAAATTTGATGAATTGAGAAAAATAGAAGCTAAAGTCGGTGTAGTCAAAAGAGCTGATGGAAGCGCTATGTTCAAGATTGGAGATACAATCGCAATTGCAGCTGTTTATGGCCCTAGAGAACTGCATCCTAGATATTTGCAAAATCCAGAAAGAGGGGTATTAAGATGCTTATATGATATGGCTTCATTTTCTGTTCCTGAAAGAAAAAGACCAGGACCAAGCAGAAGAAGCGTTGAAATTTCTCTGGTAACGGAAAAGGCATTATCACCAAGCTTAGATTTAAAAGAATTTCCAAATGCAGTTGTTGATGTTTTTATATATATCTTACAAGCAAATTCCGGAACCAGATGCGCTGGAATATGCGCTGCTTCATTAGCATTAGCTGATGCTGGAATTCCTATGAAGGATTTGGTTTCAGCAATAGCTGTTGGAAAAGTTGAAGACAAGATTGCAATGGATTTAATCAAGGAAGAAGAAGATTGGGAAAAAGGATCTACAGATATTCCTGTTGCTATGATGCCCAGGAATGGAGAAGTAACTTTATTGCAATTAGATGGGGATGTTTCAAAAGAAGAATTAAAAGAATCAATTAGATTAGCTGAAAAGGGCTGCAAAGAAATATACAAAATACAACAAAAAGCCTTGAAAGACAAGTATAAAGAGGAAAAATGAACAATACAAATTATATTACTGATTTAATAGGAAAGGATAAAAGAATAGATGGAAGAAAATTAACAGAATATAGAAAACCAATCAAGATTGAAACAGGCGTAAGCAAAAATGCTGAAGGCAGCGCTAGAGTATTGATTGGGGAGACAGAAGTAATTGTTGGAATCAAATTAGATGTTGGAACTCCTTTTCCTGATACAGCTGATGAAGGAACAATGGTTGTAACAACTGAATTATTGCCTTTATCTTCACCGCTTTTTGAAGCTGGTCCCCCTGATGCGCAAGCAACTGAATTAGCTAGAATTATTGACAGAGGAATCAGAGAAAGCAAGATGATTGATATGAAAAAGTTGTGCATTAAAGAAAAGGAAAAAGTATGGGTTGTTTACATTGATATTTACACAATAAATGATGATGGAAATTTAATTGATGCTTCTGCATTGGCATCATTAGCAGCTTTAAAAGAATGCAAAATTCCCAAGTATGATGAAAAAGAAGGAAGAGTTAAATATGGAGAATGGACAGACAAAAAAATTCCATTAACAAGAATTCCAATTACTGTAACTTTAGGAAAAATAAAAGACAAGATTTTAGTTGATCTTAATTCAAAAGAAGAAGAAGTGATGGATTCCAGATTAACTGTAGCAATAGCTGATGGAAAGATAAATGCAATGCAGAAAGGCGGAGATAAGGGAATTAAGCTAGATGAAATTGACAGCATGATTGATTTGGCGATTGAAAAAGCAAAAGAGTTAAAAACAGTTTTAAAATAAATTTTTAAAATGGCAGAGAAGATGATATACACAAAATACGAGAAAGCAAGGATAATTGGAGCAAGAGCTTTGCAGATTGCTATGGGAGCCCCTATGCTGTTAAAACTCGGGGATGAAGACTTAAAAAAAATAAATTATAATCCTGTCGAGATTTCCAAGATGGAATTTAATGAAGGCATATTGCCTATTACAATCAAAAGACCATTGCCTGGAAGAGTTTAAGTGTACATAAAAAGAGACTCTAAATTTTCTTTATTTTTGACGATTTTTCTTGCATATGGCAGCAACTTTTTGTAATATCCTTTAATTATTCCTTTAGGATATAATCTTAGCATAACCATCGAGTTTATTAAAATAGCAGTTTGAACCCTTTGAATTACATCTCTTCTGGAATTTCCGAAACTTCCTACTTTAAATTCTTTACATTTACCAATATAATTATCTCCTATCCCAGCAATTCTAATTGTTAGTAGATTCTTTTTCATTTATTTTTTAATAATTTAGTTTGTTTAAAAACTTTTGCGTTTACATTTTTTTAATCAAAAGTTTTATTAATCTGTTTTCTTAGGTATAAGTTTGAAAATGAATTACAAGCTTAAAAATTGGTATCAAATTGCAAGAAATTATTTAGCTGAAGAAAAACAAAGTTTGTCTAAAAATGTCCCTTTAGCAATAGCCGTGTTTGTTGATTGGAAAGGTCAAACTTATATAGGCGGAATACAAGAAATTGCTCATGGATATGACAAAGAAATTGTATTGTTAAGCAAATCATCTCAACCTATCCAAAAAGAACTAATTAAGGCGATTATTAATCTAGATAAATGTAGATTAACCCTATTAGCTGAACCAATATTAGATTTAGAAGGAAGGTTGCATATATTAAGGAGAGTTGAAAATAAATTACAACAAATGACTCCGAATCAAATGAATTATATGGAATTAAAACAAAAAGTAATAATCGAAGAAAATACAGGAAAAGTAGTGATAAGGTCACAACCTCAACGATATATAAAACCTGAAGATATGGGTTCAAGAAGGAACTGAGTAGCAGAAGAATTGATCTGGCTATTTTTAATAAGAAAAGTTTATAAGGTTATCAAATATAATGATATGAATGGCAAAGAAGATTAATCTTGAAGGATTATCAGAAAAAGATATTGAGCAAATTAGATCAGCCTTTAAATGGGTTAGTCTAAAACTTGAGGGAATGACTAAGACTTTGTACGAATTACATATAGAAAATGAAAAATTTATAAAAAATTTTTATAAAAAACAAGAAGTTCTTGATAAAAAATTATACGAACTTAAAGAAAGATATTCTCAAAAGTATCGTGTTTAATATTAGGTTGTACGAGTTTGATTTTATAGGACAAAGAATTTATTAAATCTGTTTTGGTCTGAACTTAGTGGATATATAATTATTTGAAAAGTGACACATCTCTTTGGTTATCTCTTCTAAAATGCATATTACTCCTTTTTGTTGTAAAACTTTAAAACATGACTTCAATGTATCTGAAATAAATGCATAATAATCTATTTTATGGATTGGGTTAAGGTTTGATGAGATCAACGAGAAAATGCCTTCATTACTTACAATGCGCATTTCTTTGCCCATTAAATCTCCGGCACTAATATAATCTGCTTCTGAAGGAAGGGCATTAATAACTCGATTAAGATTTATAATCTCTTCTTTTGAAAGGGATTTAGTTTTGATAAATTCTTCAATCTTAACTTCTTTAAGTGCATGAATTGGATGAGTATGATAATATATTTGATTGTTTCCAAGTTGCGATGCCTCAATAAGCGGAAAGGTTAAAGTTTGTTCATATTCCTTTTTTTCATATCCTGTGATACAGCTAATCCAATATTCTTTCTTTGGAAAAAATACCCAAGCGTGTTCTCTATCTACTTTTTTGACCAAATTGTATAAATCATTTTCCCCATTTTTTTCACTTTTTTTGATATAATAAGGTTTATCTGTAATATATAAGTGATTTCTAAACAACGAGCGTTTTATTTTTATAGTTTTCATGATTAGGACCTATCTTGTTTCATCTTTACATAAATCTCATTTCCATTTCTCTTTTTCTTTATTTTATATCCTAATGAAATTAGATTGATTCTGGATGTTCCATATTTTCTTTCGTAGATTAATTCTCCAGAAAATGGATTTAGTGCTTTTGCGATTGGCATTCTATTCAATATCGATGCAATAAGTATTTTTTCTGCATCAAAACCTTCTATATCCAATAAACTTTGATAAGTCTTATTATAACTAACTCTTTCAAACTTTTGAATTTCTTCTTCTGTAAGTTTAGGCTCAACTTTAGTCAATCTTTTGAAATTGAGCAATAGCGTTTCTATATTCTTGTTCATTTTAATCTCTATATGCTCCAATTATCCATAATCGATTCAACTAATCTATCAATAATTTTCTCTGTACCAACTTTGAACTTTTCATCTTCTACAACAGATTTTTCAGAATATGCATTTTTTACTGCATTTACAACAGAATCATTGAAACAAAAACTTAACATCCAACCAAGCCCATAGTCATAAAAATTTTCTTTTTTGAGGTTGCTTAAAATAGCGCCATCATTCAAATGCAATATATCTTCAATTAAATATTTTGTTAAGATTTTTGATTTTCTGCCATCATCAAATTCAAAAAATCCTTTTGGAAAATCTTTACTATTTTTATTTAAAATATTCTGATATAGTCCAACAACCTCATTTTTAGTTAACAGAGCATAAGGTTTTCTTATATAAGCAAAAATCTTTTCATTAAGTTTATAATCCAATTGTTCGGTCCTGAATTCAGTTATATCCATAAGAATTTCCAACCGCTCAACAACAGAAGATAATTTTTTATCTACATAATCCCCAATTTCTTTCTCATTAATAAACTTCAAGGATTCTAGTGGTTTGCTGTTTTCATACCAATTCTTTCCAAGTCGACTAATCAGAAATCCATAATGCAATATTGATAATTTTTCTTTTAATGCATTATCAAGAAGAATCATTTTCCCTTCCATTTCCTTTCTTTCTTCTCTTTTGATTAGAATTCTTATCGGACTTGCAGAATATATTTTTCTCGATCTCATAAAGTCATTCGCTTCTTCTATTCTTATGTGATATCCTAAACTTCTCTTGATATAATTTGCCATATCCAATTTTTTATATGATAACTTATAAATCTTTCTTTTTATTAATTTAAAAGTAGTAAAAGATAGAAAGTTTTATAAACCCTCTATCTTTCCTTAAATGAAATGGAAAACTACAATCCTAAATTAAGCCTAGAACAAAATGTAAGGGTTTATTCTACAGAATCCAAAAAGGAGTATAGGAAGGTAGAAGATAAATTAAGAAAAGTCTCTCAAATGATAGATAACTTGGATAAAAGAGAGAAAAAAATTATGCATAAAGTAGAAGAACTAACATCAAAGAGAGAAGCATTATTAAAGTCAAATAGTGAGCAGAATAATATTCTAGAAATCGTTTTTCAGGGGTTCAATTCTATTTATGAAAATATCAAGAAAAGAGATAAAGACATTAATCAGTTAAAATACATCAAAGAAAATAAGTATGAACAAGATCTCAATGGGTTAAGAGAAGAATTAAAAGATGTTGTTAAAGAATCTTTGAGTAGAAACTTAGGGGATTTAGAGTCAAGAATAAAAAATAAGTTGATTGTAGAATGTTTTTTGAAGGAAGAGCAAGTTGCAGAGGATAAAATAAGTTTATCTTTATATGTCCCTATTTTAAATGAGGATACAAAAAAGATTAATTCTATAATGGAAAAGGTTTATAGCGGACTTTTAGTACTTTCTCAACCAAATGAAGGTA
This sequence comes from Candidatus Woesearchaeota archaeon, assembly GCA_964531355.1. Taxonomy (GTDB): domain Archaea; phylum Nanobdellota; class Nanobdellia; order SCGC-AAA011-G17; family CAZHCT01; genus CAZHCT01. The sequence continues at coordinate 13,954 of CAZHCT010000009.1, read as the reverse complement.
AAGAAATAAAAGAGGAAAAATATCTAAGATTCAACTTTAATAAAGATATATTAGGGAATACCTTGCTCAAGAGAGAACTTATAAAAACAATTGAGGAGTTTAATTCAAGTTTTTCTGATTATCATGTAGAATTTAAGGTTATTGGATTGAAAGAGGATATTAAATCCAAAAGGAAGAGATTTGAGAGAGCAACTGATGAGGAAATTATTAAAACTTTATTAGAATGCAAAGGTAATAGATTAGAAGCAGCAAAACTACTTGGTTATAACTACCCTTCTTTATGTTATCGCATAGGAAAATTATATAAAAAAGATCCAAGCCTTAGGGAAAAATTATATTTTGGGCATAGCGGGATGCCTGAGGTAAATGTAACTGATGAGCAGATTATAGATATTCTTAAAGAATGCAATGGAAACAAAACAAGAGCTGCAAATAAAATAGGACTTGCTGATAAATTCGGGCTTGAACTAAGGCTGAATAAAATGTATGAAAATCCCTCTAACAAAGAAATTTTAGATGATATATTCAAAGACCTAAAACCTTATAAAAAAATAACAGATCAAGAGATTGTAGAGATTCTTAAAAAGCATGGTGGAAATCTGAAAGAATCAGCGAATGAAGCTGGTTATGCAAATCTTTCTGGTATCTACAACAGAATTAATAGAATCTACAAAAAAGATAAAAGCCTTAAAGAATTAATCGGAAATATATTGAATGAGAGAAAAAAAGAAAAAAGAATAAAAAATGAAGAACTAAAGGTAGAGACCAAAAGAACACCAAAAATTTCTGATCAACAGATTATAGACACATTGACCAAATATGATTGGGATAGAAAAAAGGCAGCAGAGATACTTGACTATGCTTATCCAACACTGTTGAGCAGATTGTCTAAGATTTACAAAGAAAACCCTTCAATTAAAGATAAGATGATTGATAATAGAGAATATCGCATAAAAAGGATTTCAGATAATGAGATAATTGAGATGCTGATAAAATACAAAGGAAATCAAAGCAGGGTCTCGGATGAATTGGGATATAAAGCCCCTTCTTCAATAAGCATAAGATTAAAAAAGATTTATAAAAAAGATCCATCTTTAAAGGACTTAGTCGAAAAATCCTCAACTGAAGAAGCAGAAGAAAATGACATAAGTAATCGTAAGAAGATAACAAATAAACAGGTTGTAGATACACTTATTAAATATAATGGGAATAAAACAAAGGCTGCAAAGGAGCTGGGATATACAAGTTGCTCTAGCGTGATTGCAAGATTAAAAAATATATTTAAAGAAGATCCTTCTTTGAAAGAAAAACTTAAAAATCTTAAAAAGAACAAGGAATAATAAACTTAAGTTAGTTTTAGAATATGATAGAATTACTTGAATTAGCACATAGACTGAGGTTGTATGAGCATAAAAAAAGCTTGCCAGAGTTATTAGATAAGATAAATCAAGGGAAAAATGAAAATAAAGTATGCGCAATCCTTAATGGACCAAACTATTTTATCTCTGAGAATTCAATACCTTGGTTAAAAAAAGAGATTTTAGGTGATACAGATAATTCTAATCTTGTAGAAGTAAAACGCAGAATAATAAAGAATAAAAAAAAGTATAAACCAATAAGAACACAATGGAAACGGGAAAGGAGCGTAACTCTGCAAAAGTCGTGGGCTAAAAGACAAGGTAAAAGAAAGTTAGATTTTAAAGATTATTTCAGCAAAGGATTTTATGGACAATTTTGGAATCTTATCAAAAATGACAGATACATTACTCATAAAATTATTAATAATAATTTTGATCAGGAGATAATGAACCTGATTAAGGGATGTATTGACAAAGAAGATTTGAATTCTGATCATATCATAAATGCAGGTGTCGAAGCTGCAAAAATTGCTGTAAATAGATTTAGTATATCCTCAAAGCAAGACTTTTTAGACTCTGAGGGTATAATCAATAATTATATAGAATGTGCAACATCTATTGCAAAAAGAGCAGGAAAAGATATTACGATTAGCAATAGGGATATTGAAGATTATCTCCAGAATGGAAAATTCAATGAAAATTCAATTCTAGACAAGGAAAAGGCTTATTTTAAGATCCAAATAGAAAAATCAGTGCACAAAGAAGACAACTTAGAGCAAATGATAAGAGAGGAAACTGAAAAGCTGATTAAACAGGATAGATTCAAGGATAACCAGCATGCCTTATATTTTATTTCGGAAGAGCTTACCAAAAAGATAGGAAAGAATATCTATCCAAATAAACTATATCATTTGCTTTCTGATAGATTAAAATCAAGATTTAAGTATCCTGGTTTTGATAAAGGGCATTTTTTTCTTCTGCGAAATCTTATAATAAATTCGTTAAATGAGGGTAATTTTGATGAATATTGCAATTTATACGGCATCTATAATCTAGCAACAAGAATCGAAAAGCAAAATAGAGTATCCCTTAACCTAAATTCAATTTATCAGATAATCGGGAAAAAAGATGGATTAGTTGATATTATCAATGATCCAGAATTAAGCAAAGGAATAGATAGCTTAATATGGAAAAATAAAGTTTATCATCTAAGCAGCTTATCCCAACTAGAGACTATCTTAGATTTTTTAAGACAACAGTATAAGAATGATCCAGATGAATTCTTTAAGAAATATGGCTCTAGAACGGGATTGTATATCTTAGGAAAGGAATTAAAAAAAGAAAAGAATATTGATATCAGGCTTGCTGCAGTTAGCAGCGTAACCGGGGATAGGAAAATTTTGCCAAAGCTTCTTGGCATTGATGATGAACGATTCTTTACAGAATGGAGACCAAAAACATCATTTTTAAGAGTTGATGAGGTAGACAAGATAACAGAACACTTAAGAAATAGATATAATGAAAATAGCCAGAAATTCTTTGATGTTTATGGCTCAAGAAATGGGGGTATTATGCTAGCAAGAGAGATGGAATTAAAATATAACTTTAAACTTAATCCAACAAGAATTTCTCAGTTGGTTGAAAATGGGAGAGATTTAAGCACTATGCTAGGAATAGAAGATAGGCGTTTTGAGGAATGGAATCCCCAAAATATACAACTGACGCATGATTCAATAGAGTTTATCCTGAAATTTTTAAAGAAGAAATATATAGAAAACCATGATAAATTTTTTGATAAATATGGTTCAGAGCTTGGTCAATTGAACTTGGCAATAGATCTAAAAAAAGATGCAAACCTTGAAATGAGGATAGAAAAAATTGGTCCATTGGTCTCTAATGGAAAAGAATTGGCTAAATTACTAAATTTAAATGATGTTAGATTCAACACAGAATGGAAAAACAGAAAATTGAATTTCAATGTTAGCGAAGTAGAATGTATAATAGACTTTCTTAAAAAAGAGTACAAAAAGGACAGAAAAGAATTCTTGAAAGAATATGGATCAAGCTTGGGCATAATTAATGTAGCAACCAAGTTAAAGCACAAGTTATCTGCAAATACACTTAATAGAGTTAGTACACTAATAGGAAATGGAAGGAATTTATGCACACTCCTAGAAGTTAATGATAGAGAATTAGAAAGGCAATGGAAGCCAAGATATATATGTTTAGATCTAAATAGCATAGAAGATGTAGTTCAGATAGTAAAAGAAGAATATGCAAGAGATAGTAACAAATTTTTGAGCAGATATGGCTCTAAAGCTGGAGTAATACACCTTAGTCAGGACTTGAACAGTAAAGGACTAGACATAAGCCCATTTAGGTTATACACTATGATGGGCAATGGCAAGGTTTTGGCAGATTTATTGGATGTCAAAGAAGACAAATTCCAAAGCTTGTGGAAACCAAGGCTAATTATGTTAAATCTTAATGAAGTTAAATCAATTCTTAATTTTTTAGAGCAACAGTATAAAAATGATGCAGAAAAGTTTTTTGAGAGATATGGCTCTAGGATAGGGCAATTGAATCTAGCAAGAGATTTATTAAAGGTAAAAGGCAGAACTTACAACTTAAACTCATTAAATACATTGGTTTATGATAAAGAGATGCTTTTTGAACTGTTGGGGATAAAAGACAATGGAACCAAAGAGAAATGGAATCCAAAAACGATACCTCTGCCATTAGACAAGATTAACATGATAATACATTTTATAAAAGAAAAGTATAAAAATAATTCAGACAAGTTTTTTGAGACTTATGGAAGTAAGGATGGAGTAATTAAAATAGCCAAGGATCTCAGAAAGAATGGATTAAAAATACAGGATTTAATGCCTTTGTCTACATTAGTCTGCAATGGAAAAGATCTATCAGACTTTTTGGAAGTTAATGATGAAAGGTTTAACTCAAGTTGGAAGCCCGTGCAACAAAGGATAGATGCAGACCAAGCAGAAATTACTTTAAATTTCTTAGCCGAAGAATACACAGAAAACCAAGACAACTTTTTTTACAAGTATGGTTCAAGAGAAGGAGGAATAAACCTGTTAAAAGACTTGAAAAGAGAAAAAGGTCTTGAATTAAAATTGAATGAAATAAATGATTTAATAGATAAAGAGATTTTACAGGAGCAATTTGGGATAAGAGATGATAGATTTGAATACTCATGGAACCCAAGAATAAGTTCTGTCAATACTTCCCAAAAAGGCCTAGAAGAGATAACTGATCATCTAAGAGAAAAATATAAGTCTGATGCAGAATTATTCTTTGATATATATGGCTCTAAAGCAAGGATAATTATTCTTGATAAAGAATTAAAAAATAAAGGAATTAATTTGAAATATGAAAGTCTGAATACAATAATGCATGAAGGAAAAGTAGTTGGAAATATGATGAATATAAAAGATGATAGATTCGAAACTTATTGGAAGAAGAGATTAGATTGTAATCAATTTGATGAGAAAACTATTAAAAAAGCAATTGATTATCTTGCAAATGAAAGGGATTTGCCTAATATGAAAGATAAGATTGATAAAGAAACAAAGGATTATCTAAGATTTAGAAAAGGTATCTGCAGGGAACTTAGTTTGCAAGGTATATTATACTTTGTAAAATTATTTGATAAAGAAAACTATGCAAAGGTTAAAGGGTTTATTGATAAAAGTATTGAGAAGGACAGAAATCTATCAAAAAGTATTTCAAAGATTCATAGACTTAGGGAGATAAATGATGCAAGGATATATGAAGAATTTTCTTTTGGGGTAGGAAAACTACTATATAGCTTTGATGAAAAAATAAGATACAAAGCGCAGGAAAAATTAGTTGAACTTTACACACCAATAATAAAAAATTACAGGAATCCGGAATTAAGGGAAACTGCTTTCTCATTACTGCATGACCTGGCATTAAAGCATGATGTATATATAAATTATCATAAGGGTAAAAATGAAATTACTGAATTTCGAAGATATCTATATAGCTCACTGCAATACGCAAGATATCTGATAAATCAGAAAAAGAAAAGTAGCATATCTTTGGATACGGGAGGCCCAGAGGATGGGGAGTTGTATGGATATTTAAGACAAGGAGATAACCTAAAAGAGAGAGTGCTGGAAGAAGATGAGTTTATTGAAGAGGAAAGACAAGATGTTGCAGATTAAATCCCTTGATGATATCAATTTTATAGACATAAAATATGAAAAGAGTAGAATAAACCTAACCCCAAATCGCCTTAATGTTCTTTATAGGTATAAATCTCTTTTATTTGATTATGAGATTGCACAGCATATTCCTGAAAAATATTCACATTTACCAATCAAGAATATTGCAGATGTTTATGCTAGAGTTCTGCCTATGACTTATAATTTTGCTGATAAGCTTGGAGAAACCCATGCTTTTAAATATTTTTTTCTTGAGATTTGGAAAGAAATTGATAAGAAATATAGAGATGTATTTTTAAAACATGAATTGACAGAAGTTGAATATGCAATAATCAAAAAACAACCAAAACAAGTTGCACATGACATTGCCAAAAGAAAAACAAATGAGTATATTAAAAAATACCTCAATCCAAAAGAAATAAAGGGCTTCAATAAAATGCTTAAATCTCTTCCTAAAAGAAGAACTAGAAAAAGCAATGTAAAAGTTTTTTCAATATCATAATTTAATGTACCAAAAATGAATATCGGAGAAATATCAAAAATAGTATTAAGTGACTCAAAAGTATTTGAAGCAATCAAAACTTGCTTAATAGATGAAAATGAAAAAAGATTTCTGATTTATCTAGAAGAAGATGGCTCTATAAATCGTGGGGGAATCATTCATGAAAATGAGGAAAAGCTAAGAGACTTACAAGAGGTCGACCTTAACAAAGATATTAAAAGTATTGTTGCTTATGCTTTTAATGATAAATATTTGCAATCATGGTCTGAATTTGCTTATGAAGAATTTGTATCATCTATAAAAGCGTATAATGCTAAAAATATGACACCTATTGATAAAAAATCGGGTATGCTAATTTTAACAAAATGGAGAGAGAACGAATTAACTTTGGAAGATGAAATAACTATAAGAAATGCATTACCCCGTAAAAATCCTTTAGATTTGCCTTCAATGACGTTATGCGACTTTTTTGAATTAAATCTATTAAAAGAATATCATCCGGTTTCTATTTTAATAAGGGGAGAATTAACCTTTCAAGATTATGTTTCACTATTGATTGCCCAGCAAAACGGCCCACAAATAGATTTAGAAACTATTAAAAAAACAATGATGTCCGAACTTGCCGCATTTATTTCTGAGCGAGAATATCCTACAAAAGGACTCTATCAAGTGGTTACGGGTTCTATTAATTTGGAAAATAGAATTGTTACTCTAAATTCTGACTTTAAAAAAAATGTATAAAAATATCTGAGATTCATTTCTTTTTCAAATAAAGTGAACAATATATCCTAAATCAAGCAAAGCATCATTCTCTTGTTTAGTCCTCACTGGAAACTTAGGACTTCAGTCCCAGTAGGTCATTTTCCAAATATTGTCTTAACGACCTGAGGATTAAGTGTATTTTCTAACGTTTCGATAGCTTGATTTCTGATTTTTTTAAATAACTCTTTTTCTATCATCAATCTTATTTCTTTATTCAAGATGGAAATAAGCGGATTTTTTAAACTTCTAGTGTAATAATTAACTAAAGATGCGACAACCAAGTGCGTATTTTCATAATCTTCTTTTAGATTTTTTATTGTATCTTCAAAATATCCAAGACAAAATGTTTTAGCTGCATAAGTTGCTGTTCCTTCTTTAATGATTGGGGCAATATTAATAACATTTCTTTCCTTTTCTATTAAATGCCAGACTTCATGAGCTATAATCTCATCACGAAATTTTTTGTTTTGAATAGTTTTATAAGGTTGAAACAAAAGAATAATTGACTTATATTTTGGTGATTTTACCAATGAAAGATATAAAATTTCTTTTTTTGGATAATATACTTCACATCTAGCGGGTATTCCATAGAACTTTGGGTGCATACTATCAATATACTTAATTTTAGGTCTATGACTTAATGAAATCCCTTTATGATCATAAAATAGTAGAACAGAATCAAGGGTTTTTTCTGCATATTTAATTATCTTTTCTTCCATGGTCTATAGGATAATAAAATATTCTTGATTGTTTAGTTGGATATATCGATGAAGTATATATTTTTTTAGATGTACTAGCTTGTATAGACATCTGAGCAAAGAAATGACTATAATTAGCTCCTTCACGATCTTCTGGCGGATTATGTTTCGACTTAATTTTCATTTTGAATTAACTATTTGTTTTAAATTATAAAATTTTTTGTTTATATAGAATTATTTGTAATATTTTTTATTTCGTATTTTTATTCCGGTTATATTTTCATATGCTGACAAATAGGCATCTGAATATCCAAAAAGCTTCATAATATGTTTTTTGTCAATGCCTTTACTTGGAGGAAGGTCATACTCATACATACCTTTTGGTAATTCAGTAGATTCTAATTCTTTTTCTATTCCTAACTTAAACACGAGATAATTTCCTTTTGATAAGGGTATTTTTAATTCCATATTCATTCTAAGTATAATCCTTTATAAAAACTTTTCGGTTTTAGGGTTCTGCTGAAATCTTTAGTAAAACCATTCAATAAAAAGACTTAAATATATAATTATTGTAAATAATCTATAAAAAGAGGCTTAAATGAAAGTAAAGAGCGTTAAAGCAAGAATAATCAAGAATTCTAAAGGGGAAGATACAATTGAGATTATAATAAACAAGAAATTTACTGCTTCTGCTCCATCTGGAACATCTGTTGGAAAATATGAAAAAACAGCATTTCCAAAAAAGATTCCAATAGATTTTGTTAATACTCATTTATTGAAAATCTTAAAGCATTTTGAGTTTTTTACTTTTGATGATTTAACCTTAATAGAAAATTCTTTAAGAGAAGCAGATGGAACAGAAAATTGGAATAGATTAGGAGCAAATACAGTAATTGCTTTGGAATTTGCTATATTAAAAGCAATGTCAAACAACAAAATATGGAAATTTTTAAATCCTAATGCATACAAGATGCCAATGCCATTAGGAAATGTTATTGGAGGAGGGGCGCATTTAAAAGGAAAAAATGTTGAGGATATACAGGAATTTTTATTATTGCCCAAAACAAGAAGTTTTCATGATGCTGCATTTGCAAATTCTTATGTTTACAATTTAATCGGGAAAAAATTAAATATTAACAGAAAAACATCTGAAAAAGCATGGGCTCCTAATATGAAAATAGAGGAAACTTTGAATTTATTAAAAGAAGCAACAGAAAAGGTTTCAGATGAGCTTGGCTTTAAAATATTGATTGGAATGGATATAGCAGCAACACAATTATTCAGGAAGAATTATTATTTGTATGCTAAAGAGGAAAAGAAGCTTGATAGGGAGCAGCAGATTGGCTTTGTTACTGCATTGATAAAGAGATATAATCTTGCATATGTTGAAGATCCTTTAGAGCAGGATGATTTTAACGGGTTCAGCAGATTAAGAAAAAACAATAATGCTTTAATCTGCGGAGATGATTTGATATGCACAAATATTGAAAGATTGGAAAAAGCAATAAAGGAAAAAGCAATTAATGCTGTTGTAATAAAACCCAATCAGATTGGATCATTGATAGAAACAAAAGAGGTTATTAATCTGGCAAAAGAAAATGGGATTATGCCTGTAATTTCGCACAGGTCTGGAGAGACAATGGATAATACAATTGCGCATTTAGCTGTTGGTTTTGAAATTCCGATAATAAAATGCGGAATCAAAGGGAAAGAAAGAGAAGCAAAGATTAATGAATTGATAAAGATTGAAAGGGAATTATAATCCTCTTTTAGTTAAGTGATAAATTCAGTCTTAGGAATATTGTCGATACTTTTGAAATCTCTATTTTTTTCTGAAAAATGAAATTTGTACTTCTTAATTTTTAAGTAGTTACACAAACAAAAGATTTATAAATATGGTTTAAATCTATTAGACTATGGTTGAAAAAACAATTGCTATTTTAGAAGGAGATGGAATTGGACCAGAAATAATGAAAGAAGGTGTTAAAGTATTAAATGTTATTTCTCAAAAATATGGACATAATTTTAATTTAGTTTATGCACCATTTGGAGCAGGAGCATACTTTACACAAGGACATCCTTTCTCAGATGATACCAAAAGAGTTTGTGATAGTGCTGATACTATAATTAAAGGACCTATTGGTTTAGCGTTAAGCGAAATGAAAAAGATTCCTACAGAAATGAGTCCAGAAGGTGCAGCATTACTTCCTTTAAGAAAAAGATTTGATACTTATGCTAATTATAGACCTATAATTTTGCCTAAATCTTGTGCAGAATTTTCACCACTTAGACCTGAAGTGATTGGAGAAGGTTTAGATATTTTAATGATGAGAGAGTTAGTTGGAGGAATATATTTTGGAGAAAAAGTTGAAGGAAAAAATACAGGAATGCAATATGCAAGAGATGATTGCTATTATACACAAGAACAAATTAGTAGATTTGCTCATGTTGCTTTTAAGGAAGCTAGAAAGAAGGGAAGCAAATTAACAAGTGTTCATAAAGCTAATGTATTAGCTACTTCAAGATTTTGGAATGCTATTTTTGAGGATGTTGCAAAACAATATAGTGATGTTAAATTTGAATCTATGTTAGTAGATAATGTTGCTTATCAATTAGTTATTAAACCAACTCAATTTAATGGAGTAATGGCTTTTGAAAATATGCAAGGAGATATTTTAACTGATCAAGGTGGTGGAATATTGGGAAGTTTAGGTTTAATGCCCTCTGCTTGCTTGAATCCAGAAACAGGAAGAGGATATTTTGAACCTTCACATGGCTCTGCACCGGATATTGCTGGAAAAAATGTTGCTAATCCTTATTCTATGATTGGAAGCATTGCATTTATGCTTGATAAAAGTTTTGGATTAGAAGAGGAAGCAAAAAATGTTTGGGATGCTTTAATTGGAGTTTTTGCAAAGGGATTTAGAACAAGAGAATTGGCAAGAACTTTAACCCCTCTAGAAAAAGTTGTTTCAACTTCTCAATTTGGAGACTTAGTCGTAGAGGGTGTACTAAAATGACAGGACAAACAATAACAGAAAAAATATTGGCAAGAAGTGCGGGAAAAGATAAAGTTATTCCAGGAGAAACAATAGACGCGAGAGTTGATGTATTAATGATGCATGATGTTACTTCTACTGGAGCTATAAAACTTTTAAAAAAAGAATTTGAAAATAAAGTTGCTTCAGGATTTAAGATAGTTGTTGTGCCAGATCATTATATCCCAAATAAAGATATTGATTCTGCTAAATTATATCAGGAACTAAGAGCTTTTGTTGAAGAACAAAAAGTAAAAGGTACTAATATTGTAGATTATATGATTGAAGGAGGAGATTATGGTGTTTGTCATGTAATGTTGCCTGAAAAAGGACATGTCATTCCTGGTCAGGTTTTAGTTGGAGCAGATTCTCATACTTGCACGTATGGTGCATTAGGAGCATTTTCAACAGGGATAGGAACAACAGAAGCAGGAAATGTTTTAGCCACAGGAAATTTATGGTTTAGAGTTCCTGAGTCATTTAAGTTTGAGGTTAATAGACAGATGCCTAGAAACGTCATGGCTAAAGATTTATTCTTAAGAGTTGTTGGAGATATAGGTGTTGATGGAGCATTATATCAAGCAATGGAATGGACTGGAGATGCAATAAGAGATATGTCTATGGATGAGAGAATGACATTGACAAATATGGCAATCGAAGCAGGGGCTAAATCTGGAATAATTGAACCTGATGAGGAAACTACCATGTACTTAATCAGGAAAGGGGCATTTGATCAATCTAAACTTATGATGGGTTTATCAGAATATTCAGAATTATTCAAGTCGCGAGGTTTGTTTTCTGATGAGGATGCACAATATGCTTCTATAAAGAAGATAGATGCTTCAGGGCTTGAACCATTAGTTGCTAAACCTCATTTGCCTTCAAATGTTGTTCCAGCTTCGCAATTAAAAGATACAAGAATACATCAAGCATATATCGGAAGTTGCACTGGTGGCAAATATGGAGATTTTTTAGCTGCTGCAGATATTCTTAAAGGTCAAAAAGTAGCTAAAGGTGTAAGATTACTTGTAGTTCCTTCAACAGCAGATATACAAAGAAGAATAGTAAGAGAAGGTTTGTATGATATTTTTATGGATGCTGGAGCTGTTTTTTCTGCACCAACTTGTGGAGCTTGTCTTGGAGGGTATATGGGGATTTTAGCTCCGGGAGAAGTTGCAATAAGTTCAACAAATAGAAACTTTAGAGGAAGAATGGGGAGTCCAGAATCATTTGTTTATTTAGCTTCACCTAAAACAGTTGCTGCAAGCGCAATTGCAGGACACATAACAGGAGCTGAAAAATGAAAACTTGGGAGGATATCAAAACTTTTGATGATATTATCTTGGAAGAAGATAGAAAGATAATTAAAAACTTAAAAAATGAGGCAGGTATGAAATGCCGTAATTTAAAAAAAATTGGAAATTTCTTTTATTATTGCGCACATGGTCTTGGGGGAATAAAATATTATAAACCTTCTCCAGTCAGTCCTATTTATAAAAGACATGTTGGTGTTGCACAATTACAATTATACTGTATGAGTGATTGGAATAAAAACTGCGATATAAAATTAAGAGGTAAAAATGACTGAAATGTTGAATATAATAAAAGGAAAAGTTTATGTTGTAGAAAATAATATCGATACTGATGTTATCATACCAGCAAGATATTTAACAACAATGGATCCAAAAACATTGGCAAAACATGCTATGGAAGATTTAGATCCTAAACAATACCCTACTCCTTTTTTAAATAAAGATGGAACTTGCGATTATCAAATAATCATTGCTGGTAGTAATTTTGGTTGTGGAAGTTCAAGAGAGCATGCTCCAATAGCCTTAAGAGCAGCAGGCGTTGAAGCGGTTGTTGCTACATCTTTTGCTAGAATTTATTATAGAAATTCTGTTAATGGAGGAATAATTCTTCCATTGGAGTCTACATTGGACCTAACAGATGTTTTCAAAACAGGAGATGAAGTTGAGATTGATTTAAGAGGTTCGCCTATAATTCAATCACCTTCTAAAGGACAAGCATATCCAATAAAACCATTTGGTCCTGTTAGAGAAATTGTAGAAGCTGGTGGATTAACTGCTTATAATAAAAGAAGATTGGGATTATTATAATTAAATTTTAAATAAATATTTTAGATGGAATTTATTTTGAATCTATCCATCTTTGAGCTTCCGTTTCGTTTTCATCTTTTAAAAAATAGGTTTAGTACATTAAAAATAAAGACTTTTTTAGATTAATTTTGTCTACTTTAAAGTAATGCTAAATATATTTAAATGATTAAAATAGGTAATTTATTATCAAAAGGAGGTGAGTAAATGGCTGATATCTTAACAGAAACAGGTATAGCTATTCTTAATCCATTGCAAACAATTGGATTAAAAATAATAGATTTTCTACCAAGCTTGATTGGTGCAATTATTGTTTTGATAATTGGTTATATTGTTGGATGGTTGATAGGACATTTAGTAAAAGTAGTTCTTGACAAAGCAGGATTAGACAAGTGGATGAGAAAGGCTGCTTTAACAAAAGAAGTTGGCCATGTTAACATACCATCAATCTCAGGAGAAATAGTAAAATGGCTAATCGTGATAGTATTCTTGCAGCAAGCAGTATCATTAATTAAATTGGGCGAGTTATCTGACATGCTTAATGCATTTGTTGGATGGCTGCCAAGCTTGATTGTAGCTGTAATAATATTACTTGTCGGATTAGCAGTTGCACATTATTTAGGAGTTAAGGTAGAAGAGCATTCCAAGCAAAAAGGAATAAAAATTTCTATTAAGCTTGTAAAAGCAGCAATTGTGATAATGGTTTTGATTGTTGCTCTAAAGCAGATAGGAGTGCAGGTTGGATTGCTTGAAAACACATTCTTAATCTTGATTGGAGCATTGGCTATTGGATTGGCTGTTGCTTTAGGAATAGGATTAGGAAGCGCAATGAAAAAGCATAGCGAAGATATTGTGCAAGAAATTAGAAAGAACTTTTAATTTCTTTTTTTCTTTTATTTTTTTGTTATAGGAATTTATTTAAGCTAGTTTAAATATTAATTTCTCATGAGTTTTAAGCTGGTTGAGATTGTAGGATGGGATACATTTAAGAAAATTGAGGAGAAATGCATTAAAGAGAGGTTTGATAATTTAAACTTAATACTAGTTAGTTCTGTTAGAAATAATGGTTATAGAAGATTAGTTTATCATATACCGTTTTGCTGCGATATTGAAGTAAGCGCTAAAAATGAAATGGATATTATGAGAAGCTTAGATAATATGATAAGGTATGTTAAAGAAAAGCAGAAAGAGTTTACATATTCTTAATAAAACAGTAATTACTTAGCTTTCTGAAGTTCTAGACCTATATTCTACATCGTAATAAACCT
>CAZHCT010000008.1:19784-21353 GCA_964531355.1 Candidatus Woesearchaeota archaeon | reverse complement strand
AAGCAGTTGAAGATACAAATTGGAAACCTTATGGTTTGCAGCAATCAGGAAGCAACTTACCTGTAGGACCAGCAATAATCTTAATTCATATGGCTTCTGTGTGGGTTCCATTTACTTCAGAAGCAAAAGAAGCAGTTGCTCATTATGAAGAGATTATAAAAGAAATTAAATTAGCTTTGCAAGAAGCAGGAAGAGAATTAGGCTTATGGATTAGAAAAAACATTAGAAAAAGAGAGCAGGCAGAAAGAGTTAGTTTATTTGAAAAATATATACCTGAACTGGCAAGTGCATTATCTAATCTGACAAATGAGAAAAAAATTAAGATAGAGGAAGATTTCAATAAAGTATTAAAAAAAGGAATTAATGATTTATTAGAAAATGGCGAAACAAAAAAGTAATATCAAAGAAACATTGAAAGAATTTGGTGAAGATATAACTAAGCAGGCTGAAAAAGGCAAAAACCCAAAAATCGAACTGCCTGTAAGAGCTTTGTCTAATATTATCTATGATCCTAAAAGTAGAACCCTTACATTAGGGAATAAAACAGCTGAACGAAGCTTCTTTAATGTTCTTCATGCTAAAAAATTCTTGCAGACCGTTGAAGTTGCTTCTATAATCAAAAAAGAATTATTAGAAACAGGAAAACATTCTTCACTAAGAGATGTATTTTATATGGCTAAGAGAACCATTCCAGGAACAAATGTTAATTTAGTTGATGAACAGGTTGATTCAGATAAAGCAATTGAGGATTTAGAAGTTATAATTGATTTTTCAAGAGAGCAGTTGCATGTTAATGCGAATAAGAATGGTTCAATTGTAGGAAAAGTTATTGTAGAAGATGCAGGAGATATAATTGATTGGTCTAAATTAGGTTCAGGAGGTTGGTCTATTCCCTCTAATGTAGAAAACATAAAATTTAAGAAAGTAAATGCAAAATATATTCTTTATATGGAAAAAGCAGCAATTTGGGAAAGGCTTCATGAAGACAAATTTTGGGATAAACATAATTGTATTATAATAAGCTCTCAAGGTCAAACAACAAGAGGTATCAGAAGATTACTGCAAAGAATGTATGAAGAATATAAACTGCCCATCTACGTCTTAGTTGATAATGATCCGTGGGGGGTTTATATTTATTCTGTTATTAAATATGGAAGTATTGCTTTAGCCCATGCAGCAGAAAGACTAACAATACCTGGAGTAAAATTCATTGGAATCTCTTGTGATGATATTTTAAAATACGATTTAAAGAAACATTTTATAAAGTTTTCAGAGCAGGATATTAGTAGATTAAAGCAAATTTCAGAATATGATTGGTTTAAGGATAATAAGGATTGGCAAAGGCAATTTGGTATGATGAAGAAAAATGGAGCTAAAGTAGAAATACAATCCCTAAGTTCTAGAGGAATAACCTTCATCAGTGACGTATATCTTCCAGAAAAAATAAAGAATAAAGAATTTTTAGACTAAACCAAAGTAATTTAAATTCTGATTTTCTTATATTTATTGCCCTGCACCTTAAGCCCATCGATTTAATGAAAATGGGAGAATTGGCAGGGCTAAACTTTT
>CAZHCT010000008.1:11010-19684 GCA_964531355.1 Candidatus Woesearchaeota archaeon | reverse complement strand
TTTCTTACAAGAACCAAGCCTCGGTAGCTCAGAGATAGTAAACTATCGAGTAACAGGTAGAGCGCTCGACTGTTAATCGAGTGGTCATGTTTGATGAAAACACCATAAGAAAGTTCGAGTCTTTCCCGAGATTAAGGAAAAAACTTAACGGAAAGCGCTTATTTTTGCCGAGGCTTTTTTTTAACAAAAACTTTATAAATTCTCCAACTTCTTTAAAACTTAAGGGCCCATAGCTCAGCTTGGTTTAGAGCAATGGAAACTTGCGAACAAAGCGCACGACTGATAAGTTTTTTAGCAGGGTCTCATTTCCACGGAGGTGAGGCAACAGAGCTATGCTCTACTTGTTATTAGACTCACAAATCGTGAGGTCCTGAGTTCAAATCTCAGTGGGCCCATATTTAATATGAATGAAATAGAAGAATTAAAGCAATTCAAGGAAAAATTTGAAAAAGAAGAAAAACAGAAAAAATTTGGCAATAAAATTGCATATCTGTTGACCGCGCTTATATTCTCAATCATCCTGTTTTATTCAGCCAATATCATGAAATTGAGTACAGAAGGTCTAGGAGATATAACTTTAATCTCTCAATTTATTTTTATTTTTAATCTTCTTGCTATAATCTCTGCAGTAATTTTTATAATACTTTTAATCTATTTTATATTTTCAAGAAAAAAAGAAAAATCTATTCAACCTTAGCTCCGGTTTCAATATCCTTTCCAGGCTGGATCAAAACAACCTTGTTTTTGAAAACTCCTGCTAATATCATTCCTTGGCTTTCTATTTCCTCATTTCCTATCTTAAAAATTTTAGGAGTTAAATTTCTAACAACAACGATTTTCTTTCCAATTAATTCATTTTCTTTATAATGCTCTCTTATTCCAGCAACTAATTGTATATCATGCTCTCCTTTTCCTAATCCCACAAGCAATATATATAATTTATCAGCTCCTTCTATTGTTTTGACAGCTTTAACATCTCCAATTCTCAAATCAACTTTTTTAAAATCTTCAAAGCTTATTTGTTTCATTCTATTCTTATTTCCTCCCCATCTTCTGATTTTTTAAAAATATCTAAATTTCCTTTAACTTTTCCAAAAACATTTACAAGATCCGCAGCAACAGGCTTGTCATCTTTGCTTAAAGGAGTCTTTCCAAAAAATATGCAAAAACAAGTTCCTTGTCTCCAATATGCAATATCTCCTATTTCCATTATCTGTTTTGCATTCTCTTTCTCCTTAATCTTTAATGGAATCTCAAAATAAATTTCATCGCCCCATCTGCTAACAATTCCTTTAATAGGCAGAATTTTCTTAATCTCTGCAGCAGTTTTAGTATTATTAAATTCAAATTCCACAACGCCGCGTTTTAATATTATCTTATTCAATTTTCTTAAACAAAACATCTCCTTTATTTATCTTATAACTTTTTTTAATATTAAACTTGCAGTCTTTTAATTCTCCATTTTTTACTCCAATTTGCTTGTTTATATTTTCAGAAGCATTTGGAAGAAAACTGCTCACTAAGATGGAGATTATTCTCAAGCTCTCAGCAATTGTATACAAAATAGTTTCTAATTCTTTGCCTTTTAATTTCCATGGCTCTTTGTCATTGATATATTTATTTGCTTTTCTTATAAAACTCCATATCTCTTCAATTGCATTATGCATCTCTAATTTATCAATAAGCAAATCTATTTTATTAACATCTAACTCAATAGTTAAATTTGTGTCAGCTTCTCCTTTTATTTCTTTATTTTCCATTAACTTTAAACTTCTATTAAGCAAGTTTCCCAAGTCAGCTGCTAACTCATTATTCAATCTAGCTTTTAATTGCTCTTCATTAAAATCCCCGTCAGAGCCGAATGGAATATCTCTTATCAAATAATATCTTACTGCATCAATTGAATATTTTTTAGACAAATATAAAGGATCAATTGCATTTCCCAATGACTTTGACATCTTCTGCCCGTTTATTGTTAAGAATCCATGCGCAAATATTTTTTTAGGCAATTTATATCCTGCGCTTAACAAAAACCCTGTAAAATAAACTGCATGAAATTTTAATATATCCTTCCCAACAATATGCAGCTCAGCAGGCCAATATTCACTTCCTGAAACATAATTAAATAAAGCATCCAACCAGCACCAATATACCTGTTTTTCATCAATAGGTAGTGGAATCCCCCATCCCTCATTAGGTCTGGAAATGCTTATATCTTTCAAGCCCCCATTTATAAAATTAATAATTTCATTTCTTCTAAAGTCAGGCAATATAAAGTCTTTATTCTTTTCAATATGTTGTAATATCTTTTTTTGATATTTGCTTAACTTGAAAAAATAATTTTCTTCTTCAATCTCCTTGGCTTTTATCCTATGAATTGGGCATTCTCCATTTAATAAATCTTTTTCAGTGTAAAAAGCCTCGCACCCTTCGCAATACAATCCCTTATAGGTCCCTTTGTATATATCTCCTTTTTTATGCATTTTTTCAAATACCTCTTCTAAAACTTTTTTATGCCTGGTTTCTGTTGTTCTTATAAATCCATCATTGCTTATTCCTAATTTTTTCCATGTTTCTTTCCATTTTTCAGCCATTACATCAGCATAATTTTTTACTTCTTTAAATCCCAATTTTTTTGCAGCATTTACAGTTTTAATAGAATTTTCATCTGTTCCAGTCAAAAAAAACACTTTTTCATCTTTTAACCTGTGCCATCTAGCTAATATATCAGCAACTATTGTAGGGTATGCGCTGCCAATGCTTGGCGCATCATTAATATAGTATATCGGTGTTGTAATATAAAACTTTTTCATAGCAATAAAAAAGAAAACTAATTATTTAAATGTTTCTCATTTAAAAGCTGTATATCTTTAGCACCTGGTTTATTTTTGTATCCCTATTACAATCTGCCAATTCTTTCAATCTTTTCTTAATCCCGAATAATGCTATATACATCCTGCCTTCGCTTTCCTTTGGGCTATAAACCTTGGGAACTGCATCGAAATTTCTATTAGCTATCAATATCAATTCTCCTGGGGCGGTTTTTTTACTCCCTTCCCCTATCAAAGCATTAACCATCTTTCCATAAGACATTGTCTCTTTAGGTGAAGATATTGCATGCACATAATAGTTCCCGTATGAATTCCAATAATCCTCTCTTTGATTA
Organism: Candidatus Woesearchaeota archaeon; assembly: GCA_964531355.1. Lineage (GTDB taxonomy): Archaea > Nanobdellota > Nanobdellia > SCGC-AAA011-G17 > CAZHCT01 > CAZHCT01. The sequence continues at coordinate 16,518 of CAZHCT010000008.1, read as the reverse complement.
GGGATTTTATCATCTCCAAAACCGGTTTCTTTGAATATTAAATTTTCCAGGCTTTCTATAACATTATTTTTTTCATCCTCATAAAACCTATTTGCATTTCTTAATATCTCCAATGACCCATCAGGCAATTTTGAAAAATCAACACCAATCGGAATAATTATTTTTTTTATTGTCTCTTCTAGTTTAGACCCCAATAATTCTTGTTTAATTCCAATGCTAATTATCTTCTTTTTGTACTCATCAAGAACCTTAATTAATAAAGGCAAGTCCACATAAGGATTTCCTTCAAACTTTCTTATTCCCTCTTGTTCTCTTGAATCTTTATATGCCCTTTCAAGATCGTCTAAATAACCATTAATTCTTGAATAAACCTCTTCATAACCTGGTCTTTTTATTGTTGGGGTTACCTCAACGATTATTTTATCCCCCCCTGCATTTACAGGAACTTTCTCGGTCTCTTTAGGGATATTCTTATCAGAATAACCAGTTCTTTTCTTAATTTCATCAGTAATCGGATCTATTATCTCCTTCTTTAAAAAAGGAAGTGTGCTAATAATATCTTTAGTGTATAATCGAATATACTTCTTATCTATTACATCAATCTTCTTTGATAAATTAAATTTTATGATTCCGCTTTCCATTTTCTTTCCTCCTTCATATTCATGCATTCTAAGATATAAACCCTCTTAATCAATTTTAGTGGTGATATTATTAACCACAATATTTATATACGAAAAAATCCTAGTTTTAACTATGGAAAAACAATTGCAGCAAATAGGTCTAACTGAAAATGAAGCAAAAATATACCTTACATTATTGGATATAGGTCCAAGTCTTGCAGGTATGATCTCTCGCAAGTCAGGGATACATCGAAGATCTGTATATGATGCAATAGATCGTTTAATCGAAAAAGGTTTGATAGGTTATATAACTAAAAATAATAGAAAATACTTTGAAGCAGTAAATCCTTCTATCTTATTGAATTTATTAAAAGAAAAAGAAGAATCGGTTAAAGAAATCCTGCCTCAATTAGAATCAAAATTCAACTTAACAAAAGAAAAGCAAGAAACATTATTTTTTAGGGGAAAATCAGGATTAAAGACAGCGTTTGAAGATCAAATTCTAACGGGAAAAGAAATTTTAATCTTTGGAGCTTCTCCAATAGCCAATGAAATATTAAAATTTTACTTTAAATGGTTTGATAAAAGAAGAGTGGAAAAGAAAATCAAGGTTAAAATCATATTTGATTCATCAATCAGAAATAAACTGCAGAAAATTCCTCTTTCAGAAATAAGATTTCTTCCTAAAGAATATTCAACTCCCGCAGCAACAAATATCTATGCAGATAAAATTTCAATAATCTTATGGAGCAAAGAAAATCCTTTAGCAATAATCATAAAACAAAAAGAGATAGCAGACTCTTACCGAAAGTTTTTTAACCTAATGTGGAAAATTTCTAGAAAATGAATTTTTTAGAAAAAGAGGTTGAAAAAGCAATTTCAACAGGTCAAACTTATCGAATCTTGCTTGCTAATCTAAATCATAATCCTCAACAAATAAAAAATTTATGCAAGCAGTTAAATTCAAATATAGGGTACAAAAAAACAATTAAGTGTTGGTATTGCTGGGATTTATACAATTTGTCTTTGGAAAATTCTAGAAACAAGTTTAAATCAAACATAAAACAACTGTTATCCTATCAAAAAGAAAACCGAAAAGATTTAGGTTTAATATTAATTAATTCAAGTGAATTTGATGATATTAAAAGTGATAAAGAACTCAACAAATATAAAGCTAATAACCAAAATAGTTTTCTTGATGTCCTGCTTGGTTATTTAAAACTGCGCTAGCGGGGAGTTGAACCCCGGTCAGAAGCTTGGGAAGCTCCTATTTGTTATGTTCTTTAAAATTGAACATCCTAACCACTAGACTACTAGCGCATAAATTATTTAATAGCACTTTCTAAAATCTCAAATTTATTATTCTCAATTCTCGCTTTCACACAGATAGGTATAGTTGCATTCTTTAATGTATGCCCAAACTCTTCAATCTTCAATATCGGAAAATCATATTTTTTAGTTACTTCTTTAATCATATTTTCAAATCTTTTGTACCTTTCTCCCTTTTCTAAATATTCTTCTAAATGTCCAATAACCATCCCATTTATCTTATCAAAAACTCCATGCAGTCTTAAATGCGTTAAATCCCTATCCATATCTTCAACAAATTCCCTGAATTCTTCCCAGAAAAAAATCTTGTTTTTAAAATCAGGCTCATATTCAGTTCCGCATAATTTCTCTATGCAGTCAAGATTCCCCCCAACTAAAATGCCTTCTGCTTTGCCTTCTTTAATGACAATCCTTTTTTTAACTGGTTTTATAACTCCGATTGGTTTTTTATTGCATAATGCTTTAAACATATACTCTTTGCTGTAAGAATCCATTTGTTTTAAATCCCATGGAGAACAATTAATCCCCCAAGCAAGCAAAGGTCCATGAAATGTAACTAAACCTGTTTTTTTGTTGATTGCATTCAATAATATTGTTATATCACTTGATCCCATCAATATCTTAGGATTCTTTCTTATAATCTTATAATCTAAAATATCAAGTAATCTCAAAGCAACATCTCCACCTCTATTTGTAAAAATAGCTTTTACATTTTCATCTTCAAACATTTCCATTAAATCATTTGTTCTTTCTTCATCTGTTCCAGCCATATAACCTCTCTGTTTTAATGCATTTTTTCCTAATTTAATCTTAAAACCCATATCACTCAATATCTTTATTCCTCTATGAACATAATTCTTCTTATGTAAAATTGGTCCAGATGGAGAAACAATTCCTATTACATCTCCTTTTTCTAATCTTTCAGGTTTTATCATAAGTAATCCACCATTAATTCTAATTTATCATAAGTTGGAATCTCTTCAACTATCGCAGGAATTAAACCTTTCTTCTTCAATTCTTTTTTTAATTTGTCTACAATATAAACTGCAGTTAAAATCCTTTTATTTGCCTTGTCGATCTCAATTAAATCATTAGGGATATCAAACTCTTTCATTAAATCTTTTTTTGTCTTATTTAAATCTTTCTTGGAATATATTGCTCCCCTGAATAAAGTTCCATTCTCTGTTATAAAATCATATTTCTTGGAAACATTTTTTGCTCTTCTTTTAACCCGATTCAATAGCTGAACACTATTCTTCAATTTGCTTGTGCAGTAATGAACATTTAATTTTATTTCATTCTTCTTAATCCATCTTAATAATCTTAATGCTGTCTTCTCGCTTCCCTTTATGCCATAACTATAACTATCTTTGCAGTGAAAACCACGATTTAACAAATCATCCACATTTGTCTCGCTCATCTCCAATTCATTCAAATTCAGAAAATCAACTTTTATCTTTTCTAGAAATAAAATTAATTCTTTAATTTCTTCTTCTCTTCCAGGAACAACAGGAATCTCAACCGTAACATCCCAATCAAATTCTCTTGCTAATTTGATTTTATTCCAATCATCCTTTTTTTCATCTATCAAAAAAATAGGATGTATCCTTATCTCATCTAAACCTACTTTATATAGTTTTTTCAATTTTTCTTTTGTAATTAGTTCTGTAGGAGCATAAAGATGAATATGAAACTTTTTCCCAAATTTTCTTTTGAATAATTTAATATATTTTAAGGTTCTGTTAAAAACCACAAAAGGATCTCCCCCAGTTATTCCTGCGCCTTTGCTGTTGCATAATCTGATCTCTTCTAAAATTTCTTCATCTTTTTTAATGGGCCATTCATCTGCATAAATCACATCTTTAAATTTTTTCTGTTCGCTCAAAGGGCAAAAATAGCATTTTCTAGAACATAAACCAGTAATTAAGAACACTAATTTTTTACCATGAATGCATAAGCTGCATCCCTTGCTTAATCTTCCAATCAGATAAGAATAATATTTTGTCTTCATTTCTTCAGCCTAAAAAATTCCCTGACAACTCCATCCATTTCTCTTATCTTAGCTAAATAATGCATTTCATGTTTTCCTTCTTTAATTTTTCTAACTTCTTTTATCATTGGAATCATTATTATTGCAACAAGTCCTCTTAAAATTCCAGATAGCAAGAATAATGTCAATAATTTAGATCCAAAAATTGCTGGTAAATATCTTATCATAAATCCGCCTAATATTGCTCCAAAGAATAATGCAATTCCATTGCTTACATTGAAATAAGCAATGCATCTTGCTCTTTTTTCAGGTATAGCTGAATCATATATAAAGTTGCCTGCGCTCAAGTTAAAACCAGCCCAAACTATTCCAAAGACTATTTGTATAAACATCAACCAATAAGTCTCTTTGGAAAACAAATATAAAATGGGTATAATTGGAACGATTATACTTGTTGCTCTTAATATTCTTATATTCCCAAAACTATCTACTCTTTTGCCCCAATAGGTCATAGTAATCAAACCTGCAATAGCTGCAATCACAATCCATAAAGTATAAGTTAAATAACTAAATTCTAAATCTTTTAATACATAAACTGCAAAGAAAGGTCCAGCTAAATTTGTTGTGAAAGTGATTAATGAAACATATAAAGTGAACTTGGCAAAATTGCTTTGTTTTAATCTTTTGTAAAATGCCAAGAAACTGAAATAACCATCCTTGCTAAAATCCATCGCAGGATCGTACATCTTCTTCAAAAATAAATATGAAAAAAATCTGCATATCATAGCAATGCTGAAAATTATTGTAAATCCTATTAATGTATTTCCATTAAACAGGTTTAAGATATAACCTGCAATAAATATGGATATTATTAGTATAATCCCAAAAATCTTCCCGCGATAGCCAAAAAATCTTCCTCTTTCTTCATCTTTTACTAAGCTGGAAACCATTGAGCCATAAGCCGGTCCTCCAAAACTTCCTAATGTAGCATACAATGAAACAAATATTATTAAAGCATAGACTCTGGTTAAATTTTCTTTGAACAAAAAAGGAATTAATATTAATGGTATAAACATTAATGTTTGCAATAAAACAAAAATTGTTACAATCTTTTTTCTGCTCTTAATTTTATCCATAACATCGGCGCTTTTTAATTGCGCAAGTGAAGCAAACAAGTTTGGCAACGCGCTTAGCATTCCTATCTGCCTGTTTGTTGCATTCATTGCTATTGCAAATGGGCTTATATAATTTTCAAAAAAACCAAGCATTGCATTTCCAAAACTGCCCTCAATATTAGAATACTTAATGCTCTTTTTTATCTTGCCTTTTTCCATAATCTATCAAAAGATTTGTTATTTAAAAAGATTATTAAAGATGCCCCGTCTGAGATTTGAACTCAGGTCGCAAGCGTACTCCAATTTTTATATCTCGAGAGGCTCGCATCCTTTCGGTTTTTTATAATTGACCGGGCTAGACTAACGGGGCTTAAAGAAAACAAATATAAAATCATTTTTAAATCTTGTTAAAAAATAGCCCTACCAGGATTCGAACCTGGGTCCCAGCCTTTCT
>CAZHCT010000008.1:6303-10910 GCA_964531355.1 Candidatus Woesearchaeota archaeon | reverse complement strand
AAAATGCTCCAAGAACCAGTTTCAGCAGAAGAATGTGTTTATTTTACTAATCGTTCTATTAATGAAAAGGGAAAAGTAAAAGCATGGGTTTTCAGGAAAACATGCCCTCAATGCAAAGAATCTGTAATGGGCAAACCAAAAGAAAATGGAAAAGTTAAGATAAGAGCAACAGAATTTGTTTGTTACAAATGTGGTTACAAGGAAAATGAAGAAGAATATGAAAAAGATCTAATCTGCAATGTAAAATATACCTGCCCTTATTGCTCTTATGAAGGAGAAATTCAAGTTCCATTCAAAAGAAAAAAAGTAAGAGTTTTAAATGAAGAAACTTTAAAGAAAATAAATGTAGAAGTTATAAGATTTCAATGCCAAAAATGCAATAAAGATATAGATATAACCAAAAAGATGAAGTAGGAGGAAAAAATGAAAAAAAAATTTTATCTGGATACGCACTTTGCGGGTTCATTTGAGTTAAAATCTAAACCTTATAGAAAACTTTCAAATATCAGCGAAGCAGAGCTGTTAATACTAAAGTTAATAAAAAAAGGCTATGAAGTTAATGTTGAAGAATGTTATGCTAATTTTAATGAGCTGCAGGAAGTTCCTCTTAATCAATCAAAAAGTATAGCTGAAAAAGATGAGCTAAAATCAATTGTCATCAAAGGAAAAGAGTTAGAAATTATGATTGAAAATAAAGATTCAGTCCAAAAAGGTGTTTTTGGATGTCCTTTTTCACAAGGTATTGCAGGTTACATTTCACTTAAAAATGCAAAAACAAAAGAAGAATTAGACAATGTAGAAAAAATAATAGAAGAAAATTGGCATATAGAAGATAAAGAAAATAAGATTGTCTATATTAAATATAAAAAACGCAGGAAATTAAATGATATCATAAATCTTAGAAGAGGATATCAATTCTAAAAATGGGATCAAACATAGATTTAAGAGAATTGCAAAGCCCAGAAAAATTACAAGCTGTATTAGGCAAGGTTCTTTCAGGAAAACATGGTTATCAGCCAGTTATGGAAAGAAGAAAAGAGCCTAAATTATGCTCTAGCTGCAAACATGAATTAAAAGGAAATGAAAAATTCTGCCCCGAATGCGGAAATAAGTTATATTAATTCTTTAGCGAAAGGCTTAAAAAGAGTATATACTTAGTATATACTATGAAAAATCAAGAGCAACTCATAAGAAAAGTCACTAAGATAGGGAATGGAGCGCATATCTTTGTCCCAAAAGAATGGGTTGACGAAGAAATTACTTTAGTAAGAACATTAAAACCTAAATTGCCCCTCAAAAAGGAAATTATCAATATTCTTTCAGATTATACAGAAGACCTTCTCGGAATCTATCTAGTCGGAAGTTTTGGAAGAAATGAAGAAACCTCTAGAAGTGATGTGGATGTTCTAGTTATTTCCAACAAAATAAATCAAAAGATTGAATATGGAAGATATAACATCATAATTATTTCAAAAGATGAGGTTGAAAAACAACTTGAAAAAAATATTTTCCCTCTCCTCCCAATGATCAAAGAAGCAAAACCTCTATTCAACCCAATTCTTATTGAAGAATATAAAAAAACCCGTTTTACAGAAAAGAATCTGGATTTTCATATAAAAACAACAAAATCTGCTTTGAAGATCAACAAGGGAATAATAAAATTAGATAAAGAACTTAAGTCAAAATGCTCTGATTCTGTTGCTTATTCGCTAATTTTAAGGCTGAGAGGGGTTTATATCCTTGAATGTTTAATTAAGGATAAACTATGGAGCAACAAAGAGTTTATTGGACTTATTAAGAGAATTTCAGGTTCAACAGAAGCTTATAATGGGTATTTGCGGGCTAAGAATAATGATAAAGATAAAAAAAATTTAAATGTGCATGAAGCAGAAAAAATTCTTGATTATATCTCAAAAAAAATATCTGAACAGGAAAAATGGGCAAAAAGAAAAAAATAGAGAAGTCTATAGATAGTTTTGAAAAGAGAATAAAAGAGCACGAAAAAAAGATTGAAGACTATAGAAATACGGATGGAAAAAATTATACGTTGATAGAGTACTGGGAAAAAGAGATTGAAAAGTTCAAGAAGTTAAAGGAAAAAGAGCAAGAAGAGATTGAGAAATAGAATAAACCTGCCTTAGCTAGTCAATAATACTTCTTGTAATAACTTTCAAAAGGGCTGCCCTCAAACCTTGGATAATCTCCAATATTAATATGCTCATTAAGGCATTCTTCGCAAGCTTCTTGAATTTTTTGCGGATCTTTGCAATCCTTCAATAGATCTCGTAAAATATAATATGCAGGTAAAATATGGAAAATTCCAATATCAGAATCTACATGTTTAAGATATCTCAAGTATTTATTTTTAAAATACCTTTGTCTTTCTATAATAAAAGGTATATTAGTTTCATGCCCTGCATAAGCTATAACACAAAATGTTCCTTCTAATTCTTCAGCTAAGTCTTCCAGGAAATCCTCTTCGTCCAATACAGGATAATCAAAAATATCTGCCATTTTTTAGTTTTATAAATACCCCCTATATAAATTATATATTTTGCATTTTCTTTAACTTTATTAATTTAACTACAGCAAAATCGTTAAAACAGCAATCTTTATAAATAACTTAAAACAAGTAAAAATTACCTCTACTGAATAATAAGTCGCTGATTCTAAAGGCGATGCAATCTGATGTCTTTAGATTGCTTGAAGGTGTCCAGACCTTTAAAAAAAGACATCCCAAAAAGGATGTAATAAAAATTAATTAGAGATAAAAATATGCCAAGAGCACATCATCCAAGAAGAGGCTCAATGCAGTATTGGCCGAGAAAAAGAGCCCGGAGAATATATCCAAGAATAAAAACATGGCCTAAGTTAGATAGTGCTAAATTGCCAGCTTTTCTGGGTTACAAAGCAGGAATGACTCACATTTTATTAAGAGATTCAAGACCAACCTCAATCACGAAAAACCAGACAATCTCAATGCCTGTTACAGTGATTGAATGCCCGCCATTAAAAATTTCTTCTCTAAGATTTTATAAAGATACTATAGATGGTTTAAAGCTTATTTCTGAATTTTTCAGTCAAAAAACAAATAAAGAACTTTTAAGAAAAATCAAGCCCTCAAAAAAGCAAAATGAATCAAAAGAATTTGATGTTTTAAATGCAGTAATCTATTCTCAGCCATCTTTGACAGGAATAGGAAGGAAAAAACCAGAATTATTTGAAGTAAATATTTCAGGAAAAACAAATGAAGAAAAATTAAATTTCGCAAAATCATTATTGGAAAAAGATATCAAGATTTCAGAAGTATTCAAAGAATTCCAGTTAGTTGATGTTCATGCTGTAACAAAAGGAAAAGGTTTCCAGGGTCCTATTAAAAGATTTGGTGTTAAAACATTGCAGCATAAATCAGAAAAAACCAAAAGAGGAGTTGGTTGTGTAGGTCCATGGCACCCCCATAAGAGCAATTACAGGGTTCCTCATGCAGGCCAGATGGGTTATCATACTCGAACAGAATGTAACAAGCTTGTAGCAAAGATAAGCAATGATATTTCTAAAATAAATCCTAAATCAGGTTTTGTAAGATACGGATTGATAAAAAGCGATTATTTGTTATTGAAAGGTTCTGTTCCTGGATCTGTTAAGCGTCCTATAATAATTACAGAGCCAGCAAGAGCAAATAAAAGGTCTAATCAATTGCAAATAACTTATATTAGCCAGGATTCAAAACAATGAAAGCAAACTTATTTGATATAACCGGAAAAAAAATAAAGCAAATTGAATTGCCTGCTCAGTTTGATGAAGATATAAGGCCTGATTTAATTAAAAGAGCAGTTTTAGTTGTTCAATCCAATGATCGTCAAGCTTATGGTGCGCATCCTCATGCAGGAGAAAGAGCATCAGCAGATATCAGCAAAAGGAGAAAGGACTTTAAAACAAGTTATGGTCATGGTATTTCCAGAACTCCAAGAAAATCATTATGGAGAAGAGGAACTCAATTTGGTTGGGTTGGTGCAGTTGCCCCTCAAACAGTAAAAGGAAGAAAGTCTCATCCTCCAAAAGCAACAAAGATATGGTCTCAGAAAATAAATATCAAGGAAAGAAGAAAAGCAATTCGATCAGCTCTATCAGCCGCAATGAATAAGGATATTGTTTTATCTCATGGTCATCTTTTTAATGAATTCCCATTGATAATTGAAGATAAATTTGAATCTATTAAAAAATCAAAAGAAGTAATTAATATATTAAACAATTTGGGATTAGAAAAAGAATTAGAAAGATGCTCAATAAGAAAAATAAGAGCTGGAAAAGGAAAAAATCGCGCAAGAAAATACAGAAAAAGAAAAGGACCTTTGATTGTTGTTTCAAAAGAAAGTCCTTTGGTCAAATCAGCATTAAACATTTCAGGAATTGATGTTTGCATAGTAAACAACTTAAATGCAGAATTATTGGCTCCAGGAACAATGCCAGGCAGATTAACAATCTTTACAGAATCTGCAATTGAAAAATTAAAAAAGGAAAATTTATTCAATAAATAAAATGCAACCTTACAATATAATAAAACATCCAATACAGACTGAAAAAGCAGTTCGTTTGATGGAATCAGA
>CAZHCT010000008.1:0-6203 GCA_964531355.1 Candidatus Woesearchaeota archaeon | reverse complement strand
GTTATTATAGAGCTTCCCTCAAAAAAACAAAAAGAATTTAATGAATTATGCAGGGCAACAATTGGAATTATTGCAGGTTCAGGAAAATCAGAAAAACCATTTATAAAAGCTGGAAACAAGCTTCATGCAATGCAGGCCAGAAATAAATTATATCCTAGAACATCAGCAGTTTCAATGAACTCAGTAGATCATCCATTTGGCTCAGGTCGTGGATCTCATGCAGGTAAGCCGACAATTGCTCCAAGATTTGCTCCTCCAGGAAGAAAAGTTGGTAAATTAAGACCAAGAAGGACTGGTAAGAGGTAAAATGGCAAAAGAAATATTATTTTATGGAAAAACATTAGAAGAACTTGAAAAAATTGATATTAAGGATTTTATTAAATTAATTCCTGCTCGTCAAAGAAGAACATTAAAACATGGATTTACAGAAATGGAAAAAAGATTGTTGGTAAGAATTAGAAAAGTAAAACAAGGAAAATCATCTAAAATAATAAAAACACATTGCAGAGATATGGTAATAATTCCAGAAATGCTTAATTTGACAATTCATGTTTATAATGGAAAAGAGTACATGCCTATAATAATTACTATTGAAATGCTAGGTCATTATTTAGGTGAATTTGCTCAAACAAGGAAAAAAGTGCAGCATTCAGCCCCAGGAATTGGTGCTACAAAATCAAGCTCTGCATTATCGGTGAAATAAGATGGAAACAACAGCTAAAGCAATTTTAAGTGATGTGCCAATCTCAACAAAACAATCAATTGAGATTGCATCTTTTATTAGAAAGAAGAATCTTTCAATGGCAAAAGAAATGTTAAACCAAGTAATGTTAAAAAAACAAGCAGTTCCATTTAGAAGATTCAATCGTGATATGGGGCATAAACCAGGAATCGCAGCTGGAAGATATCCTATAAAAGCAGTAAAATATTTCTTGCAATTATTAAATCTTGCCGAAGCAAACGCGCAATTCAAAAATCTCAATGTAAATAATTTAATGATAAAAATAATCAAAGCAAATAAAGGAACAACAACATCAAGATATGGAAGGCAAGTTAGAAGAAAAGCAAAGAGAACAAATCTAGAGATAGTTGTTGAAGAATCAAAGGAAATCAAAAAATGATTGAACGTCAATTTACATCCCAAAAACTGAAGGAATTCCAGATACAGGAATTTATATCTCAAGAACTGTCAAATGCAGGCCATAATAGAATAGAGATAAAACGTACTCCATTAGGAGAGAAAATTATTGTTTATACTTCAAAACCAGGTCTTGTTGTAGGAAGAAAAGGAGAAAACATACAGCATTTAACAGAAGCTCTAAAGAAAAAGTTTAACATAGAAAACCCCCAGATAGAGATAGCAGAAGTTGAAAATGCATTTTTAGATCCGAATTTTATAGTTGATAGAATAGCTTCAGTTTTAGAAAGATTTGGTTCTCAAAGATTTAAATCAACAGGTTATAGAACCTTGCAGGAAATTATGGATGCAGGAGCAATCGGAGCTGAAATTATAATCTCCGGCACAGTTCCAAGCACAAGAGCAAGAAGCTGGCGTTTTTCAGCGGGTTATCTTAAAAAATCAGGAGATATTTCGCAAAATTTAATCAAAAAAACTAATGGCCAAGCATTTTTAAAACAGGGGGTTATTGGAATCAAAGTAAGTATAATGACGCCAGATATCAAATTGCCTGATAAGGTTATAATCAAGCCCAAAGAAGAAAAAATCAAGGTTGAAGAAATAAAACCAATGGAAATAAAGGAAGAAGTTGAAGAAAAACCAAAAAAAAACAAGGAAGAAGAAAGATGCCGATAATAAGAAAGAATGAATTAAAATTAATGAATATTGAACAATTGAAAGAAAAATTGAATGAATTAAGAAGAGAATTATTAAAGATAAATACGCAAATCTCTACAGGAGCAAATCCAGAAAGTTCTGGAAAGGTAAAAGAGATTAAAAGAACAATTGCAAAAATTCATGCTTATATTGAAAAACCTAAGGAGGTAAAACAACTAAAACAATGAGTGATATATGCCCTAAATGCGGGCTGCCAAAGGAACTTTGTGTTTGCGAAACCATAGCAAAAGAAGAGCAAAGGATTAAAGTAAAGACAATAAAGAGAACATTCGGCAAGCAGATAACCCTAATAGAAGGAATCAACCAAAAGGAAATAAACTTAATCGATTTAGGAAAAAAATTAAAGTCAAAATTTGCTTGCGGCGGAACAGTAAAAGACGGAAACATTGAATTGCAGGGAGATCATAAAGATAAGGTAAAGCAAGAATTAATAAAGCTCGGTTTTGCAGAATCAAGCATTGAAGTATAAAATGCACCCCAATAATATTGTAAGACACGAATTAATAGGCTTAAATATAGAAATTGTTAAAGCCGAAAATCCAAGTCTTATAGGAATCAAGGGAAAAGTAATAGATGAATCAAAAAATACCTTGACAATCGAAACACAAAATAAAATCAAAAAAATACTCAAAGACCAGGCAACATTCAACATAGAACTAAAAGATCATATTGTTCAAGTTGAAGGAAAATTATTGCTTGGACGTTCGGAAGATAGAATAAAAAAATGAAAAAAGAAGCAACAATCGGATTGGATGTAAAAACTCCATCAAAGGAATGCAATGATAAAAATTGTCCATTCCATGGAGATTTAAAGATACGTGGGCGAATGTTCACAGCTAAAATAATTCGCGGTGTAGTTCATCGTACTTCTAAAATTGAATTTTCAAGATTATTTTACATGCCTAAATATGAAAGATATGAAAAAAGACGTACAAGAATAAGGGTTCATGTTCCTGATTGCATCGAAGTTAAGGAAGGAGATACAGTTTTAATCGCTGAAACTCGTCCAATAAGCAAGACAAAAAAATTTGTGGTGGTTGAAGTAAAATGATCTCATTAAGAGGAAAAGTAACCAAAAGCATTCCTGTGCAATCAAAGATTGATGTTTGTGATAATTCAGGAGCTAGAATTGTAAAAGTTATTTCAGTTAAAGGGGCAAAAACCGTAAGAAAAAGAGCGCCTTCAGCAGGAGTATCTGATTATGTAATGGTTGTGATAACAGAAGGAAAACCCGGAATGAAAAAGCAAGTTACTCCGGCAATAATTGTGCGGCAAAAAAAAGAATATAGAAGACCTTCTGGAGAAAGAATAAAATTTGAAGATAACAGTTGTGTTATCTTGAAAGATGATAAAGGAAATCCAAAAGGAACCTTAATAAAAGGTCCAATAGCAAAAGAAGTTGCTGAAAGATGGCCAGCAGTAGCAAAAATAGCCTCTATTGTAATATGAAAAAATGGTCTAAATCCTGGAAGAGCAGCAAGAATCCAAAAAAGCAGAGAAAATACATATTTAATGCTCCATTGCATATTAAGCATAAATTTTTAGCTGCTAATCTATCAGATGAATTGAGAAAGAAATACAATAAAAGAAATATTCCTGTAAGAAAAGGAGATAAAGTCAAAATCTTAAGAGGGCAATTCAAAAGTATGATTGGAAAAATTGAAAAAGTTTTGCTTAAAAAAACAAAAGTTTACATAGAAAATGCGCAGCTGCAAAAGAAAGATGGTTCAAAAGCATATTATCCTATTCATCCATCAAACTTGATGATCATTGAATTAAATTTAGAAGATAAGGAAAGAAAAAAATCACTTGACCGAAAATGAAAAAACATCTTAAAAGATTATTTGCGCCAGGTTCATGGCCAATCAAAAGAAAAGGAATCAAATTCATAGTTAGACCTGTACCCGGCCCTCATCAATTAAAAGAATCAATGCCTTTATCTTTAATATTCAAGGATTTATTGAAGATAGGTGAAACAACAAGTGAAATTAAAAAGATTCTCAGCTCAGGCAAGATATTAGTTGATAATATCCCTAGAAAAGAAATAAGATTTCCAGTTGGAATAATGGATGTAATAGAAATCTCAGAAACAAAACAATATTTCAGGATTCTTTATGATAAAAATGGTAAGTTTATTGCTCATAAAATCTCAAAAGAAGAATCAGAAATAAAACCAAGAAAAATAATAAATAAGACAATACTTAAGGGAAATAAAATACAGTTAAATCTTTATGATGGAACAAATATAATTGTTGCAAAAGATGACTATAAAGTAGGCGATTCTTTAATCTTGTCTGGAAATAAAATAAAAGAAGTAATTTCATTGGAAAAAAATTGCATTATCTACCTTACAGGCGGAAAGCACGTAAGTAATATTGGTATTTTAGAAGGAATTCACAGACTGCCAGGATCTCAGCCAAATAAGGTTATCTTCAAAATAAATGATCAAACATTTGAAACATTGAGGAAATACGCATTTGTAATAGGAAAGACCAAACCAATTATAACACTACCATGAACAAAATGAGAGATATTAGGATAGAGAAGCTGACCCTTAACATGGGAACAGGCAAAGAATCAAGCAAGATGGATAAATCAATTAAATTACTGCAGACAATATCTAATCTTAAACCCGTACAAACCAAGGCAAAGAAAAGAATTCCTACATTAGGTGTTCGTCCTGGTTTGCCCATTGGCTGCAAGGTTACAGTTAGAAGAAATACAGATCAAATGTTAAAAAATTTATTTCAATCAGTAAGTAATAAGATAAGCATTCGTAAATTTGATTCAGGAGGAAATTTTTCATTTGGAATTCCAGAATACTTAGACATTCCAGGCATAGAATACAATCCAGAAATAGGGATTATTGGATTGGAAGTAGCGGTAACATTGAAAAGAGCAGGTTTTAGGATAAAAGAAAGAAAACTAAAACCAAGAAAAATTCCGCAAAGCCATAGAATCTCAAAAGAAGAAGCAATTGAATTTGTAAAAAATAAATTTCATGTTGAGGTGGAAGAAAAATGACAACAAGTGATTGGCAAAAAGTTTTCAAGCAGCTTAAGAACAAGCCTGTTAAGCTTAAAAAATATTTAAAGCATAATGCACCTAAAAAACGCGAATTTGGAATAGCCTCGCGAAGATGCAAAAGATGCGGCAGGTTTGGAGCGCATATCCAGGCATATGGTCTGCATTTATGCAGAACTTGCTTCAGGGATATTGCAAAAAATATAGGATTCAAAAAATATAATTAAAGGAGAAAAATGTTACACGACCCATTAGCAATTGCATTATCAAACATAAATAATGCAGAAAAAATTGGTAAATCAGAAGTAATAATCAAGCCAGCATCAAAACTTATCAAAAATGTTTTGGATGTAATGAAAAAATATGATTATATTGATAAATATGAACTGATTGAAGATGGAAAATCCGGGATAATAAAAGTAACACTTTCAGGCAAGATAAACAAATGCGGTGTTATCAAGCCAAGATTTTCAGTTACAAAATCAGAATTTGACAAATTTGAAAAAAGATATCTTCCGGCAAAAGATTTTGGAATATTGGTTGTTTCAACTACAAAAGGTTTGTTAGTCAATAATGAATCAAAGGAAAAAAATATTGGGGGAAAATTAATCGCATTTATCTATTAAAATGAAATTAGACAAATTAGAAGAGAAAATAGAAATACCTAAAGAAGTCCAAGTGGATATAGATGGATATACAATAAATATCAAAGGCCCTAAGGGTGAAATTTCAAAAAAGTTTTTGAATCCAAGGATAAATATTTCAAAACAAGAATCCAAGATAATTTTATCTGCAGTTAAAGCAACAAAAAGGGAAAAAAGAATGATTAATACTACTAAGGCTCACATTAAAAATTTGATTGAAGGGATATTAAATTCTTATGTTTACAAATTAAAGATATGCTCAACGCACTTTCCAATTTCTGTTTCTGTTGATAAAAATAAGATAATTGTCAAAAATTTTCTAGGGGAAAAAACTCCAAGAAAAGCATCTATTCTGCCGAATGTTAGTGTTAAAGTTTCAGCAGATATAATTACTGTAGAAAGCATAGAGAAAGAAGCAGCAGGACAAACAGCAGCAAACATTGAGCAAGCAACAAGAATTACAGATAGGGATAGAAGAGTCTTTTCAGATGGTTGTTACATATTCATGAAAGAAAATAAAGAGCTAGGCAAAAAATGAACAAGGAAAAACTTTTGAAAATTAAAGAACAATTAAAAAAATCAAGGCCAAATTTTATTAGGCAAGACTATCAGGTTAAAAGGCTTAAAAAAGTTTGGCGTGCTCCAAAAGGAATTCATTCAAAACTAAGAAGAAAATTCAA
>CAZHCT010000007.1:0-21662 GCA_964531355.1 Candidatus Woesearchaeota archaeon | reverse complement strand
TATTTTTATGAATTTTCAAAATGTTTTTTTATAATCGAAATATTTATATAGAAAGGCATACATTAATTTTGTTAATAGCGAGGTGATATTTGATGGCAAAAAGAAAAATAGCTAAAAGAAAAACAGCGAAGAGAAAAACATCAAAGAAAAGGACAACAAGAAGAACAGCAAAAAGAAAAAAAAGAAGATAATTTTTTCTTCTTTTTTTAAAAACTTTTAAATATTCTACTTTTTCTATATGATTATGAATGAATTGACAAAATTAGGAATGGAGAAGCAAGGATATAGATTTGTTGGAGAACATTCTGCCTGCAAAATATGCGCATGGACTAGAAAAAGCTTGATTGATGAAAATTTCTGCTATAAAGAAAAATTTTATAATATTAAATCACATATGTGCTGCCAGATGAGTCCAAGCCTTGTTTGCTGCAATTCCTGCTTGTACTGTTGGAGAGAAATGTCTAAAGAGACGATTGGAGTAAAACTTAAAAAAGTTGATGAACCCAAGGAGATTATTGAGGGCTGTATTAATGCTCAGAGAAAATTATTAACCGGTTTTCTTGGAAATGAAAAAGTAAATTTTAAAAAAATTAGAGAAGCACAAAATCCAAAGTATTGGGCTATTTCACTTATTGGGGAGCCAACTATTTATCCTAAACTAAATGAATTAATTAATGAATTACATAAGAGAAAAAATTGCAGTTTTTTAGTTACCAATGGAATGTTCCCAGAAAGATTAAGAAAATTAGAAAAATTACCAACACAATTGTATATTTCATTAGATGCACCAACTGAAGAAATTTATAAGAATATAGACAGACCAATGCTAAAAGATTGTTGGGATAGATTAAATAAAACATTAGAATTATTAAAGAGTTTGGATACTAGAAAGGTTTTGAGATTAACTTTGGTTAAAGGAATAAACATGCGCAATGAAGAGGATTATGCAAAATTGATCAATAAAAGCAATGCAGATTATATTGAATTAAAAGCATACATGTTTGTTGGAAGTTCAAGGGAAAGGTTAAGCATTGAAAACATGCCAAGACATGATGAAATCAAGGAATTTGCTGATAAGATATGCAAGTTAACTGGCTTAAAGAATATAGATGAAAAAGAAGATTCAAGAGTTGTTCTACTTGCGGAAAAAGATTTTAGAGATAGAAAACTTAGGTTTGCTGATTAAATAATGGGAAATTTGAGATGCAAATATTGAAAGAATATGCAAGTCTTTTTGATTGAAACTTTCACCTGTAACCTTGTTGTTAACATTTAAAACACCTATTATCTCATTTTTCAGTTTTATAGGAATAGTCAATAAAGATTGAGTCTTATATTTTGTTTCAGATTCTTTTTTTTCAAATGCAGGATAATCCTGAATATTCTCAATTAATAATGGTTCGCCTGTTTCTGCTACGTTGCCAACTATACCATCTCCTTTGTTTATAACTGTGTTTTTGATTATTGTCTGGTATAAGCCTTTTGCTGATTTTATTCTCAAGTGTTTTTTGTCTTTATCAAACAAAAGAAGAGAGCATATTTCAACATCCAAGATTTTTGATGCTTCATCTACAACTATATCAAATAGTTTTTCCGGTTGTGCAGAATTTATTGCTTTTATTGATTGATAAAGTCTTTCTACTGTTTGTTCCATACTTTCTAAATGTTTCAGAAGTTTATATAATTTTTGTATCAGATGTTTATTAATGTTCCATAAGGGCCTGGATTAATTATCAATGTTTTTCTTAATATTGATTTTTTATTGGCGGTTTCATGCAGATGACCGCAGATGTTAATAATAGGAGAGGTTTCATAAATCATTTTTGTTATTGAAACTGAGCCATGATGCTGTCCGTTAATTGTATCTGCTGTTGTTCCATAAGGAGGAGCGTGAGTAACCAAAATAAATTTTTTATTCTTCACTATTTGCTTTATTTCTTTTGTTATTTTTTCAAGAGCAATATCTCTTAATGAAAAACCGCCTGAACCATAACCAAAAAAGATGTAATCATCAATCCTGTAAAGGGTTTTATGAATATTGATTATAAATTCCTGCTTTAATGATTTTATTTCAGAAGCTGTTTCATGATTTCCTGGAATGATTAATAAAGGCTTATTTGTTTTTGACAGCAAATTTACTGTTTTGTTTAATCCTTGGCCAAAGTTGGTTATATCTCCTGCGCAGACAAGCAGATCAGCATTTTTTGATTTTTCAATTATCTTGTTCAAAGCTGTCTTGTTTCCATGAACATCTACAAACGCAAGTATTTTCATAGAATAATTTCTAGAACTAGATTTTATAAGCTTTTTCTTAATTCTTTAGCTATGATGACTAATCTTGAATCTTCTGAATCAGACAATAGACTGATCAAATCTATTTTTAAATCTTTTTTTAAGTTTTCCCCTGATTTAAAATATTGATTGTACCAATTAATCACATTCTCCTTTGTTATTCCAAGATAATCTAAATTTAGTCTTATTGCTTTTGCAAAGAAATTGGATATTCTATAGGAAATTGGTTCGGTTTCCATGATTTATCACTATTCTAATAATATAAAAGTTTTTATATTCTAAATTATATATTAATCAAAGAATATAAAGAAAAAAGAGGTTAAAATGTATCTTCCTAAAAAGGGTTTAGCTGCTTTGATTGTTTTAGGCATGGCTTCATTTGGCTTTGATAATTATCTTAATATTAATGGAAAAGAGTACAAGACATTTTGCTGCAAGGATAAGGATTATTTTTTCTATTCTGCGTCCATCTGCGACAAAAAGATTTTGTGGGGAGATCATGTTAAAGCTGAGCGAAGCGGTTTGACTTTAATCTGCAGCACTTGCCATAGTATCCATAGCTGATTACTTAAAATTCTAGGTAACCATACATAAATCCTGCTTCTGATACAGATAACTCATCTCCTTCCAGTAATTCTTCTATTGCCTCTTCTGAATAAAATTCTTTCATATTATATCACCTCCAAAAATTTTCTTAAATCAAATGTTCTTTTTTCAAATTCTTTTTCTTCTAAAGGCAGATTCTGCAGTTGTTTACTAAGCAAAAGTTCGATTTTTTTGGTTTCTAAATTGCTATAGCTTTGGCTAGGAATGAATTTTATGTGCATTTTACACCTCCAAATCTTTATTTTAACCGGTTATTATGTTAGAAGCGAGTCTTGTTTAAATAGTCTACGTGCACGCTTGTCTTTCCTGTCTTTTTGTCCTTTTGACATATACTGGAAAATATATATCTCAGAATAAGCTATTTTCTGTTTTTATTGAAGATACGTCTCTTTCATATCTTTCTTTGTCCATTTTCCAATCCCTTTCATTTGAATAATATACTAAAGAGGCTATAATCGCTGGTAACCCTATAATACCAATTGCAGCAGCAACTTCATCAATATGTGAAAAGCCCATATTTAAAAAACTTTTAGATTCATTCATCACTGTAAAAATATCTGTTCCTATAGCGATTGCTTTTAGGCTTAAATAAGCTAAACAAACAAGTCCAGATATCCCAAAATATTGTGTTATCTTTCTATAAGCTCTGAAATCTAGATAGTTTTCTTTGGCTACATTGAGTCTTTGTTCAATTTCTTCCTTATATCTTTCTATGCTCAATTTTTCCATCTTAAAGGCTAAACTCCATGTTCACCCAATTTTCTAATTTTGTTGTATTAAATTTATCAATCATAAAACATTTTTCTTCTAAAATACCTAATACTAAGGGATCTTCAACAATTCTAGGTTTTGCGTATTTACTAATGGACCAATCATCTGTTTTAGTTTCTACAACAAAATAAATCTGATTTCCAAAAATTTCTTTAGCTTCCCTTATTTTTTCCTTTGTTTCTGTAGGCAAAATCCCATGGAAAGTACTGCTAATCTTTAGTGCTCCAATATTTTTATACCTTTTTTCTATATCTTCTCTTAATCCAGAAAACCACCCCTGAGTATATCTTCCAGCAATGCTTATAGGCTCATTAGTGTCACAAAATATCTCACTACTTTTAACTATTTCTCTTGTTAAAGTCTCTGGCAACTTTGGTTCTTCAACTTCAAAAAAATATGTTCCTTCGCTGTATCCTAAATAAATAGTCATAACCGAATTGTCTAAACTATAAACACCAAATCTAGGAATATGTACAATCTCTAAATATGAGTCCTCTTTTATTGGTATATAAGAAAATAAACTTAAAAATTTGGGAGAGATCTGGGGATAGGACAAACAAGCGACTTCTTCACTTAACTGCTTGTGAAATAATTTCTCACTTCCAAATCCATCTATTTTTAATTCCTTAAGTCTATCTCTGAGTACATCTGCTCTTCCTAGATCTTTTTCTGCTTTCATTATGTATCTTTTTAGGTCTGTTGTAATTTCCATTTTACTTCTAGAAAATAATAACTTAAGACTATTTAATTTTTATAGCGATATATATCGTATCTATCTGCTTCTCGCGAAGAAAAAAGGTAATAGCTTTTGTTCAGCTTTTCTTAAATGTGCTTGATATGTAGAATAAGACAAATTCATCAATCTTGCTAATTTCTTTAATTCGATCTTCCTTGGATAATTATAATATTCATATCTTATTGCCAGTTCAATAGCTGTTCTTTGTTTTAGTGTTAGTTCCGGTTGCATACTTATAATCGAAAAATTCTTTATTTTTTCTTGTTTTATTTTTAATAACTCTCCATTATGAGTTTTTTTGACTAGTTTTATGAAATTTATCAATTCTTGTTTATTCCAACTTCCAATACTCCACAATTCGGATCCATCTTCTTTGATCATAACAGGTTCTAAATGGACAATTCTATGATGATATATTTGCCTAAATTTTGATGGTTCTCTAATCTGCCCTATAAAAAAATCATTTTTTCCTTCAATATATAAAACTCTTTTATCTTTTTTGAGATCATCAATAAATCTTTTCTTATTTAATTCATTACCAAAAATAAAACCAATTAGATAGACATAAATTCCATTTTTTTTCTCGTAAAAAGAGATGGGATAACCAGAAACAGAAACATTAAATTTTTTAGTTCTGCTTCCAATTAGTGCTTTTTCACCATTTATTTTTATTTTAGCTGTCCACATCTATAACACGATATATGTCGTACTATAAAAACTTTTCTATTAGAACTCATCTAATCTTTTGATCTTGCTATAAGCAATTATTGTTGCTTTTCCTGCTATATCTTTTACTTCTTTCTTTGAGATTAAGCTAGATTTTTCCAGAGAATCAATCTTTCTGCAAAAACTTCTATAAGACATATTATCTTTGCTTGTTTTTGCGTAAATCTCATATAATTCTTTAATTGTTTTTTCATGGTTTTCTTTTATGATATTTAATATATTCCTGTCTTCATCTTCTAAATTAGAAGAGCTTTTTATCTTGAAATCTGTCAGTTTTTGGATTGCTTGTTCTGCATGAACTAAACTTATTTTTTTTAATGAATTAGACTCTGCAATCAATGCTGATTCTTTCAACAAAAATAAACCTGAGCGAATATCTTTTAATTCATATGTCTTTTTTACAATTGATTCAAAGGCAGAATCTTCAAAAGCATCAGGAACAAATGCATATTCTGATCTTTGCTTTAAAATTCCTCTTGTTTCTTCCAGGTTATACGGCTTGAATTCAAGCACTTCTGGAGTAAGCCTTGATTTTATTCTTGGATCTAATGTGGATAAAAAATCCTTATTGTTTGTTATCAATAAAATTGTTTTTTTGTAAATATCATTCAAAAGATTATAAATAATTGAGATATCTTTTATTTTATCTATTTCGTCAAAGCAGAAAACAGCCGATTTTTTGTTTAATATTTTTGTTATTTCATTTAATAATTCGCTTGAATCCTTATTTTGAGTGAATTTATAATTGAGTTTTGAGCATATTTCCAGAATTATTTTATAAGGTGTTTCGGTTTTCCAGCAGTTAATATAAATTGGAATTATATCTGTTTCATTTTCCAGTTCTAATAAAACACTTCTTGTTGAAACTGTTTTTCCTATTCCGGACTGGCCAACTATTATCAGGTTTTTTCCATTTCTATCCTGAAATAATGGTTTAATACATGAAGCCATATGCTGCTGATGCTGCTCTCTATAAGGTATTAGTTTTGGCTGATAATCATAATCTAATGCAATTGGATCTATAATAAGCGTTTCAGAATCTTTAAGCATATCCTTAAACAAGTTTGGCATAAATCTGTAAAAGTTATTATAGATATAAAGATTTCTATATCCTGAAAAGTCCGAGCTGAAGGAAAAAGTATAATGTTATGCGGATAAAGTAATTTATTTAATATTTAAAGTCTACTCACTAATTTTTCCAACTCTGGTGTCGTCCTTATAAGTTTGTCCAAATAATTGATGCGATATGCCTTTTAAAAAGTCACGGCGATAGGACTTTGAATATTTAAATCTAGAATATAATATGTTGATTTCGTAACAAAATTTTTTGCTTCCAAAACAACAGTGCGCAATTAAGTAATTTGTTTTTCTATCAAATTTACGAATGATTTTTTCTAGCATTTTTAACACCTATTAATTAGACTAATAAATCATCCAATATTCTCTCAACCAGTTTGTCTTTTCCAAACTTTCTTATTTCACATAAGGAACCTAAAAGACTACGTTGACTAGAGTCCGCGTACTTTGCGGACCACGCACTTATTACCTCTTCTGCATTATTCTCATCCAATGCTTTTGAAAAGATAGTGCGTGTATCTGAACTATATGAATAGTATATTTTTGCTTCATACACATATATCACATACTCCGATAGCGTATAACAATTACGGTCTATTACGATCTCGTCAAACATAGAATAAGTTGCTATTTGAGGCATTTGTACGACTTCCCTTAAAATATTAAATCCTCTTAATGCTTCATTTAAACATTTTTTTCTTCTACTATCTTCTCTCTTATATTCTTCTGCTAATTCTTTGTTCTTTTTTCCAAGTTCCAATAACTTTTCTTGAGTAGACGACTTCTTCTTATTTTCTTGTTCTTTCATTTTAAATCACTTTGAAGTAGTATTATTAGTTTCTTTATATATATTATGGGTAAACTTCTTTACCACAAACAAAAGATTTATATACTAGAAGGAGATCCTTGATTTATGGAGACCGATGCATTAGAAGGGCTGGGCTTGACAAGAAATGAAGCCATAGTTTACATTACACTATTGGAACTAGGCAAAGCCCATATTGGCGGTCTTGCAGAAAAGACAAGAATGCATCGAAGAACTATCTATGACTGCCTGGAAAGGCTTATAGATCGCGGTCTTGTAAGCTTTATAATGGAAGGAAAAGTCAGATTTTTTATTGCTGCAAAACCGCAAAAGTTAAAGGAAATAGTTAAAGAAAAAGAAGCAAACATCGAGAATATCTTGCCCAAGTTATTCGAAATAGCGCAGCAGTCAAAAGCAATAACTGATGTAATTGTTCATAAAGGCAAAGAAGGATTGAAAAATATAATGGAAGATATAATCAAGAGTAAGCCAAAAATATGGTATTCCTTAACATCTGCCGGAAAAGCAACTGAAGTTCTTCCATTTTATCTTCCGCAATTTCATGAGAGAAGAATAAAGGAAAACATTAAACTTGAGATAATCTTCGGCAGGAATGAACAAGCAATTAAAAGGTCAAGGGAGCTTAAAAAGCTTAAATTAACAGAAGCCAAGCTCATTGGCACAAAATATGTTATTCCGATATCAATTTGGCTTTACAATAATAAAGTTGCCTTTATGCTTTGGGAATCTGAAACAGGAATCATGATAGAAAACAAAGAAACAGCAGATACATTCAAACATTATTTTAAAGTTCTTTGGAATGCATCAAAATAAAATTATAGCTCTTCCATTCCATCTTTGGTTATTGCAACTAATCTTATTCCTATGCCTAGTTTTAATAAAGCAGACAATAAGGCCATATGCTCTTTTCCAGAACCAGAAGCAAGATTTAAAGCAATTTCTGTTCCTTTTATTTTTTCTTTTAGTTTTTCCTGGATTTCATCTCTTAGGTCTTTTAATCCGCGATTTTCATTAATGACAATTAGTTCTGTTTTTTGGTCTGCATTAAAGTTTTCTTTTCCATATTCATTTGTTATCAAGAATATTTTATCCCAGTTTTCTTTTTCAATCAAGTGAGAAACATGACCCCAAGTTCCTTTTCCTGTTGATAAACAAGCAATTAATTCTGTCATTTCTTAAGGAAAAGATTATTACTATAAATAGTTTTTGCTTTTATTTGTTTAGATTTTCTTGGAAGAAATTAAATATTTTTAAGAATGAACCTGTTACAGCTTCTATGGGTGTTGATATTTCTGCTGGCGGGGATTGTTCTCTCTGTTCTGTTTGTGAAGATTGTTCTTCTTTTGGTTGTTCTATTATATGCTCTTCAGTTTCTCTTGGCTGTTCTGTTTCTTCGCGTGTTTCTTCTTTAATTTTTTCTTCGATTTGCTCTGCTAATCCTTTAATTTCTTCTTCTGATACTTCGGAAATCTTTTGTTTATCTTGTTCTAGTTCTTGAATTTCTTGTTGCAATGCTAATGTTTCTTCTGTATGACCTATTTCTTCATGCACTATTTGTTCTGTTTCAGTTATAATTTGCTTTATCTCTTCTATTTTGATAAGTTCTGTACCATTCTCACCGCTAACCAAAACTTCGTCTTTACCATACTGAGGGATTGCAACTTGGGTTATTGCTGTTTTTTCTTCTTTTACCTCTTCTGCTTTACATGTTTTCCCATTACCGCAACAACATTTGTTGTTTTCACATGTTGGGGTATCCATTCCAATTGCTGCCGGGCATATTGTTCTTATACAGTCTTCGTTTGCATTACATCTTTGTTCTTTTTCTTCTCCGGGAGAACCTTCAGCAAATTTTTCTTTCATTATTGCTTCACATTCTTCTTGTCCAATAAATTGACTATCTTTCATGCATTCAGGTGGTGGACCTTCTCCGGATGGCGGGCCTTCTATTTGATAGAATTCTGTCATAATCCTTTCACATTCTTCTCTTGTAAATGCACCTGCTTGCTTGCATGGCTCTGGGATCATTTTGTTCATGCATTCCTCTTGGCTAATAACCTTTCCATTTTCTATACATTCAGGAGGAATTTTTCCTGCGGCTATTAATCTTGATTCGCATTCTTCCTTAGATCTTACATCTTTACATTCTTCTGGGGGTTCTCCATATTTTTCTCTCATTAAGGATTCACAAGCATCTCGAGTACGAGCATTTGCTTCTATACATTCCGGGGGAGCAAATTTTTTGAACATTTGTTCCTCTTTTTTTGCGATTAGGTCCTTCATTGTTGATTCAAAAAAAGGCTTTAAAAAAGCTGGCATATCTTCTGGAACAATTGGCTTGCTTTGTAGTTCGTCACAAGCAGACATATCCTCTTCATATTCACATTTTATTGCTAGAGCTGTATTTTCTTCACACTCCTGCTGATGCTTTTTAACAGGAATTTTTGAACAATCACATTGACGAGGATCCATAACACAAGTTGTTAGTTGAGAAATCATCTCTTGCTTTGCCTGTTCCTCTCTTTCTGCTATATCTTTTTTAATCAATTCTTTTAACCAATCTGGAATATCTTCTTGTTCTGGATCACATTTTTCATCTGATTCCATTAAAGAATAATCCTGCATTGCAAGCTTTTCACAATAATCACCAATATTTTTTACTAAATCTGATGCAATTCTTATTTTTTCTTCTTGCGCAATATTCTTATTGATTAATTTTTCAAGTTTTACAAAATCTTTTTCAGTATCTTTGCTTTCTGTTATATTCTCTTCTGCAGAGATTTTTTTTAGATCCTCTTTGATTTCCTTCAATGTTGTTATTGTTTCTTTACTATCTTTTTTGACTTCTTCTTGTATTTTTGGAGTAACTTCTTTTTCAACTACTTCTGCTTTTTCTTGTGCATCTAAGATTGCTTCTTCAACATCCTCTACATCAACTTTAATCCCCTGCTGTATTAAAAATTGGGCTTCTGCCAATCTTTCTTTTTTAATTTGCAGCGCTGTTATTGCTTTATCCTCTCCTGTTTTTGTTGCTAGATTTATGTTATCTATTGCTTTTTCAACTCCATATAGGGGAGATGTTGGAAGAATTCCTGGATCTTGCGCTAAAGAAATAGGAAGTAAGATAAGCACAAATAATACTATTGCCTCTTTTTTGATTGACATTTTGTTTAAAAGAGGTGCATTCTGCCTTATATAAATATTTTGTTTGAGAAAATTTTATATACACCTAGATTGTATTTATATCATGAAAAAAGAGGTTTTTTTATTAATTCTAATAATCAGCATTTCTATAGCATATGCACAGGAAGATTGTTATAAAAGAGTAAATCCTAGTACTAATATAGAGGCTTGTTGCAAAAATTCCGGCGATTGCGTTGATGATAATGGTAACTGTATAAAGTGCAAGGATTGCAGGGAGATAATATTTGAAGATGATTTTATGAATACTGATATAAGCAAGTTAAGCGCATTTGGCGGAAGTTGGAAAATAGAGGAAGATGTGCAAGCAGATGGAAATAATGGATTTGTTTTAAGCCAGAGCAATAAAGCTGCAGGAACTATGTGGCTGGGCAATACTGAATGGAAGGATTATACAATCGATTTTAATGTTAAGACTGTTAAAGCTGATTATTCTGATAGTTTTTCTGTTATTTTTTACATGGTTGACCCTAATCTTTATTATGAATATAAGATAAATAATAAGATAATGAAAAAGTATAAAGTTTTTGAAAGGTTTGATACTTTTGATTTTACTAAGGCTAAACAGACCTCATGCAATAAATTAGATAAATGGTGCAAAGTTAGGATAAAGGTTCATAATGAAAAAGATATAACAATGATAAAGGTTTATGTGAATGAGCAAGAAATTTTTAATCAAAGTGTAAATGAGGCTAATGGGTTAACAAGCGGAAGAATTGCTTTTAAGACATATAATGCAGTTGTTAAGTTTGATGATTTAGTAATAAGCAAGACAGACTGGGATGATTTTGATCTGGATAATATTCCTGATAGGTGCGATTATTGTTCAAATACCTTATATGGCTGCGTTGTTTATACGAATGGTTGCGCTGTTGATTTGAATAGAGATGGCAAGTGCGATACAATAATAGAATTATTATATGATATGGATAAGGATGGTTTTGTAAGTAGCGAGGCTCCTGGTGGGAAGGATTGTGATGATTATGATAATAAAATAAATCCTAATGCTGTTGAGATCTGCAATGATTTAAAGGATAATAATTGTGATGGTTTAATGGATTGCAATGAAACAAGTTGCGATAATTTCTGCAAAAGTTCAGAGCAAACTAATACAACAAAAACTGGTTTTTTTGAGATATTTTTAAAGAAGATTAGGGGTTTGTTTATTAATGGATAGAAAAATATATATACTTAAGAATATACTAAAAATGGGGGTGAGGTTATGGAAGCGAACTTGCTAATTACATTTGAGCCAACACATGCTGGCAGAGCAAAAGAAGAGGTAGAGGGTTTATTAAAAGATGCAAAAGAGAAAGCAAAATATATTGAATCCGGAGTTCAGGGAATGTTTGGAATTGTTGTCAAGGATGCAAGAAAGATAGTAAAAAAAGCGCTAGCAGAAGCAAAGAAAAATCCTGAGAAATTTAGCGTAACTTATCATTATACACCTATTGATAAATGGTGCAAGACAGACATTAAAGAGATGCAGAAAATTATAAAAGATCTAGCAAAGAAAATAAAAGACAAAGAAAAATGGAAATTGAACTTGAATAAAAGACAATATGACAAAATGCATTCTAAGGATTTAATATTAAAGCTAACAGAAGTCATAGAAAAACCCAATGTAGACTTGGACAAGCCTGACAAGATAATACAAGTGGAGATAATCGGGAATAAAACTGGATTGGCATTACTTGGAAAAGATGAGCTTTTAGATTTGTCTAAGTTTAAAAAATAATTCTTTTTCTTTTTTTTAAAATAAAAAGTTTTAAATATTGATTATTATATCTAATTAAAGATTAAAACAAAATGACGAAGAAAACCATATCAAAAGATACTCCATTAGCAGAGATTACTTTAAGGAAATATGAGAAACCTTACAATATGCCTAGAAGGGATTTAATAAGAAAATTATGCTTAAGCATTGGGTTATTGCAGCCAGGTGATTCTAGGGATGTAATTGTTGATATACTGCATACTTTACTAGAAGCCAAAAGAGACAAGAAGAAATTAGACAGCGAAGAAGTAAAAGATATTGTTGTTAATTTCAGAAAGAAGAACGGGTTAGCTTTGAAAGGGATTGCCAGCTCTAATATAAGAAGACAATTGAAAAGATTAAGAGATTTGTTTTTAGTTGAAAAGGTAAAGAACAGTTATGGAATTACTGAGTTTGATGAATTAAATTCAATATTTGAGAAAAAAATAGAAGAGTTTTATCTTAAAAGCATTTTAGAAAGAGTAAAAGAATATTTTGATATTGTAAAATGAACTTTGATCATCTTGATGAATTTCTTCAGCATCAGAAAGGAATAAGAGACAGAGAAGGAAATGGGTTACTTTGCAAATTACACCATTTTTCAAAGCAATGCACTTCTAAATTTTATTGCGCAGATAGAGGTGAAAATGGAATATGCAATTATAATAGAATGGATGAATTAAGCAAAAGAAAAGAAGGCTTAATACAAATAATTATTTATTATTCAGACGGGGGAATTAAAATTGATATATGAGCCTAGAGAGGATTCTTTTTTACTGCAAAAATTTGTCAGAGAGTATGCTAAAGGTAGAATTTTAGATGTTGGTTCTGGCTCTGGAATCTTAGCAGAGACTGCATTAGAAAAAACAAAAGAGGTATTAGCAGTTGATATTGATGAAGAGGCTGTTAATAAATTAAGAAAAAAAGGGATTAATGCTGTAAAAAGCGATTTATTTGAGAATGTAAAAAGAAAATTTGACTTAATAATTTTTAATCCACCTTACTTGCCTGATGAAAGAATTGAAGATAAGGCTATTTATGGAGGGAAAAAAGGATATGAAATATTGGAAAGGTTTTTCAAAGATGCAAAGAAATTCTTGAATAAAGAAGGGAAAATATTAATTGTTTTTAGTTCTTTAACAAACAGGAAAAAGGTTGATGAAATAATAAAAAAGAATCATCTTAAGTTTAAATGTTTAGAAGAAAAGAAATTGTTTTTTGAAAGTCTTTATGTTTATTTGGTTTATTGATTATCTTTTCTTTATAATTTTAGGAGTGTATTCAACTTCTCTTATCATTTTTTCCAATCTTATAACCTTTCTTTCCAGTTCATCTATCCTGTCGTCTATCTCTCTTGTTTTTGTTTTTATTCTTGAGAAAGAGCGCTGAACATTTATTTTATGATCACGAAGTCTTATCAATAACAAACGAAAACCTTCACTACGAGCTAAAAACCAGTCACCAATTCCTATTTTTATCACCTCTTGTTATTTAATTTTTTCTTTAAACTCATTTATATAGTTTGCGGTTCAAAAATATTTCTGGGTTTTTACCATAAAATTTATATACAATATAATCTAATCTGTTCAAAATGACATTTGACAAAGAAAAACACGAGAAAGAATGGGATGAGAAAATGCGAAAAGCAACTATAGAAGCTGCTGCTAAATCTTTAGTTCATAAAGATAATATGAATTTGATCTTACCTTTTGGGCGTATCTTATTGCCTAACTATACTTGTTGGGGTGTCTTAGAATTTACTCGCAAGTATGATGAAGAAATAAAAGATAAATATGCTATTAAAGCAGGTTTAGAAAGTTTAGAAAAAGCACGTCGTCTTAGAAAAGAAGCTCCGGAATTATTTAGGGATCCACATTATCATTCTTGGATATATATTACAGGCCCTAATAGTAGAACTGAAAAAGATGATCAAGAACTATTAGATAAACTGAAAAATAAATACCTATCTCATATTAAATTTGCTGGAGAATTTGTTTCTGGGTTTTATCATGGCTCATTCTCTTTAGACAAAATACTATGGTTGAATAATGATATCGAAGAATCTAAACTTATAGATGAAATAATTTATGAATTAGAGGATTTTGCATCTAAAAATAATCTCTTTTATATAGTTTAATTTTATTTAGCTCTCTTATATTAGTTTTTTAAAACAAAAAACTTTATAAATAGTTTAATTGTAAAGAATTTATCCGATTACTACAATTAGCTTAATGCTAGTATGTAGGAGGTTTCAAATGGATAAAAGCATAATATTAGAAGCTATTAAAAAAATAAGAGAGAATTCTAAAAAAAGAAAGTTTAGCCAGAGCTTTGACCTAATTGTAAACCTGAAAAATATAAATCTTAAAAAGGCAGGGGATAGTGTTGATATGTTCATAACTTTGCCTTTTGGAAGAGGAAAAAAAACAAAAGTGTGCGCTTTAGTTGATGCTCAATTAGCAAAACAAGCAAAAGAATCATGCGATAAAATAATTTTACTGGAAGATTTTAACAAGTACCAAGATAAAAAGATATTAAAGAAATTATCAAGAGAGTTTGATTTTTTTATCGGCCAGGCAGATTTAATGTCCAAGATAGCTACTACATTTGGTAAGGTTTTAGGAATTGCAGGAAAGATGCCAAATCCCAAGGCAGGCTGCATTGTTCCTGGAAATGCCAATCTAAAATTATTATATGAAAAATTGCAGAAAACAGTCAGAATGCAGACTAAAAATGAAGCAATTATAAAATGCATTATTGGAAATGAAAGCATGAAAGATGAAGATGTAGCTGAAAACGTTCTTTTTGCCTATAATTCATTATTGCATTCATTGCCGCAGGAAAAGAATAATCTAAAAGAAGCTTTATTAAAACTAACAATGGGAAAGCCGATTGCATTAGAGGATAAAAAATGAGAGAAGCGCGCATAGCTGAATGGAAAAAAGCAGAAGTTGAAGATATCAAGAGATTATTTATGGAATATCCTATTGTTGGAATTATTGACATGAAAGATTTGCCTGCATTGCAATTACAGAGGATAAAAAAACAGATGAGGGGAATAATTGTCTTAAAGATGACCAAGAAAAGACTGATAAAAGTTGCAATGAATCAAATAAAAGATAAAAATATTGAAAATTTAAAAGAAAGAATTACTGGAATGCCTGGATTAATATTTACTAAGGAAGACCCATTTAAATTATATAAACTATTAAGCCAAAGCAAGAGCAGCGCT
This sequence comes from Candidatus Woesearchaeota archaeon, assembly GCA_964531355.1. Taxonomy (GTDB): domain Archaea; phylum Nanobdellota; class Nanobdellia; order SCGC-AAA011-G17; family CAZHCT01; genus CAZHCT01. Next base: position 6,439 of record CAZHCT010000007.1, on the reverse strand, counting down.
CCTGCAAAAGCCGGGCAGATTGCACCTAGAGACTTAGTAATACCTGCTGGACCAACTAATTTCCTGCCAGGACCAATGATTGGAGAATTAGGGCAAGCTGGAATAAAAACCAGTGTTGAAGGCGGTAAAATAGCTGTAAGAGAAGACAGCATTGTTGCAAGGAAAGGAGAAGTAATAAAACCCAAAGTAGCTGATGTATTAACAAAATTCGGTGTTGAGCCAATGGAGATTGGATTAAACATTGTTTTGATTTACGAGAAAGGGGAAATTATTGAAAAAGATGTTTTGAGCTTGATTGAGGAAGATTATGGAATGAAGATAATGCAAGCAAGCAGAGAAGCATTCAGCTTAGCAGTTTTTGCAAGTTATATAAACAAAGATACAGCTGAGTTTTTAATCAAGAAAGCAAATATGGAAGCGAATGCATTGGCTAAAAATGTTAATTTAGAAATCGAAGAAAAGCCCAAGCAAGAAATGGCAGAAGAAAAAGTTATTGAAGTCAAAGAAGAGATTAAAGAAGCTGAAAAGATTATTGAAGTCAAAGAAAAAGTCAATGAAAAAGATATTGAAAAAGCGGAAAAAATTGTAGAGGAGATAAAGGACAAAGCAATTAAAGAAAATGTTGAAAAGGAGATTGATACTAAGATAGAAAAGTTAGAAAAGGCAAAAATAGAGAAAAAATTTCATGCTGAAGAAGATAAGGCAAATGAAATATTAAGAAAATTGCAAGATGAAAAAATCAAGAAAGGAAAAACATGATTATAGGAGGATAAAATGGAACTTATATATGTAGCAATGTTACTGCATAAAGCGGGTAAAGAGATTAACGAAATCAATGTCAAGAAAGTTTTGGAAGCAGCAGGAATTAAAGCAGAAGAATCTAAAGTGAAAGCATTGATTGCAGCATTAGATGGAGTGGATATAGAAAAAGCAATCAAAGAAAGCTTAATTGTAGCAGCACCAACAACAGAAGAAAGACATGAAGCAAAACCAGAAAAGAAAGCAGAAGACGAAAAGAAAACTGAAGAAGCAGCAGCTGCAGGGCTCAGTTCGCTGTTTGGTTGACTTTTTATTTTTTTAAAAATAAAAAAGTGAGAGAATGGAGAAAAAACAGAAAACTGAAGTAGTTGGCAAATTTCATAATTTAAGGAGTGAGATTTCTAGTCTTAAAAGCAGATTAAATGAGATAAATGCTGAAAAAGAGAAATGGTTTAAGATTAAAGAAGAGATTAAAAAGCAGGTTTCTGAATTAATTAAAAAGATTAAAGAGATTAAAAATAAAAAAGACGGTTTTAATGTTAATGTAAACCAATTTAAAGAGAATAGAGACAACCATAACCAAAAAGTAAAGGAATTAATCAGCAAGATTAGAGAGCTGAATAAAGAGAAAATACAGGTTTTCAAAAAATACGGCATTAAGGAAGATCCAGAAAAAATAAAGGAAAGAATAGAAAGATTAGAATTAAGCATCCAGACAGAAGGTTTTTCTTTTGAAAGAGAAAAGAAAGTAATGGATGAGATCAAGAGATTAAAAAAAGTTTTAACTGAGGCTAAGGAAACAGCTGAAATATCCAATCAAATAGGCAAAGTCAGCAAGGAAATAGATGAAGCAAGAAACCAGGCTGAAGATTTTCACAAGAAAATGAAAGAATGCGTGGACATCAATCAGGGGGGATATGATGAATTTATTGACTTGTCAAAGAAGATCAATGAATTTAAATCAAAACAAGAAGAGGCTTTTACAAAATTTTTGGAATTTAAAAAAGAATTTTCTTTGATTAATAATACTTTAAAGGAGAAATTACTTGAATCAAACATTATTCAAGGAAATCTTGAAAAGCAAAAAGTTGATATTCAAGAAAGAAGAAAATTAAGAGAAGACCAGATTTTAGAAGAAAAAGCAAAGCAGGTTGAAGAAAAATTAAAACAAGGAAAGAAATTAACAACACAAGATTTGATAATAATGCAAGGGAGAAATGTTTAAATTATTTTGCAGATTTTAATATCTTTGATTCATCTAATTCCTTCTTAGCTAAAAAGCCTATAAAATAATCAAGACTTTTATATGCATAGACGATTCCTTTTACAGCATTTCTTATATCTATTTCATTGCTTTTATCATCTATAATTGTATAGAATCTTCCTTCGGGGATTAGAGGATTTTCATGCGCCATCCCAATACCTATCCTATTTTCACGTAAATAAGAATATTCATAATAAGTATGTTCACATATTAATTCCGCTTGTCTAAAAAAAACAGGAGAAATTTCTTGTAGTCTCCTTAAGTTTATCTTATATAATCCCTCAGAATTGCTTATTGTTATAATTAATTCATTTGAACCAAGTCTTACACATTTTCTTTCTTCATCACTAATAGTGTTTACTAAAAGGAATGTTGGCTCTCCTATAGTCCTTAATGAAAGATTAGGTCTTCTGTCTTGATATACTAAGTTAACATTAAGATTATTCCGCAGCTCTAAGCAGTAGGGCTCTTCTTTAATAATTGTTTTAGGACCAAAATACTTAACTTTTTTACCATTTAATCTATGTACTACTGGAATATTTGTTCCATTTTCTTTTACATACCTATACTCTGTAAGATTTAAAGCTTCAATTATATTGCCTAATGTAACCATCTTGATATTGGACCTTCTTAGATATTTAAAGATTATTGAAATGAAAAATAATTGTTTAAGACTATCTTTCAAGAATAGAAAGTTATATAAAAAGAGGTTATAACAATTCATTGGAGGAATATATGAACATCTTAATCAAGGCCGCTATATTGAGCTTTTTGCCTATATCTGAGTTAAGAGGAGGAATTCCACTTGCTTTGAGCTTTAAAGTTAATTTTGTTTTAGCTTTTTTAGTCTGCGTGTTTGCTAATTTACTTGTTATACCTTTTGTTTTCTTTTTTATGGATTATTTTCATAAACATTTTATAAGATTAGGTTTTTATGAAAGATTTTTTAATAGATACATAGAGCGAAATAGAAAAAAGATTGAGAATAAGATTGGAACTAGATGGGAATTTTGGAGTTTGATGTTGTTCGTACTTTTGCCCTTGCCTATGACCGGAGCATGGTCCGGAACAATATTAGCATGGTTTTTTAATGTTAAAAGAAGCAGAGCTTATTTAGCTATTTCACTTGGTGTAATTGGAGCTGGAATAATTGTTAGTTTAGCTACTTTAGGGATAATCAATATTTTGTTTTGAGTTTTCTAAAAATTTTAGATGCCATTACTGATGCAATATCCAATATATTATTGCAGTTTCCTATAATTTCTGTTTTGCAATTATCTTTTACATAATCTCTTATCCCTTCTTTAGATAATTCACTTAAGTTTGTAAAATTTGTATGAACCTCTCCAACCCTGTTGTATTGTTTGAATAGATAAGGCGCATCAGAACCTCCAACGGGAAATATTTTATATTTATTAGCAATATTTTCAGCTTCCTTATTAAGATGGCTTAACAGAGAAGGTATCTGGCCATTAAATACTTCAATTGCTTTTAAGTATTCTTTTAAAAATTGTTTTTTAAGCTCTAATTCACCAATGCCCCCACTTATTAATGGGTGAGGAAATATTACAATTCCACCTTCGTCATTTATTCTCTTAATTGTTTCTTCTATACCCCTATTTTTTTCTATATGGTTTTTTATTAAAGCACCTATAATTTCACATTGATTTGTCTGGATTTCCTCGCCTAAGAAAACTGTCAATGGTTTTTTGTAGTTGCTTGAATGAACTATTATGGATGATTCTTGTTTTTTTATTTCATACTCATCATTAAACAACCATTTGTTGCCTGTTTTTTGATTGTAATGCAATATCCTAAAACCTTCTATATGATTAAAATCTGTCAAAAGAATAGCATCTAATCCTTTGGAAGCTGCAGTATCAACTACTTTTTTTACACGATAGCCCTCTTTTTCTAAAATTTCTGCTGTGGGGTTTGAAGGCAAGGTATGAACATGAGTATCTATTTTCATTTTTATTTACCTCTGAAATAATCATCTAAGGTAGGTTCTTTTGGTGTTGCTTTTAATATTATATTGATATAATTTTTTGATTTATCTACTCCTAACAATTCGTATTCAGAAAATAACTTTTTACCAACATTATTAATGCACTTATCCAGATTGGGCAATGTTTTCTTAAAACCACGTCTCTGTAAAACAAGACCGATATCTTCCTTAAATTCTAATCTGCTTTTACCTATAATTTTCTTAATAGTTACATACCCTTCTTTAATTAAAGAAAGCAAAGATTTTGCAGATGTGTGGTTATAATTATTATTATTATAAACCAATGTGCCATGATTATAGCAATATACTTGATTACCTGATTTTGGCACAATCAACACAAAGTCTGCTTTTCTATAATCCCCTTTTTCAGTCTTCCATTTTACATTTTTTCTTAATCTAGAAATATCTATATCTTGAATTTTATGTTCTTTAAAAACATATTTTATATTAAAGAATATTCTAGCTTCTAGTTTCATTTTTATAATGCGAGTTGTAGAGTATATAAATCTTTTGTTTATGACTACTATAGAGTTGTTCTATTTTAACTTTTTAATTAAATATTTCACATCAGAATAAACTGGAATAGTTTTTATTTTAAACAATTTTGTCAGGAAAATCCATACAAGAACAATATAGACTGTTGAGAGAATTTTCCAGAAAACCAAATCAAGCGTTTTGAAAAGATTATTTCCATATTCAATCAGAACAAATATCATTATTTCAATTCTTATCAGATTTGCGATTAATATTAAAAAGAATCCAATCACAAACATTTTAATCAGGACTTTAGGTTTTATATCTTTTGTTAACAAAATTAGCAAGGAAATTAATATGTAAGCAGCAACTGCAACGCAAGCTGGAACAAATTCAAGAGTTAAATCATTAATAAGAAATGTGTTTTCTTTTATTGCAACAGGAAAAAATATTTTTGTTATAAAATAAGATGAATAAAGCGTAATTGGAGCTAAAACGAGATAAAATAATTTTGCTGATAAAGAAAGAATAATTGCGATTAATACCCTTATGATTAATTTTATTTCATATTTCATTCTTTAATAAGGTTTAAAAAGGTATATATTGTTTTCTATTCTATGCAGAAAGATAAGAAATTATTAATATTCTTTTGCTGGATTATTGCTTTAATATTCAGTTTTTTATTGGATAAGCCTTTCTTTAATTTTATCAGCTTGATAAGAAACAAGTTTTTAGACAGCATCATGATATGGATTGGAAATTATATCACTGGATTTGTCATATTATTCTTGATAACAAGCTTATTTTTATGGGAAGAAAGAAAAAGAGAATGGCTGCCTGTTTTGTGGAGCAGCTTTTTAATCTCATTTTTATTGTCATGGTTTTTTAAAAATATTTTTTTGAGAGAAAGACCTTCTATTATAGTGCCTCTAGTAAAAGAAACAGGATATAGCTTTACAAGCAATCATAGTTCTGTTGCTTTTTCATCTTTAGCTGTATTAGATATGGAATTTAAGTTAATAAAATGGTTTTGGATTTTATTTGTAGTGTTGATTGCATTTTCAAGGGTTTATCTAGGAGTGCATTATTTAAGCGATGTTGTTGGAGGAGCATTTTTAGGAACATATGTTGGAGAAGGGTGTGTTTTACTAGAGGAAAGATATAAAATTTTCAAGAGATTTTTCAAGAAAAAATGAATAGAGAGAGTGAAAGGCAAATACTACATATAGGCTTTGGTTTGTTAATTATATTCTTATTGTTATTTAAAGTATTAAACACTAGAATTTTATTTTTTGTTTTAATATTTGGCATTTTACTCTCTATTTTAAGTTTAAAATTTAAAATTCCGATAATATACTGGTTTTTAGAGAGATTTGAGAGGAAAGAGCAGATAAAGAAATTTCCTGGGAAAGGTGTAATATTTTTTGTTTTTGGAAGCTTATTGGCTTTAAGCTTATTTGGAAAAGATATTGCTTTAGCTTCAATAATGATATTAACCTTAGGAGATTCAATAAGCCATATGACTGGAGTTAAAGGAAAGATAAAACATTTTTTAAATAATTATAAAAACTTGGAAGGAAGTGTTTTTGGTTTTATAACTAGCTTTTTGGGAGTTTTGTTTTTGATTTTTGTTTTTAATATTAATGTAAGTATTTTAGAAGGGTTTTTTGCCAGCTTGATTGGAATGATTGCTGAAGCTATTGATTTTAAAATTGGCTTTGATAAAGTTGATGATAATATTATTGTTCCTTTAATCAGCGGAATGGTTATTTACCTTATCAAAGTGGGATTTTGGTTTTTTTGAAAAACGAAATATTTATATATAGGTTACAACTCTAAAATGGTATCATCATATGGTTAATTAAAACGTTAAGGGGGTTTAAGTATGAAAAAATTAATATTATTTGTTTTAACTTTATTTTTGTTAATCGGAA
>CAZHCT010000006.1:332-22695 GCA_964531355.1 Candidatus Woesearchaeota archaeon | reverse complement strand
TAATTGGAGTTATTTTTAGAAAAGCTCAAAATAAAATACAGGATCCAGCTAAATTAAGAAAGTTGATTATTGAACTAATAAATAAAGAAAACTGGCTAAGTTTAGAATCTGATGTTAAAGGTGATGCTTATGAAGGATTATTAGAAAAAAATGCAGCAGATGTTAAAGGTGGAGCCGGGCAATATTTCACTCCAAGACCTTTGATAAATGCAATAGTAAAAGTTATGAAACCCGAGCCAGGAATGAAAATTCATGATCCTGCTTGTGGAACTGGAGGATTTTTGTTATCTGCAAATAACTATATTATGAAAAACTTTAATTTAGACAGAGATGAAAAAGAAATCTTAAAACATAAAACCTTCACCGGACACGACATTGTTCCAATGGTTGCAAGACTTTGTGTTATGAATCTTTATCTTCATGGAATAGATGGAGAAACAAGCCCTATAGATGTTACAGATTCTTTAAAGAAAAATCCAGGTGCGATATATGATATGGTTTTAACAAATCCTCCCTTTGGCAAGAAATCTTCTGAAACAATAATAACTGAAGAAGGAGATACTGCAAAACAGACACTTACAGTTGTAAGAGAAGATTTTTGGGCTGAAACAAGCAACAAGCAACTTAACTTCTTGCAACATGTTAGAAGTATTTTAAAGATAAATGGTAAAGCTGCGATAGTTCTTCCAGATAATGTGTTGTTTGAAGGTGGAGCAGGAGAAACTGTTAGAAAAAAGTTAATGGAAACATGTGATTTACACACAATTCTTAGATTACCAACAGGAATATTTTATGCTCAAGGAGTTAAAGCAAACGTATTATTTTTTGATAAAAAAGCAGCATCAAAAGAAGTTATTACTTCTAAAATTTGGATATATGATTTAAGAACGAATATAAATTTCACATTGAAAGAGAATCCATTAAAAGAAAAAGATTTAGATGATTTTGTTAAATGTTACAATTCTGATAACAGATATAAAAGAAAAGAAACAGAGAGATTCAAATGTTTTAGTTATGAAGATATTTTAAAGAGAGACAAGACAAATCTCGATATTTTCTGGCTTAAAGATGAAAGCCTTGACGATTTAGATAAACTACCTTCACCAGACATAATAGCCAATGAACTGGTTGATGATTTAGAAGATGCTTTGGAGCAATTAAGAGAGATAAGTAGAGATATTCATGATTAGTTTATAATTTTTTGATTATACTAAAATAATTTTCATTTCCAATTATGATATGATCTAAAACCTTTATATCCAAAGATTTACCTGCTTCAATTAGTTTTTCAGTAACCTCAATATCTTCTTTAGAGGGCTTTGGATCTCCACTAGGATGATTATGAACTAATATAATAGAATTAGCACTTTCCTTAATAGCTTCTTTAAAAACTTCTCTTGGATGAATTAAACTAGAATTTAAAGTACCCACAGAAATCTCTTTTACAGCAATAATCTTATTCTTAGCGTCCAATAAAACTAAATTTAAAACTTCTTTTTTATAATTCCTAAATTCATCAACAAACATATCATAAACATCTTTAGCGCAGGAAATGCTTCTTTTATAGCCTTTATTCACTAATTTATTGTATCTTTTGCTTAATTCTATCAAACTTAAAATTTTTAATGTTTTAGTGTAATCACCTTTACACGCTTTTGTAAGTTCCTTAAACCCTAACTCTTCAAATTTATGCAGATTATATTCTTTTAATAGTCTATTACTTAATTCAAGAGCACTTTCACCTTTAACACCTATACCAAAAATAATTGCTAATAATTCAGCTGTATCCAATGAGCCAGCACCTTTTTTATATAATTTAGAAGCAGGCCTGTTAAATCTTGGAATATCTTTGATTTTCATAATCTTCTCTTAAAATTTCCTTTTAAATTAATTGCTTACAACTTTTTAATAGTGTTTTTGTAAAATTTAAAACCGAATGATTAATAAATATTAAAGTATTGTAAAGCAGTATGAGGTTCTTGACAAAGAGGCAAGAGGTGTTATTATTTCTTATTAATGAACTTAGCAAAAGATATAATGAGAAAAGATAAAAATGAAACAAACCAAAAGGTTTAAATAGTATTGTTTCTTATAAGAAATAAGTATTTATAAATAATTATTTCCTGTGAGAAATAAAGGATAAAATATGGAAAATGTCAATAAACATGATGAGATTTTGAAGTATATTTATGCAAAGATATCACAAGCCCCTATATTTGCAAAACAAAGAATAAACTTAGAAGATAGGCCTTTGCTACTAAGGCAAATATCTATTAAACTGCAAGGGTATGCAAGGGCATTCATTAATGAAGAGAAAGGAGCAAGTGAAAACAGAATTATTATCCTTCCTGGATTGAGGGGAGTAGGCAAAACAACTATGCTCCTTCAGTTATATGATTTCCTAATTAAAAATAATATCGAAGAGGAAAAAGTGCTTTATTTCTCAACAGATGAATTAAAAGGGTATTTAGGCGCATCAATCTTGGAGACCTTAAATATATTTTTTGAGGATGTCTTAAAAACAACTCCTGTTTTTCTTAAAGACAAAGTATTCATCTTGATTGATGAAGCTCATTTTGATGAGCATTGGGATAGTGTCGCAAAAATTCTTTATGATCAATCAAAGAAAATATTTTTAGTTATTACAGGCTCTTCGGCATTAAATATGGAGATTAGCCCTGATGTCGCAAGGAGGGCGATTAAAGAAAAAGTATTTCCATTGAGCTTTTCAGAATATTTATTGCTCAAGCACGGAATTGATATAAATGAAAAAATAAGCTTACGACTAAAATCCTTGATTTTTGATTTCAATGAAAAGGATTTATATGAAGTATCAAAAAAGGAGATAGAAATAGTAAAATTATCGACAAAAATTGGGAGAGAATTAAATCAGGAACTCTTTTCCTTCCTTACCATGGGTGATCTTCCTTTTAGCTTGGAACTTGAAGAAAAATCAGTATATGACCGAATAATAAGCATGGTTGACAGAATCATAGATAAGGACATATTCTCAATACAATCTTTTAAATCAGAGTCAAAAGAAACTATAAAAAGAATAATTTATTTTCTTGCTACCCAAAGCCCTGGTGGAACCTCAGATTCAAAATTATCAAAACATTTAGCGACATCATCAAAGCAGATAAGAAACATTTTAGATGTCTTAGAAAAAACTCATCTTATTTTCAGCATTAAACCCTATGGCGGTGCTGGAAAGATAGTTAGAAAATCTTGGAAATATTATTTTCTATCTCATTCCATAAATACTGCAATAAGATTTAAGCTTGGAGCTTTTGATAGAAATAATCCTCAAATGTTTGGGGTTCTTGTAGAAAATATGGTTGCTTCTTATTTAATAAGAATGAAAGAAATAATGAATTTACCAACAGGAATTTTTTATGACCCTAATGAAGGGGGAGTAGATTTTTTAATCAGAGATGGAAAAGAAAATTTAATTCCTATTGAAGTAGGATACGGCAAAAAAGATAGAAGTCAAATTAAAAAAGCAATTAAAAAATATGACTCAAAATATGGCATAGTTATTTGTAATTGCCAAAAAATAAAAAAGGAGGAAAATGTTATATTTATTCCAATAACAACATTTTCATTTGTTTAAGATGGTAAAAGTTAAAGTTCTGGGTGTATCAGAAAGTAAAGGATAATAGCGCTGATTAAAGAATAAATATTAGCGAGAGATAGACTAATATTTCTTAATCATGCCACACAGCACAGAAACCATAAATCTTTTAAACTTGGATTATTCAATTTAATTATGGATGAAAATAAAAAGGAGAGATTTTTGAAGGTTTATCAAAACTTGCCTTTGAATGAGAGAAAAAATACTATACTTATTCTTGGAGAAAAAAAAGAAAAGAAACCTTTAAGCTGGGATATTGCATATTTAGAAATATCCGAAGAAACTGAGATAGGAGAAGAAATTTTAAATAAGCTAATCAGATTAAATTTGATATAAAGATGGCAGAAGAAAAAGAAAAGATAGATAATGAATTGAAAGAATTAGTTTTGCAGAGAATACTTTCTTCGAAATTACCAGATAATATCAGGCTTTCTATAGGCAATTTATCAAAGGAACCAATGAGCAAACAGGATCATAATGCTCTTTTTGAAGTATATAAAAAAACTACGCTAAAAGAACAAGAGAGTAAAATACAGAAAATTATAGAATTGAGCAAAGCTAATAGGATTATCTTAATGTGTTTTGAAAAAAATAAGAATGAATGCCATAGAGGCGTTGTTTCAGATTATATAGAAGAGAAAGGAATAGGTGTAAATCATATATGAAAGAAAAGATACCATATTTATAGAAAATCTTAAAAATGAATGTTATTTATATAGAATATGGAAAATATATTAGTACCCAAAGAAGTTTTTAGCAAGATTATTACAGATGTAGAAATACTTATTGAGGATGTCGAAATGGCATTAGACACGAAAATTAGACAAAGAATAGAAGATATAAAATCCAAAAAAGCAAAAGGAAAATCTGAAAGAGAATATTATGATTACTTAGAAAAGAGGGGTGTAAAAGTTGGGAGAGTACATAATTAAATTTCATCCTGATTTCTTTAAAGATTTAGATAAACACTCAAAAAAAGAAATTGAAATTTTTGAGAAAAAGAAAAGATTAGACAAAATCCACTCAGATTAAAACACCTTAGTGGCGGAGATAACTGCTATCGTGAAGCAATTACAGATAATATTCGTCTTATCTACTGGGTTATTCAAGATGAAATTTGGATGCTGATAATTGATAAACATGATCCAGCCTATGAAAAATTTAAGAAGAGATTGTATAGTCTAAAAGTGAGATATTTAAAAGAGATTGAGTAATATTCTATATAGCTAAATCCAATCTAAATTTTTGGCAGTATAAATAGAATAATTGCTAAGGCAGATATAATTTAATATCTTTTAATTTTCTTATTTAATTCATCTAAAAATATACTCCAAATAGGCCTTTGGTTTCTAGGAATATAATGGTTTAAGATATTTGCAATTGATTTTATTTGCTTTTCCTCAAAATTTGCTCTTTTGATTATTTCTTCCTTATACATTTTTATTTCTTTTATATCTTTGGACAAATCCATCAAATAATACAAATCAAAAAAGTCTTTTCCCTCTATTCTATTCATTATGCATTCAATTTTTTGCATAATCAATTCTTTAAGGTCATACACATTTAAGAGAGAAGATTGGTATGGAACAAAACCAAAATTAACTATTTTTCTGCTGTAGTTTCCAGCTTTTGGCATAATATTAAACTCTACCATAATTCGGTCTTTGTGATTTAAAGGATTAATATAATATACATCATATCTGATAGTTTTATTCATAATCCTTGGCTTTTCAATTATAAAGTCTTTTAGATTATCAATAATCTCTTTTGTTCTGGATAATGCCTGTTTTGCGTCTCCTTTAAATATTAAGTCAAAATCAATATCCTCTGAAAATCTCTTGTTTTTCAAATAAACTCTATTGATTGCTGTTCCGCCCTTAAGAACAATGTCATTAAATTGCTGCATGCTAAATAAAATTTTGCTGATCATCTCATCTTTAGCAATAAAGTTAAGAGAAAGCTCTTCTTTTGCTGATATCCTTCTTAATTCATCTATTTCCATGATAGTATATTCTCCTTTCCTAAATTATCCTGGATCATCCATTTTTCATTAAAAGATGATTTTGCTTTGATTGGAAGAAGTTTTACGGGATTTTTAACCCTTTTCAATAAAAATTCAAAAACAAACAAGGGGATTTTCATTTTTTTATTGTCCTTTAATAATTCAAGAATATACCCTGCTCTTTGGCATAATGAATTGTTTTTTGTTAATCTAAAAAAACTAATAAATTTATTCCAATCAATCTTTGCGTCATATAATGCTTTTGTCAATGCAGAAAAACCTATGTATTTTGGCTTTAAGAAGCAGTCAAAAATTGTCTTTTCTATTGAAGAGATATAAATATCATCCTTTTTTTCAAAACCGGAAAACAGCTCTTTTAAAGGAATAAATCTTATTTCATATTTGGTTCCTTCAAGAGCGATATTTTTTTGGAAGTTTTTTGTCATTATGAATATTGTAAAATCCTCATATTCAATCAAGTTATAGTATCTTAAAGCTGAGCTTAATCCGACATAACCTTCTTTTATCCGCAATGCGATTTTATAAAAGCTTTTAATAGACATTGGATTGTAATATAAGCCATTTCTAACTCTTTTGATATTGCCTTTTTTGCATAAGCTGTAAAGGATCTTATTTTTTTTATTGCTTGATATTTCCGGAAAGATCTGCCTAATTAACTCTGTGTCTATTATCTCCTTGTCTTTGATATACTCCCATATTTCTTGCTCTTTCCTTGTTAAATAGTTTTTTTTATCCATATTATTCCTTGATAGAGAAGGAAGTATATAAATCTTTCTATTACAAAAACCCTTACAAAAAGATGCTTGTTATAGATACTTAGAAAGATTAATATCGGAAAGAGGGATAATCAGCAAGACAGATTAAATTTGATATAAAGATAGTAGAAGAAGAATCTATAATTAAATATATTTAATATCTCAAAGCCAGAAACTGTAACTAACGAGAAACAAAACGAAAGCTTTATAAATAATTATCTTAATTAAAAACTGATATTGGGGGATAAAATCATGGCAAAAACAAAACCACATTTGAATTTAATATTCATAGGTCATGTAGACCACGGAAAAAGCACATTAGTTGGAAGATTATTATATGATGCTGGAATTATAGATGAGCAGACCTTGAGAAAATTAAGGGAAAAAGCAGAAGAAGTCGGAAAAGGCGGTTTTGAGTTTGCTTTTATAATGGATGAATTAAAAGAAGAAAGAGAAAGAGGAGTTACAATTGATTTAAGCTACAAGAAATTCATAACAGACAAGTTTGAAGCTACAATCATAGATGCTCCAGGACACAAGGATTTTATCAAGAATATGATTACTGGAACTTCTCAAGCAGATGCAGCTATATTAGTATGCAGCGCTATGGAAGGTGTTCAAGCTCAGACTAAAGAGCATGTATGGCTGGCAAAAACATTGGGAATACAGCAATTAAATGTAGCTGTAAACAAGATGGATAGTGCTAATTATGATGAAGCTAAATATAATAAGGTTAAAACAGAGCTAACAGCTTTATTAAAAACAGTTGGTTTTAAGATTGAAAATGTTAATTTTATTCCATTAAGCGCATGGATAGGGGATAATGTTGTTAAGAGAAGCACTAAAATGCCTTGGTATAAAGGACCAACATTAAGAGAGCAATTGGATTTATTGAAAGAGCCTGAAAAACCAACACAATTACCATTAAGATTACCTATACAGGATGTTTATAATATAACTGGAATTGGTGTAGTGCCTGTTGGAAGAGTTGAAACAGGTATTATGAAATTAGGAGATAAAGTAATTGTTGTGCCTGGAAGAGAAGGTAAGGGAGTAATTGGGGAAGTAAAAACTATTGAAATGCACCATGAGCAATTACAGCAAGCTGAACCAGGTGATAATGTTGGATTTAACTTAAGAGGAATTGCAAAGAAAGATATTGCAAGAGGAGATGTTTTAGGACATACTGATAATCCGCCTACAGTAGCAAGCGAGTTTACAGCGCAGATAATTGTGCTAAATCATCCAAGTGTTTTAAGCGCGGGTTATACACCTGTATTCCACGTGCATACATCACAAATTGCATGCCAGATAACTGAGATAGTAAGAAAATTAGATCCTGCTACTGGAGCTACATTGCAGGAAAAACCTGACTTTATCAAGAATGGAGATGCAGCTATTGTCAAAGTAAAGCCAACAAAACCATTGGTAATTGAAAAGCAAAAAGATATTCCGCATATGGCAAGATTTGCAATAAGAGATGCTGGAAATACTGTTGCTGCTGGAATGTGTATTGATCTAGTCAAGAAACAGATTTAATTCTTTTTTTTATTTGTTATGGATGATAAGCTGTTAAGAATAGAAAGTTTTAAATATGCTTATTATATACACTTATATAAGATGGAACAAACAATTTTACATAGCCCAACACTCGAATCTGTAATTATGGTAGAAAAGACTATTCAAAAATACAGCCAAGAATGCGGCAAATACCAGCTTTGGAAAAAACTGCCTAAGAAAATGATGTACCAAACTTTTCAGGTTATTCTGGATTATTTAGAGCAATCTGGTAAGATATTAATAGATAAGGATGGTTGCATAATGTGGGTATATGATCCAGAAGGCATAAAGAAGATATTAGCAAAGGGGTTAAAATTACGTTGAACAGCAAAAAGCCAGTTTATGTAACATTTGGAGAGAAAAAGTTAGAGCAAGAATTTGAATCTCTAAAAGAAGGTAAATTTCAGGATAAACAACTTTATGAATTTATTGATAGAGCTAGAAAAGACATGAAAAATAATCCTGCTTGCGGCATAAAAATTCCGAAAAAATTGTGGCCTAAAGTGTATATTAAAAATTATGGAATAACTAATCTTTGGAAATATGATTTGCCAAATGGCTGGAGATTAATCTATAGCATAAAAGAAGATGAAGTTATGATATTAAATGTAATTCTAGAATGGTTTAATCATAAAGAATATGAAAGAAAGTTTAATTACTAAAAAATAGAAAGTTTTAAATGTATATAAACTTAATAAAAGTAATGTGTCCTAGCTAGGGAGTTCGTCTGGTTCAAGTCCAGGGGGGCAAACTAGATTTCGGTTCTGAAAAGAATCCATGGATACATTATCTTTTAAATAAATATTTTCATATCCGGTGTATACACTAAAACAAAAAGCTTTATAAATAAATTCTTAAGTAAGAAAGAGAATGCCAAAAGCAAGAATTAATTTAGCAAGCCTAGATGTAAGCAAGTTGAATGAAATATCTGGAAGTATAAAAGATATTGCTGACAAGACTAAAGTATCAATGTACGGGCCTGTCCCATTACCTACAAAAAGATTAAAATTAACAACAAGAAAATGCCCTTGCGGAGATGGAAAAGCAAGTTTTGACAGGTTTGAAATGAGAATACACAAGAGATTGATTGATTTGGCAGTTGATGAAAGAGCTATTAGATTAATAATGAGAGTTCCTATTCCTGAAGGTGTTTCTATTGAAATTGAGATGATAGAATAAGTTTTATAAAGATTAATTCTATTTTTTATATTAAGCCGGAATCGCGTAACCTGGTATCGCACAAATTCTGTTTTAGAAGTGCAGGCCTGGAATAAACTCTTAAAAAAAGTTTAATCAGAACAGGAAAGCTTGGCTCGAAAGGGCATCTGGGTTCAAATATCAGAACCAGAGGTTCCGATACCTCCTGATGAGAAAATCCCAGTTCCGGCGGATTTTTTTATTATGAATACACTATAATCCTATTTCTTTTTTAAGAATTTCATGAGAAACCAGTTTATCTTCTCGCTTTTCTTTTCGATAGTCTAATAATGCTGTGAAATCTTCTTCAGTTAGAACTGCATCTGCATCAACCATATGTTCTTTTAACCTTTTTAGTTTTATAAATTTAATGCTTTTCGGATTTGCAGTTCCGGCGTTTTATCCTAATCTCTCAACTAATAATATAATTATAGTGCATATTACTCCTACTAATATCAGTTTAGCCCCAGAAAGAAATAGATTTTCTTTTGAAACTTTTCCTAAGAACATTCCGGTGAGGAATAGTATTATAAAAGATAGTAAAAATGAGGTGTAATAAGATATTGTTATTGAAGGATTAAACATAAATGGGCTTATGATAATGACTGCTGCGATTAAAGTGGATAAGCCATCAACAAGCCCGACTGCAATCGCCGCAAAATTATATGCCCTGCCAATATGAGACTTTTTAAGATTTAAGTAAGTAGCTTTTTCTATTTTTTTTAGTTTACTTGTTTTTTCTGCTTTTTCAGCGAGATATGCACCGTAAAGTCCAGAAATAGAGTTTGCTATTGCCGCCCCCAAACAGGCTATGACTATGATTCTTGAATCTTTTAGTCCTGCAAAAAAACTAGCAAGAATAATCCCCAGAATTGTCAATACACCATCAAAAACATTCATTACAAAATATCTTCTTGCCATCTCCCCTACCTGAGAAATTTTATTGTACTCCTTAATCTTTCTTTTGTATTTTTCAATTACACTATATTTAGGCATTATAATAAAATAAAGAAAATAGCTTATAAAGTTTTCTTAATTTTTTATTTTTCAAATTTATTATGCCCAAAATGAACTAATAAATCTATTTTTAGTTTTTCTATTCCCAAAGGCAAGTCGCAAGCTCCAAAATTAGTATCCATCCATATAAAACATTTTGAGCTTGTTTTTGATTCTATTTCATTTACTATTTCAGTTGCTTTTGGCTTTAAACCATCTGGCAATTGCAACAAAACTGTTTTAGCTTTTTGCTTTTTGATTTCATTTATTATTTTTTCTAATTCTAAGTTATATTCCATAATAAAGGAGTAATAATCAAATTTTTAAATGTTTTTAATTTTTATTTGCTTGAAGGCATAACATTATATTATCTAGTTCTCTCTTAAAATTTTCATTATCTGGATGGGATTTGTATGCTTGCTGGTAAATATTCAAAACAATATTTAACAACTCTGATTTTATTTCGGTTTTGTTATATGTTCTGTTTTTTCTTAATTCTTCTTTTTTCAGTTCTACGGCTAATAATGCCCATAACTTGCAGGTTTCTGCATCATCATCAGAATAATTATCATTAATATTGTATTTGCATAACTCAATTGCCTGCTTGTACACTTCATACTTTCTTGTTTTGTTTTGATGCACTGCTAAATCTGCATTATAGTTGTTTAGTCCTAAAGCAGAAATTATGGGTATAGAAAGTATTGGGATAAGCCAATGTTTTTTCATTTTAATTGATTTAAGTTATAGTCTATTTGGCTTAGATATTCCCTTATTTTTGCAGAACCAACTTCTGTATTTTTTGCTAAATCTGAGAGATTTATTTCAGCAGATTCATTCTTAAGCAATATTCCAATTAAACCCTGAATTTTTTTCTGCCTTTCATTATGAACAAAACCTCCGCCACCTTTACATTCTGTTTTAATAGGATATTGTTTTTCCAACTTTAATAGATCAATCCTATTGAAACTATAAATCTTCCTTCCTTTTTCACTGTAAATTGTTATTTCGTTATTGCTCATTTTTAAGATAAAGATCTTTTGCTTATTTTTTCATATCTTTCTATTTGCGGGTTTATATTGATACACCGATCTAATAAGATTGCTGTTATATTTTGATAATCATTTTTTATAAGTTCTATATCATCTTTAATCAAAGAATTTGTTTCGTAAAGATTAAGAATACCATTTAATAACACTATTAATTTAATACTTGGAAATTTTTTAAATTCTTCTATTTCTTCAAGTCTTTGGTTCATTTTTAAGATTGTTTTAAATTATACATGAAATTTCTAATATGCCTTCTTCAACACAGGCTATTTTATTATCTTCTACTTTATAATATTTTATATCTGGATTGTCTACTCTTGCTTTGCAACATAGATTATTTGCTAGATTCTTTGCAAGAGTATCATATTGAGATTTTAAATTATTAATTTCTTCTTGTTGTTTTTCTTTTTCAGCTATAAGATTTTTTATTGTTTCTTCATATTTATTTATAGAGAAAGTAAAATTAATATTTAAGGAATCTAAATCGCTTTTGTATTCTGATATTTTATTGGAATATTTTGCTAATTCATCCAAAAGTTTTTTATTAAATTCGCTGCAAGAAGACAGGTTTGTATTAGCAATCAAAAGTTGAGATTCTAATTCTTTTATATTTTTTCCATATTCTTCTACAGAATAATTTGAACCTTTTACTTGCTGATAGACACTATATCCGATTATGCTTGGCTTAACTGCAAATAAGATTAGTAATATCAGTAAAATAATTGATGTTGTAATTATAAATATTGTATTCTTTTCCATTTAACCCCCCTAATAAAGTATCACCTAATTGTTATTTTTAGGTAGTATTCTAACTATAAAAAGGTTCCTATGTTAATAATCCAGAAAATGCTAAAGGTAGATTATTGTCTCTTAATTTTAGAATGTATGTAGATACTATCAAAGGTGATGGAAATATTTATAATCAAGCAATTTAAGTAATAATATATGATAAAAAGAGTAAATGAAAATATTTCTAATCATATAAACAAAAATCAGGGCTTGTTAAAACACATAATTCTTATTGGCATTACATCAGGGATAAGCACAATTTTTACATTATTTTTCCAGATGTATATGGGCAGAAAACTAGGGCCAAGCATTTATGGAGAGCTAATTTCATTAATGGCTATATTATTCATTATATTAACCGGATTTTCAGTCATACATACAATATTAACAAAGTTTTTTTCTGAATTTAAAGCGAAAAAACAATACAAGAAAATAGGATATTTATTTACTGCAACATTGAGATATTTGTTTTTTTCGGGGGTATGGGGATTTGTTGTTATAGTTTCGCTCAGCTATTTTATAGCATTATTCCTTAAATTGAGCTCTGTTGTTCCTGTTGTAATATTCGGGCTTATATTCTGGGTTGGTTTTTTAACACCTGTAAAAGTAGGAATTTTGAGGGGACTGCAGAAATTTTTTGTTTTAGGAACAAGCGATATTTTAGAAGGCAGTTTTAGATTATTAATTGGGGTAATATTAGTTTCAATTGGATTTGGAATTAATGGAGCATTAATAGCAATATTTTTTGGGATATTGATTTCTGTATTGTTTGGAATAAATTCAGTAAAATATTTGTTTGGATTAAAGAAGGAAAGGGTGTTTTTCCAAGATATTTATAGATACGCAATGCCTGCTTTTTTTGCATTAATCAGCATAGCAATAATGGCAAACATAGATATATTGCTTGTAAAATATTTTTTTGATTCTGTTAATGCTGGTTTTTATGCTGCTGCATCTGTATTAGCAACACTTCCTTTTTTTGTTTCCAACAGCTTTGCTGCAATCATGTTTCCTAAAGTAAGCGAATTGCATAATAATAAAAAAGATACTAGATCCAGCTTGAGGCATAGTTTTGCTTATACATTAATTGTTGTAATCGGTGTTTTGATTATATTATTTTTATTTCCTAATTTTATTGTAAACATAATCTTTGGAGAGCAATATAAGATCAATGGACTAGCTGGATTATTGGCTTTACCATTTGGAGCATTGTCATTAAGCAATATATTGGTAACTTATAATTTGGCAATTGGAAGAAAAAGATTTTTGTTTTTACTGCCTTTATTCTTGTTTTTAGAGGTTTTGCTGATCAGCTTATTTCATAAAACATTGTATCAGGTTGCTTTAGTTTTGATAATATTACTAGTTCCTTTATTTTTTATTTTGCTTTTATTCAGCAAAAGAGAGTTTAGAAGATAAGTTTATATAATTCACTTAAGTTTATTTCCAAAGCTGCAACTGGATTTTCCAATGAAAAGTTTTCCATGACAATAGGATGAATCTCTCCAAGAAAACCTATTTCTTTTTTGTTTACTATTATTTTTCCGACTCTTCCTGGAATAAATGAATTATGCTCCAAGTCTTCAATTGAATATTCTAAATTTAATGATGAAAGCAATGCATCCAAAACCTGCCTAATTTCTGTGTAGTTTGCCTTTTCATGCGCTGTTAATATTGTTAGATATTCGTAATCTTTCAAGTCTTTTTTAACAATCAAACCCTGCTCAAATATTTTTTGGGGATATTCTGCATGCTTGTTTTTGCTTAGGAATTCGATTAAAATCGGCAAGATAGTTGATCTTATAGAAGAATATGTTTCTGACATATAATTTTCTATTTCTATTGCATCCTGTTTAAGGTTTATTTTTTTATATAATTCTTTATTTGTCAATATTGGAGAGAAAACTTCTTGATAATCCATACCAATTAACAATTCTCTTAGATTGTCTATGAAATTTATTAATTTTGAGGTTGAGCCTATTGTGTATGTTTTTAATGGCAATTCTTTTAATTTATCATAACCATATGCGATTGCAATATCTTCTATTATATCTACTTCGCTTAAAATATCTTTTCTGTAATGAGGTATTTTTACTTTTTTATTGTATTCATACTGCATTTTTTCCAGTAAATTTTTGATTTCTGATTCTTTGAGGTTTATTCCTAATAATGAGCTTATTTTTGATTTATCCAAAGAAATTGATTCATTGAATAGATAAGGTGTGGTTATTTTTTTATTGCCTAAAATATCTACTGAAAATATTTGAAAACCTCTTTCATATAATGCCTGGGCAAAGATGTTTGTTGCTAATAAAACTGAGTTTAGATCTGTGCCTGTGCATTCAAAGAATAATTCTTCATCTCCAATATCGATTTTTCCTGTTGAAGCTGAGTTTATTATTGGAGGAAAGCTTAAAACATTGTTTTTTGAGTCTATTAAAATTGGGTATTTTTTGCAATCTTTTAAAATAAATGAATAATCTTTTCCTTTTGGATGCTCTTCAAGAATTTCCTTTAGATTCATTTGTTTTTTAAAATCCAAAGGAATGAATTTTACTGCTTCTGGAGAAACTGCCTTGTAATTAACTGGAAAATTGATTTTTTTAAGGTTATAAACTCCAATAGCTAATTTTTTCCTTCTAACTCCATAATTTTCACATAATTTTTCCTGCAACTGGATTATTTGTTTTATTAGATAATCATCTATCTTTTTGTTTTTTGCTACAAATGCTGAGATATAAGGGCGGATTTCTTTTACTGAATTGTCAACTATTAATTTATAATTTGATTTGTTTATTTTTATCTTAGGAATTCCTTTCTGCTTTCCTAAAATTCCTTTAATTAATCTAGCTATTCCTTCAACGGACCATAGATAAGGCAAATTAGTATCTCCAAAGTTTACTGTGATTCCATCTTTACTATAATTTTCTATTTCACCTTTTCCATATTCCAGATATTTTTCCAATTCTTTTATTGTTAATTTTTTATTTACTAATTTCTGCAAATCTTTTAATGAAAACGTTATTGTTGGCATTATATTTTCTCCTTTCTTAAAAATTCTAAGTTATGTGAAAATAAATCTCTAATATCTTTAATTCCTAACTTGAACATTGCTAAACGATCAATGCCTAGACCCCAAGCTAAAACTGGAACTTTAACATTTAAAGGAGCGCATACTTCAGGTCTGAAAATTCCACAACCCCCTAATTCAATCCAACCTAATTCATCATGATAAGCATGAAGTTCAGCTGAAGGTTCTGTAAAAGGGAAGTATGCTGGAATAATTTTTACTTTATCTGTTTGAGCAAATTCTTTTGCAAATAACTTTAATAATCCAAATAAGTGCTTTAAATTTAAGTTTTCTTCTAATACAATACCTTCTACCTGGTTAAAATCTGCCAAGTGAGTTGCATCTACAACATCTGGCCTAAAGCAACGCGAGATTGCAAAGTATTTTCCTGGAATTTTTGGAGAAGAAGCAAGCGTTCTTGAAGAAGCTGCTGTTCCCTGTGTTCTTAATATTAATCTTGAAGATTGTTTTTCATCAAATTTATATTTCCAGGTTTTTTCATGCTGTTTTTTTACTGCATTCAGAATATTTTTTTCTATAGTGCCATATTTTGGATCTTTGATTAAATAAGCAGAATGAATATCCCTAGCTGAATGAAATTGGGGCATAAATAAAGAATCCATATTCCAAAATTCTGTTTCTATAATCGGGGAAAACATTTCTTCAAAACCTAGAGAAAGGAATTTTTGCCTTATTTTATCAAGAAATTTTCTGTATAATTGCTTTTTTGCAGGATAAATTTTTGGAACATTTATTTTTATGTCATATCTTCTGAAGGTTTTATTTTTCCATATTTTCTGCTTTATAATTTCTGGGGTTAATGCATCTACAATATTTTTTGTTTCTATTTTTTGCTTTTGCAGTTGCAATGCCAAATCTGTTAATTGGATTGTCCTGTCCTTGATTAATTCTGTTTTGATTATCTGCTTTCTTGTTTTTAGCTCATTATATGCAAATTTTTCTTCATCTGTTAATTTGCTTAAATCAAGAGGCTTTGACAGTTTTTTGAGAAATTGCTCTTCTAAAGAATCTTTTTCTAAAATCTTTTTTCCCTGCTCTGTGATTGAAACTTTATTGCTAATATTTATTGCTGCTTTTTTCCTTAATACTCCTAAAGATATCTGGAATTCTTCTCCGCTTAAAACAGATTTTTGCTTTATTTCGTTCATAGTTAATGGTTTTTCCAGAAGTTTTAAAAATCTTTTTTCTGGAAGACCTTTTTCCAGGTATAACAAGCCATTTTTATCCAGAGAAATAATTTGTTTTGGAACAGAATTTATTTTTATTATATTTTTGTTTTCAAGCCATTGCAATGCCCTCATTACTTCAACTTCCTGCAATTTAGTTAGAGAAATAATTTCTTTTAATGATATATTTTGCTTTAATACAGGCAATACTTTTCTTTCCAGGGGATGCAGAGTTTCCAATAAGACAGATACCTCTTTATTCATACACTAACTAAGAATTGAGTTATTTTTAAAGGTTTTTATTTATTCTTGGGACAAAATCTAATTCCTTATACTCTTTATGAGATTCATTAGAACATTTATCACATATCTGACCCATACCCTCTATATAATTTCTTCTTATACTGATGGGGGTGTTTCTAAGGTAAGGTGTTTTACTATGGCAGATTACGCACTTTTCAATATTAAAATTAACATTTACAACAATATTATCAATACCAATCTTTACAATGAGATTATCAATACTATCATTTTCCATTTTTAATTTTCTAGTTTATTTGTTTATATATTTTTCTTTTTAATATTAAAACCCTCGGAGAAAGCTCGCCTCAACGTTAATTAGCAATGAGGTTTGCTTTCTCCTGGGCAAAAAAGAGGTGATTATAATATTTCCTCTAAAGAGGGTTCATATCTTAATATTCCTTTCTTTAATTCTTTATCTTGCTTTGCTATTTCCATAAATTTTTCAAATGGCAAATAACCTAGCTTATAAGGATCTAGTATAGCTTCATCTTCTGGCTTAACTTCTATATCTGCTTTTCTACGTTTTATGTAACTAACTAATTGTTTAGCGATATATTCAAGAACAGGCATCTTTAATTCAGTACCGGCTGTAGAATAAACTATAAATTCTGGTTTGCTTGTTTCAGGTTCGGTATAAATTTCTAATCCTATTGGAGTTTTTAAACCCTTTATGTCATAACTTACTTTTTGATTGTTAGATGTGTGAACATAATAAGTTATTTTTTTGCTATTCCCCCCATTTATTGAACCAGGGAATTTTATAGATCCTGAACTTTTATGAAAATTATGTGGTGAACCACTAATACCTTCTCCATGACCATAAATACGGCTATAGCTTCTTTTCATTTTTACTCCTTTATCAACTTTTCAGCTGATTCTAATTTGGGCCAGTTTTGAATGAATAAGTTGTCCAATGCTGATGCAAAGAAAGGCGTATTAACCCATATGCCTGTATCATAATTTTCATGAACATCCTTGTCATCCAAAATCATGAACATTACATCTTTGCTGTCAATAACACAGAATCTTGAGCTTAAACCATTTGCATTTTTAATTTCTGCAAATTCTGAAATATCTTTGATTAGTTTCTTGTTTTCATTTGTTACTTTTGTGGCAATTTTTATCTTAACACCCTTGTCTTTTAATTTTTTGAATAGACTTCTAAAGTTTTCTGCTTTTCTGACAAAATCTGTAGGGCTTGTCAAAATATTAACTGTTTTAGTTGCATTAGATAACATTGTTTCCAAGTGATCATAAATATTTTTTCTTCCTTTTATTGCGCCTGAGATAGTGCTTATATCTATATGCTCTATTCCCTGTTTGTATAATAATTCCAGTTCCTTAAAAACAGTTTCGTCCCTTACTTTTTCTAATACTTTTACCTTATTATCTGCATAACCTTTAATTGAGTTTTTAACTCTTTTTAGAATTTCTTCTGGTTTTACTGCAATATATTTAATTGGCTTGCCTAGCTTCATTATTACAAAGCCTTTTTTCTCTAAAGATTCTAAAACATCATAGCTTCTTGAACGAGGAACATCGCTTATATCAGATAATTCTCCAGCTGATGCTACTCCTTTTGACAATAAAGCTGTCCATATCTTGACTTCATAAATATTTAAATCAAATGCTGACCTTAATTTTTTTAAAAATTCTTCGTTCATTAACATTTTAATTCTCCATGATTTTGAATATCTTTTAATGCTCTTCCATATACCTGCTCAACTACACTTGCTAAGCCTTCATTATATATAAAGCAGACCACAGCATTATAACCTGAATTATCCCCTGCAGGTTCGGCATAAGATGCAAGCAACATATCTGCTTCAAATACCTTTCTTTGAGTATAAAATATTGATTTATTGCCATCCATTATACCTAAATCGTGTAGGGAAACAACTGAATCGGGCTTGGTTAAAAACTCTTCTAAATTTATTTTGATATAACCCCTTTTTGTTTCTGCAATTTTCTCTGCATCATCTTCTGAGATAAATGGTTTTTTAGATACAAGAAGTTTCCTATTTGAAAATCCTTCAATCGCTTCTGCAAATTTTTTATAATTTATTCTTTTCTTCATTTTCATTTTTAAAATTTAATCACTTTATAGTAAGAATACTTATTTATAAAGCTTTCGGTTATTTTACCACTAATTGATTACTCCAAGTTTTTCTTTCATAATTCCTAAGAACCTCATAACAAGTTCTTTTTGTTCTGAGTTATATCCCACACCATAGCCAAAACCAGAGGAGCATAGTCTATAAAATGCATGTTCTGGATCTTTATCAAGATTAGTGAACAGATCCTCTTTAATAGGATTAACAATTTTACGTGATATTTCTATATCTATTTTATGTTTTTCAATAGCTTTATCTAATTCAGGATGGGGATTTCTTTGGTTTAACAAATCTATCCTGCTAGAATATAGGATTGTTATATCATTTATGTTAACGGCGTCTTTGATAACAATTCCTTCACCTTCTATTGATTCGCATATACCTTCACCTTTTATTGATTTGTATAGATTATCAAGATAGTTCTCAACATTTATTTCCATAATAATTGGAAAACGGGAAAATGGAAAGGGATTGGATAATAAAGAATCTGATTTTTTTAATAATTTAGAGTTTGCATAGCAAATAACAGAGAGGTATTCATATCCACAAAAAGTAATTCTATTTCTTTCATTATCTTCAAAACCATAATAATAGGGTTTATTATCTTTGATCATTGTCTCTAAAACTTTCTCTTCAAACTTGCCTTGAGAGTTAAATCTATACAAACAATATTTTTTATCCCATGCGATTTTATCCGGATTTAATTTGATTAATCCCATAATTTAATTACTAAAAAGTAGTATTTAAATATTTATCGGTTATAATAAAAAAAGAAAGAAAAGTTAATCTTCTTCACTAGAATTTTTTCTGGTCTTTTTAACTTTTTCAAGCTTTTCTTTTATTTTTTCAGCTTGGTTCTCTGCTCTTTTGATTAAATCTTCTATTTTGTTTTCTTCGGTTAATCCATGAACTGAAGCTATTGCTAATGCAGATAATTTCTTGCTTTCCCTTGCAAGCGCAATTGTTAACTTGTATTCTTTGTTCTGCAATGCTGTTTTTGCTTCATCTAATTTGCTTTGGGCTTTATCCTTCAAGGTTAATGCAATATCTTTAATGGTAAAGTTCTGCTCTTTTGCTTTTTCTATCTGCGTGCTTACCAAATCAAGCATTTTTTCTGCTTGCTCTATTTGTTGTCCTGCAATCTTATCTATGTTCTGGATTGTTTTGTTTTGTATTTCATCTATTCTCTTTTCAGCTTCGTCATCACTAAGGTTCAGCTTTGCCTTTAATTTTATTCTTGAAAAGTCTTTTTTCTCTAATAGTTTTATTTTGACATCTTCTGTCTCGTTCCTGAATTCTTCCAACAAGGCTTTTAATCTTTCTGTCTGCTCAGGCGTCAAGTTCTGAATCAATAATGTAATTGAATTTATTCTTTCCTGCTGCTGCTCTAATGACTCTTCAAGCTTTGCTTCAAGCTCCAATGCTTTTTCAGGGTCGTCATTTATCATTTCTATCTGTTTTTTAGCAATTCCCAAAAATCTTCCATGCTCATTTCTTGCTATTTCAAGGGCTTTATAATCACCTTTATCTGCCATTAATTGAGCTTCTATCAATCTCTGCTCTGCCATTTTCAATCCCAACTCTGTTTTTTCTGTCCTGTTAAATGTTAAACTTAATCTTATTCTATCCAGAGCAATTTTCAATCCATAAATTGGGCTGTCTGGTGTTATGCCTGCAGATTCATTTACAGTAACTATATCTGTTGTTTGCTCTTGCGCTAGCACAGGCACTGCACTTAACACAAACAACAATGCTACTAAAACACTTAATATCTTTTTCATTTTTACCTCCTTATATTTTTTATTTTCATATGAGTATTATACACTTAACAAGTATTTAATATATTCCTGAAACAAGATGGAACAAGTTTTTATGATTACTTAAGCACAATTTTATTTGTGTTTCCAAGAGGTATTTTCTTGATTAAGTTTCTTGCTTCCAGATTGCGAATTAACCTGCTTAATTTTGCCTTAGAAAACCCTGTTTGCAGCTGCAATTGTTTTTGCCAAAGCTCATTTCTTTGCGCTGTTTTGAGGGCATTAATTATTGCTTTCTCGCTTTCCATCAAATGAAACTCTATTCCCCTTGTTTTTATTTTCCTTTTTTTTATCGATTTTCTTTTCTTCTTTTTTCTTAATAAATAAGTTACAAGAACTATGAGCACAACAGAAAGGAAAATTAATAAGATAGCTAAAGGATTATATGCTCTTTCCTTGAATATTACAAATAAAGAAACAGATTCATCTTTTTTAAGATTTGAGAATTGCCATATAATTGATATTTTCTGCCCATTAGTTTCTGTTTTTAACGGCTTAGGGAATATTGACAGATTGGGTTTTAAGGGGGTATCCAATATTGAGTTTTCTGGAAGTGTCAGCCTTATTGTCAGTTCATTCATATCCGCTGGTATTTTAATTTCTGCCAAGAAAGATTTTTTCGGTGTTTTTTCAAGCAGTTCTGTTGTGAGATAATTTAATTCTATTTCTTTTGCATTCTCAATCTGATATAGATAACTAGTTGAAAATATTTGATTGCTGTTTACATAAACTGACTCGGCAAATGCCTTTTCTGGAATCTGCAACTGCAAATTTGCTTCTTTTTCAAATGAGATTTTTTCTGCAACAAATACTTTATCATATAACATCTGATAATCAACATTCATTGTTTGGGCTGTTGATATTGGGATTATTACAAGCAAGATAAAAATCAACAAGGTATATTTCATGGCATTTAAAGTTGGTTTATTATTTTTATATTTAATCTTTTAAGATAAATTTATCCAGTTGTTTTTCCGCTTTTTTCCTATTTTCCTGATGCTGCTTCAAGAACTTATTTATTTTTTCAATCAAGATTTGCTTTAATTCTGATGTCAATAGTTTTCCAGACTTGTAATCATCATGAATTTCTTGAAGTTTTCTGTCATCAGGCTCGAAAAACATTTTTAGATATTGGTAAGAAACATCTATATCTGGGTTGCCGCCTTTTTTTCTGTGCTGCTCTATTGTTTCCAGACCTCCGGAAAATGCATATTTGTTTATTTTTGATTTAACCTGTTCTGGAGAATCTGTTGTAAAGATTGAATTTTCCTTTGAGTCTGAAGCAGACATTTTTCCACTAACTCCTGATAATGGAGGCAAGAATGAACATTGGATAGAAGCTGGTTTGTAATATCCTAATTTTGGCAAGATATCCCTAGTTAATCTAAAGTGAGGATCTTGGTCAATGGCATGAGGAATCAAGCAAGGAATATTCTTATTTTTCAAGATTGAAGGAAGAAAAGCTGGAACAGCCTGCATAGAGGTATAAAATATAGAGCCGATATTTGCCTGGTCTGTTAAGCCAAATGATGATTTTACCATTGAAAATGTGATTTTTTTTGCAACTTTGCATGCTTCTTTATACATTAAGTTTGCATGCTTGGTATCAATTAAAAATTTAGTTTTCTTTTGATCAAAGCCAAGATCTATAACATCTAATATATTATCATTTAGATATTTTTGAGCATCTTCGAAGTTTAAATCCTGTTTAAACAAGAATTTTTCTTCATCCGGAAATTGAAACCAAAGTTCTACATCAAACTTATCCTGCAACCATTTTGTAAATACCCATGGAAGCAAATGACCCAAATGAACTAATCCAGAAGGAGCTCTTCCTGTATATAAAAAAAACTTATTTCCTTTCTCATATTC
>CAZHCT010000006.1:0-322 GCA_964531355.1 Candidatus Woesearchaeota archaeon | reverse complement strand
ACCAGTTTAAATCGCGATGGGCAAAGAAGACTTTTCTCCTTAACATAAAATGCAATTCTTTTGCATGTTTTTTTATTTTTTCCAATAAGATCTCATTTATTTTTTCTACTCCAAACTCTTTTACAATCTTGTCATAATCAACCTCTCCTTTTACTTCCCAAGGCGTTACCTTAGATTCTTGCATGTCAATATAAGAATTTAACTAATTTAAAAATATTTGCTTTATAGTTCTTGTAAGGATTTAAGTTTTGGGATTATGGAATGAAATGGAATAATGAATAAGATTATGTTTTTCGAGTTGTCGGCACACTAAATAAAAAAT
>CAZHCT010000005.1:0-24237 GCA_964531355.1 Candidatus Woesearchaeota archaeon | reverse complement strand
AAAAAGTTTGGCGTGCTCCAAAAGGAATTCATTCAAAACTAAGAAGAAAATTCAAAGGGCATATAAAACAGCCTGTTATTGGTTATAGAAGCCCAAAACAAGTAAGGTTCCTTACGGCAGAAGGATTAAAGCAAATCTTAATTAAAAATATTCACGATTTAAAAAACATAGATTCAAAAAACTCTATTTTAATTATTGCAAATATTGGTTTAAGAAAAAAATTGGAATTATTGAAAAAAATTAGAGAATTAAAATTCAAGGTTTCAAATATTGAAAACATTGATGATTTTATTAAGCAAGCAGAAGCAAACTTAGTTGAAAGAAAAAAACATAGAATTGAATTAAAAAAGAAGAAAAAAGAAGAAAAACCGAAAGAAACAATTAAAGAAGTTAAAGAAAAGCCAAAGACAGAAGAAGAGTTAAAGGAAGAGCAGGAAAATAAGAAGAAAGAAGAAATAAAGGAACAAAGAAAAGTACTGGAAAAACCAAAATAAAATGACACTTAAAGTTCAAAAAAGGATTGCAGGTAAACTATTGAAGGTTGGTATAAACAGAGTATGGTTTGACCAAAATAGATTAGAAGAAATAAAAGAAGCAATCACAAGGGCAGATATCACGCATTTAATAAGGGACAAAGCAATCCAGGCAAAACCAGAAAAGGGAATTTCAAGCTTCAGAAACAGAAAATTAATCGCGCAAAAAAGAAAAGGGCAGAGAAAAGGCCATGGAAGCAGAAAAGGAAAACCAACTTCCCGTTTAAAATCAAAAACAGTATGGATAAGAAAAATAAGATCTCAAAGAAAATTTATAAAATATTTAAAAGATAATAAATCAATCAATTCAACTATATACAAAAAACTTTATTTAATGTGCAAAGGCGGATTTTTCAGAAGCAGGCGTCATATAAAACTATACCTGACTGAACGTAATTTAATGAAAAAATGAAAAAAAAGCAAAGAATTCCATTCAAGAGAAAGGTTGAAGGTAGAACCAACTACAGAAAGAGGATTAAGCTGATTGCTTCATCCAAGCCAAGATTAGTGGTTAGAAAAACCGCTAAGAATATTATTGCGCAGATAATAGAATTTAATCCCAAGGGAGATCATGTAATTTCCTCAGCATATTCCAAAGAACTGCAGAAACTAGGATGGAAATTCAGCCGCAATAATCTGCCTGCAGCATATTTAACAGGCTTGCTATGCGGAACAAAAGCTATGAAGAAAAATATTAAAGAAGCTGTTT
Source organism: Candidatus Woesearchaeota archaeon (assembly GCA_964531355.1). Classification (GTDB taxonomy): domain Archaea; phylum Nanobdellota; class Nanobdellia; order SCGC-AAA011-G17; family CAZHCT01; genus CAZHCT01. Next base: position 22,995 of record CAZHCT010000005.1, on the reverse strand, counting down.
TGGACATTGGATTAAACACGCCAATCAACCGTTCTATTATATATGCAGTATTAAAAGGAGCATTAGATGCTAATTTAAAAATTCCCCATTCAAAAGAAGTATTGCCTGATGAAAAAAGAATCTTCGGGGAGCATATTGTTGCTTATTCATCTTTGTTAAAAAATAACGAAATATATAAAAGACAATTTTCACAATACTTAAAACAAGGAATTAAACCAGAAGATATCTCAAAATATATTAAAGAAATAAAGGAAAAAATATTGAAAAAATGAAAGAAAAAGCAAAATTGCCTGAAGAAGATAAATCAAAGCTGGAAGTTTTACAACCTGAACTAGTAATAGAAGAAAAAGTGCCTGTTCCAGAAGAGGTTCCATTAGGCATAAGAAAAACAAAGCAGTTTGATAAAGAAGCATGGACTCCAAAAACAGACCTTGGAAAATTGGTTAAGTCAGGACAGATCATAAATATAAATGAAATACTTGATAAAGGTCTTAAAATATTAGAGCCAGAAATAATTGATTTTTTAATACCTAACATCGAATCAGATACAATTGCTATTGGTCAATCTAAAGGTAAGTTTGGCGGTGGAAAAAGAAGTATCTGGAGACAAACGCAGAAAAAAACAGCAGAAGGAAATCGCCCGTCATTTGCAACATTGACTGTAATTGGCAATAAAAATGGTTATGTTGGTATTGGTTATGGTAAATCAAAAGAAACAGTTCCTGCAAGAGAAAAAGCATTAAGGCAGGCAAAACTAAATATTATAAACCTAAGTCGCGGTTGCGGTTCTTGGGAATGCGAATGTGCATCTTCTCATTCAATACCATTTGAAGTTTCTGGAAGATGTGGCTCTGTAAGAATACAATTAATACCTGCTCCAAAAGGTACAGGTTTATGCATAGAAAATGAAATTAAAAAAATGTTGTCTTTAGCAGGAATAAAAGATATTTACTCAAAAACATATGGCCAGACAAGAACAAAATTTAATCTTGCTTATGCATGTTTTGATGCATTAAAACAATTGTCAAAAGTAAAAGTGCAGCCTCATTATATCAAAAAGGCAGGAATAACCGAAGGAAGTATATAAAATGCAAAGAAGAATAGCCGTTATCAGGATTAGAGGAAGAGTTGGAATAAAAAAAGAAGCAAAAGATACAATGGATATGCTTCGCTTGTATAAAAGGAACACTTGTGTTGTAATCCCAAATACCCCTGCTTATGTTGGAATGTTGACAAAAGTAAAAGATTTTACTACATGGGGCGAAATAGATGAACAAACTTTCAAGGAATTAATGGAAAAAAGAGCAAAGATAATGGGAAAACAGCCATTAACAGAGCAATACCTAAAAGAAAAATTAAATATTGTATTAAGCGATTTTATAAAAGATTTTTTCAGCTTTAAAAAAGAACTGAAAGATATTCCTGGATTAAAGCCTTTTTTTAAGTTAAGTCCTCCTGAAAAAGGATTTGAAAGAAAAGGAGTAAAAGTTCCATTCTCTTTGGGCGGAGTCTTGGGCTATAGAAAGGAGAATATTAATGAGTTATTAAAAAGGATGATTTAAAATGTTCAAAAATTTAGAAAATTTAATAAAAGAAATTAAAAAAAAGAATTTCATTTTTGTATTGGGACAAGCTGATTGTTTTAATGAATATCACATTAAATCTTTTGAAGGTCATTTTGAAGATAATGATAAAGATTATTATCACTTCTCCCTTAATAATAAAAACAAAACAGTTAGAATAAGCAAATTAATCCTAACCCCACTAATAAATATTAGAATTCCTTTAGGAAAAGCTAGTTATGATGCAATAGACCAATTCCTTTGGAAAGCTGAAACAGAGTTTTATTATTTATATTTAAATGAATTAAGGAGTGTTGTTTATTAAAATGTCAAAAAGAAGAAAGAAAGAAAAATTTAGGGGAAGCAAAACCCATGGTTGGGGCTCAAAGAAAAGACATCGTGGAAAAGGTTCTAGAGGTGGAAGAGGAATGGCAGGAACAGGAAAAAGAGCCAAGACATTAAAGCCAACAATCCTGAAACTTTTTGGAAATTCATATTTTGGAAAACATGGATTTAAACTTCCAAAGAAAATCAAAATAATCCAAAAACCAATTAATATCTCTTATATTGAAGAGCATTTTAATGATTTATCAAGCAAGAATATAATCACAAAAGAAAATGAATTTTATATTGTAGACTTTAAAAAAATGGGTTATAACAAGTTGTTGGGCAATGGAAAACCTTCAAGAAAATATAAGATAATCGCAAGATTTGCTTCAAAGCAGGCAGAAGAAAAAATAAAATCAGCTAATGGAGAAATAATCAAAAAATGAACATTCAAAATTTCTTATCTAGTCTTCCAGAAGTTCAAGCTCCATTGCAGAAAAGACTATCATTCAAGGAAAAATTAAAGTGGACATTGATAATTCTAGTTGCATTCTTCATTCTGGGAATTATTCCTTTGTACGGATTAGGACAAAATGCATTGCAGCAATTTGAATTTTTATCCATCATATTGGGAGCCAGCTTTGGTTCATTAATCTCTCTGGGAATTGGCCCTATAGTTACAGCTTCTATTGTATTGCAGTTGCTTGTAGGTTCAGGAATATTGAAGATAGATACAACAACGCATGATGGAAGAATTTTTTTTCAAGGTCTTCAAAAATTTCTAGGCGTATTTTTTATTATATTTGAAGCATTTATTTATGTTTATATGGGTGGCTTGTCTCCTTCAGCATCATTAATGCCTGCTCAATACAGGATAATGCAGTTAGTTTTAGTATTTCAAATCATTCTAGGCGGTTTATTAATATTATATATGGATGAAGTAGTAAGCAAATGGGGTTTTGGTTCTGGAGTAAGCTTGTTTATTGCAGCAGGTGTATCAGCAGAATTATTTATCAGAGCTTTCTCTCCTTTGACAAGAGCAGGAACATTTGCTTTAGGCTCATCAGAAGGTCCAATAGGCCAAGTATGGGTCTTATTTTTATCTCTATTTGGAGGAAATATCCAAGCAGCAGTATTAGCTATTGCAGCAATATTAGCAACAATAGTTGTATTCGCATTATCTGTTTTTGGCCAAGCTATGCGTGTTGAAATTCCATTAAGTTTTGGCCGTGTTCGTGGTTATGGTATAAGATGGCCTTTAAGATTTATGTATACAAGCAATATTCCAGTTATATTAACAGCAGCTTTAATGGCAAATATTCAGCTCTGGGCAAGATTATTGCAAAACTGGGGTTTTCCTATATTGGGGACTTTTTCCGGAGCAACTCCATCAACAGGTATAGTTGCATGGCTCAATAATCCAAATCTTGTTCAAGATATAATTACAGGCTCATTTAGATTTATTGATTTAGCTCACGCTTTGGTTTATATTTTATTCATGGTTGGCGGTGCAGTTATATTCTCGATATTCTGGGTTCAAACATCTGGAATGGATGCAAAATCTCAAGCAAGACAAATTATGAGTTCTGGTTTGCAAATACCCGGATTTAGAAGAGATCCAAGAGTTTTAGAGCAGATATTATCAAGATATATAATGCCCCTAACAGTTATGGGAGCTATTGCAGTTGGTATTTTAGCAGCATCAGCAGATTTATTAGGAGCATTATCCCGAGGAACCGGAATCTTATTAACTGTTATGATTATATACAATCTATATGAGAGCATTGCTCATCAGCATATGATGGACATGCATCCAGCATTAAGGAGGTTTATGGAATAATGTTAGAAAGTTTTTTTAATTTCATATTTGCACCTTTATTAAAATTAGGGGATTTAGCTAGCTTGGTTATTATTTCATTTATCTTAACCTTATTGATTACATTATGCTATAAATGGTTTACAGACCAAAAATTAATGAAATCATTAAAAGACCAGATAAAGCAGCATCAGGATGATATGAAGAATCACAAAGACAATCCAGAAAAACTAATGGAAATACAAAAAAAATCAATGGAAGTAAATCTTCAATATATGAAGCACAGCTTTAAGCCAACATTATTCACATTTATTCCATTAATAATCTTTTTTGCATGGTTGAAAAACACATATGTTAATCCCATATTAGGTATGAATTGGATATGGGTTTATATCATCTCTTCAATCATATTCAGCATGGTTTTAAGAAAAATATTAAAAATACATTAAGGAGAAAAAATGCCACAACCTCACAGAACAAGAACATTAAGAAGAATTAAGACAAAACTTCCAGGTGGAGCTTTAGTAATTCATTATGAAAAGAGAAAGCCAAAAATAGCCCACTGCGCAATATGCAAAAAGCCTTTATCAGGGATTCCAAGAGTTCGCGCTTATGAACTTCATTCACTGCCAAAATCAAAAAAAAGGCCGGAAAGATCATATGCAGGAACCCTTTGCAGCAAATGCTCAAGGGAAAAGCTAAAAGAAAAAATTAGGAGATTAAAATGATATTTGAAACAGGAAGAATATGCTATAAAATTTCAGGCAGAGACTCAAATAAGATATGCGTAATCATTGACAAGATAGATGATAATTATTTCTTGATAGATGGAGATGTAAGAAGGAAAAAATGCAATATTTCCCATTTAGAGCCTACAGAAAAAACCTTAAAAATAAGCGCAAATGCATCAACAGAAGAAGTTATCAAGGCATTCAAGGAAATTGGTGTTAATATTAAGCCAAAAGTCAAGAAAGAGAAAAAAGAAATTAAATCTAAAGAAACAATTAAAGAAGTTAAAGAAAAAACAAAGAGCAAAAAAAATGGAAAATGAATTGCAGCAAAAATATCTTGAATTCCAAATGCTAGAGCAAGAGCTTAGGCAGATGGAAAAGCAGATAATTCTTGTCCAGCAGCAAATAATAGAATTAAGGACATTAACTCAGAATATTGAAGAGATTAAGGATGTTAAACAAGGAACAGAAATTTTTTCTCAGTTAGGAGCTGGCATTTACATAAAAACAAAGGTTGAAGACGCAAAACAATTGCTGATGAATGTCGGAGCAGACGTTTCTGTTGCAAAAACAGCAGAAGAAGTAAAGGAAATAGTAAAAAATCAGGTTATGCAGCTCGAATCAATTTTGAATCGAATGCAGAATGAATTCCAGAATGCAATAATGCATGCTCAATCTCTGCAGGAAGAATTGCAAAAATCCAGCAAAGAATAATCTTTCTAATTAGCGTAATTTTAGATTACATCTAATTATCCTTTATTCGTTTAAAAACCGAAGAGTTTAAATAGTACAAAAATATACTAAAATCGTACTATGGACAAGATAATAAAAACAATACTGGCAGAGTGGAAAGGAAAAAACATTCCAGCAATTATCCCAAGAGAAACTAACATTCAGGATTATCTTAGTTTAAAGATTAATAAAATAATTGTATTGAACGGCTTCAGAAGAGCTGGAAAAACCTATATTTTGTATGGATTAATAAATGATCTTCTTAAATCCAATTCCCGCGAAGAAGTTGTTCATATTAATTTTGAGGACGAAAGAATACCCCCTAAAACCGAATTTTTAAGCAGCTTGCTTCCAGTTGCAGAAGAAATATTTGATAAAAAGATTAAATACTTGTTCTTAGATGAATTGCATAATATCCCCAATTGGAGCAAATGGCTTAGAAGAATATATGACAATCAAGAAATGAAGATTTTTGTTTCAGGCTCTTCTTCAAGAATGTCTGAAGAAGAAATACCAACAGAATTAAGAGGAAGATTCTTAGAAATTAAAATATTTCCTTTGTCTTTTAAAGAGTTCTTAAAATTTAATAATCTCAATTTTGACTTTAAAATATTGGACTATTCGGAGAAAGAAAGGCCCCTCATTTTAAAAGCGCTTGCAGAATATCTTAGATTTGGGGGACTGCCCGAAATAGTTCTTATAGAAGAAAATAAAAAATTTGAATTAGCGCAATCTTATTATGCCACCGTTATAAAAAGGGACATTATTGAAAGATATAACATAAAAAATGAAGAATCCTTAAAAGCGCTTATAAAACTGCTTCTTGATTCAAAAGAATATTCTATAAGCAAAAGCTACAACAATCTTAAAAGTTTAGGTTATGAGATTGGCAAATCTACATTGCAGAGATATGTTTCTTATATTGAAAACTCTTATTTTGCATTTAGCCTGCCTATCTTTTCCTATAAAATAAAAGATCAAATGCAGTATCCAAAAAAGATTTATTTTGTAGACAATGTTTTTATTAATTCAATCTCAACAAAATTCTCGAATAATCTCGGAAGGCTTTATGAAAATATCGTTGCTGTCGAATTAAAAAGGAGAAAAAAAGAGTGTTGCTATTGGAAGAATACAGAGAAAGAAGAAGTGGACTTTGTTACAAAAAATGATTCAAAGATTGAACAATTAATACAGGTTTGTTATGATATTTCTGAAACAGACACAAAAAAGAGAGAAATCAAGGCTTTATTAAAAGCAAGCAAGGATTTAAAATGTAAAAATCTATTATTGATTAATCAGGATTATTTCGGCGAAGAAAATAGCGAATGGTTTGGAATAAAGAGAAAGATAAAATTTATCCCCCTATGGAAATGGCTATTAAAAGATGAAAAGTAATGATATGGAAGAATTAAATCCCACTCAAGAACAAGCAATTTTAATCGTAGAAGATTAGCTGAAAGAAATTATAAAAAAAGATTTATGCTCCTTAAAAATATAATCTCGCAAGTTTTATAAATAAAAACATCTTTCTTAGATTATGCAAGATAAAATTCTCAAGTATTATTCAAGAAAAGAAATTCAAAAAGCAATAGTTGAAGAAGCAAAAAACAGGGAAGTTGCAGTAAGATTTACAGAAACATTTGGAAAAAGGCCAGATATATTGCAATATCCAAATGATGTTTATGAATTTGCAAAACAAGGCGCTACTTCTTTTCACGCATCAGAAGAGCATTGGAGCAATCCATTAAATCTGCAGCCTGGAATGTCTAAAAAGCAATTGGATGACTTAAGAATGGGATGGGATTTTCTAATTGATATAGATTGCAAATTTTTAGAATACTCAAAAATAGCTGCTTTGCTTTTAATAGAAGCATTAAAATTCCATAATATAAAAAATATTGGAATTAAATTCAGCGGCAATCGCTCTTTTCATATATGCCTTCCATACAAATCCTTTTCATCAAAAGTAAACAATATGGATATAAGACTTTTATTTCCAGAAGCCCCAAGAACAATCGCATCTTATCTTAAGCAGATGATAAAATCCCAATTATCATTGGAAATTCTAAAACTGAATACAATAGAAGAAATCGCAAAAAGCACAAATAAAAAGATAACTGAGCTTGTTGAAAACAATTCTTTTAATCCATATTCAATTCTTGAAATAGATACTGTTTTGATTTCTTCAAGGCATATGTACAGGATGTCTTATTCATTTAATGAAAAATCAAATCTGATAAGTGTTCCAATAAAAATAAGTGATATAAAACATTTTAAATTATCTCAGGCAAAACCAGAAAATGTTTCAGCAGGAATGACATTCTTTCCAGAAGTTAATGAAGAAGAAGCATCTCAGTTAATCACGCAGGCATTTGATTGGGTAAAAAAAGAGCCGATTAAAACAAGTGAATCCCATTATGAGCAGATAAAAACAATGGTTAAAAAAGATTTCTTTCCGCCTTGCATTAATCTATTATTTGAAGGAATAAAGCAGGATGGAAGAAAAAGATCTGTTTTTGTCTTGTGCAATTTCTTGAAAAACATGAATTGGTCTATGCAGGAAATTGAAAGCCTGCTTTTAGAATGGAATAAAAAAAATTATGAGCCTTTAAGAGAAGGATATATAAAATCTCAGGTAAACTGGTTTAAATCCCAGAAAGTAAATATTCTTCCTCCGAATTGCTCAAATCCAGCTTATTATATTTCCATGGGAGTTTGTAAGCCAGATGACTTATGCAAGAAAATCAAAAATCCTGTGAATTATTCATTGAGAAAATTAAGATTTAAAAGAACAAGATAGAAAAGTATTTAAACAAATTAGTCGTCTTTATTTTATCATAAAAAGAGGAAGCTATATGAAAGCAAAAACAATAATATTTTTGATAATATTAAGCATCTTAATTGTTAATGTTAATGCATCTGCTAATACAACAAATGCTTATAATTGGTTGTTAAGCAAATCTCAAAATGGCAGTTACGGCGATATTGAAACAACATCATTTGCAATATCTGCATTGCAGTTTCTTTCTCCAATAAGTCATAAGCAAAACTCTACAAATTTTCTAAAGTCTCAGAAAAATGCATTAAATTGCTGGCCTCTTGCTTCCTGCGATTCAAAAAGCACTTCAATCGCATTAAAAACATTGGCAGAAAGCAATGAAGCTGTCAATTCATCATGGTTAACATCTCATCAATTATCAGAATTGCCTGGTAATTGGCTGTTGCAGATAATCACTTCAAGCTCAGGCTTATGCACTTTTACTTACAAAATAAACAATCAGGAATATATTAAACCGGTTAATGTCAAAAAAGGTTATTTTTCAGATTGCGGCAATACAACCTGGCTTAATCTTGATAGTACTTGCTTATCAACAAATCTGATTAAAAGTAATCCATCCTTATTATTTAGCGTTGGATGCAATATGTCTGTAGATCGAATGACTTTAACCTATTCTTATTCAAATAATTATTATCCCTCAGTTTATCAGCAGACAGGAAGCATAGCAACATTCAAGATAAACAATGGCTGCTTTGGAAGCTCTACCTGTGATTACCTGACAACTTTATATGCAAACTGGGCATTCAAAAAATTAAATATTTACAGCACAGATGTTTCTAAAACATTTAATTCTTTATTTTGGCTTAAATATGGAAATGCATACCAGGATAAAACCTCTTATAATGCATTGCTTTATTTGATTACAAATGAAGCCTCTTACTTGGAAAAAATAAAAGCAGCTCAGCAGGTATTTCCTTTGGAAACAGGAAGTTATGGTTATTGGCCAGAAGAATCAAATCCTTCATTATCCCGCGCTTATGTTACTTCTCTTGCATTATTGGCATTAAGAAGCACAACTAATACAGATTATATAACCAAAGCAGAAAAATGGTTTGAAATAAATCAATTGCCAGATGGGTCATTCAATGATAATACTCTAGATACATCTTTAGCTTTATACTCATTGAACTTTGCAACTTCGCTTCCAGCATGCACAGAAAACTGGAATTGCACTGCTTTTACTCCTGCAATTTGTACATCTTCTTTAAGCCAGACAAGAAGCTGCAATGATCTGAATAATTGCGGAACAACATATTACAAGCCAATTGAATCTCAATCCTGCGCTTGCCAGGAAAACTGGACTTGTACATCATGGACACCATCAACATGCACTTACAGCAATATTCAAAACAGAACATGTATAGATACAAGTTCTTGTGGAACAACAACAACTAAACCATTACAATCACAAGCTTGTCAATGTACTGAAAACTGGATATATACCAATTGGACCCCGCAAACATGTACTTATACAAACATACAAAATAGAACATCTACTGACTTGAATAATTGCGGAACAACATTAAATAGAGAAATATTAAACCGAACTTGTCAATGTATTGAGAACTGGCAATATAGTGCCTGGTCAACCTGCTCAAATGGACAGCAAACAAAAACAGCTACAGACTCAAATAATTGCGGAACAACTTTAAATAGAGAAGTTTTAACTCAATCCTGCTCAACTCAAACATGCTCTCAGCAAAATGGCAAGATTTGCACAAATTCAGAAAATTGTCCTGGTTCATGGTTAGCATCATCTGATACAAGCAAATGTTGTTCTGTTAATTGTACATCTGTAAATGAAACCTGTTCAGATTTGAATGGATTTGAATGCTCTTCTAATGAAATCTGCTCAGGCGCAATAATACCAGCAGCAGATACAACAGAATGCTGCGATGAAGAATGCGCATTAACAATAGAAGATTGTGGTGATACAGTTTGCGATGAAGATAAAGAGTGTTCAACCTGCTCATCAGATTGTTTGATAGAAGATTGCTGCGGAAATAATGTTTGCAATTCAATTTTAGGAGAAGATACAATATCATGCCCTCAAGATTGCACTTGCATAGAGAATAATGATTGTGAAGTAAGCGAAGGCGAGAATTTATTAAATTGCCCGAATGATTGTTACTGCGGAAATGATAAATGCGAGCCAACAGAAGATGCTAAATCCTGTCCTGGAGATTGCAAGACTAGTCCTTTAACCTGTGAAATAGGCGAAAGCTGTTCCAGAAATGATTGTATAGGCGAATATGACTCAAATTGTAAATGTTCAAACCTGGAATGCCCACCTGAAAGAGCCATAGAAATCTGCGATGATAAAATTGATAATGATGAAGACAAATTAATAGATTGCAAGGATTCAGACTGTTCAGGAGATTCAGCTTGTGAAAAGAAAAAATCTCCAATTGGATCAATCTTAATTATTTTTGCAATAATTATCTTATTGGGGATTGGATACTTCTTATTCCAAAAATTCAAGGGTGGAAAAAGCAGTGGATCTTCAAAAAAACCACCATCAGAATTTAGGCCATTTACATCAAGGCTTGAAAAGGAAAAGCCAGAGGCATTCAAGACAATAATGACTCCTCAAAGGCAGGGTAAAACGAAAGTGGAAGAAGAGCTTGAAAGATCAATTGAAGAAGCAAAAAAGATATTGAAAAAATGAAATTATATTTATTGTTTTTTCTATTCTTATTTCTCCCAATTGCTTTTGCCCAGGAAAACATTATTTTTTCTAAATCCTCTTATCTTTCTGGTGAAACAGCCCAGATTGAGATATACCTTCCAGATTCAATCAAGACATTAACACAGGACAATTTTGCAATAGTTGATGAAAATTATCAGCAGACAAATATAGGGTTTATATTTAATGAAATTTCATTGAATCATTATTTTATTTATTTTGACACTCCCAAAAATACAGAAGGAGCATTTAATCTAAGAATAACCAATTACCTTCATCGCGAAAATTCCCAGTTAAAAGAAGAAACAATTTATAAAAAATTTAATATTATAAATTCTTCATTGCCTATAATCTCAATCAAGCCAGCATTAATCTTATTTTACCCAAATCAAATGAATCCCTTTTTTAATATTAAGCTGAAAAGCATAAATAAAGATTCAGATGTTTTTATTGCTGCTCAGGATAATTTTATTATTCCTTCCATAAATAATCTATTTCTGCCTGAAGCAAGTATAAAATATTTTAGCATAGAAATAGACTCATCAAATTTGACAAATCTAACTGCTTCTTCTCTGCTCTTAACATATAATGCGAATTCTTATGTAATTCCTATATGGATATTCAAAGAGCAAACTCTGAAAACTCAAGACATTGCCTCAATCGAAAATATAACTAAAAATATTACTTCTTCAAATATTACACAAATTAACAATACTCTAGAAAATATTACTTCTTCAAATATTACACAAATTAACAATACTCTGGAAAATACTTCTCAAACTGAAATTAAACCTGTAGAAAATCTGGCAAATATAATCATATTCCAGAATATTACATCCATTAAGAATATCATTATTAACAAAACAATAAAGAAATCTAAGGAATTAAGCTTTTTCGTTTACGCTGAAAACAAGACAAAAATATTTTCAATCTCAATTATAGATATCCCAGAAAAACAAACCTTAGAAGGTGAGTTGGGTTTTAAAAATACAGCTGATAAAATCTTGCATAATATAAAAATAACCTTGACAGATAATCTGTTGCAGATTTCCAAGCTGAATCAGTCTCATTTCTTGACAGTTGATATAAATGAAACTAAAAACATCTTGCTTATAGTAAATGAGCAGAAAAAGCCCCGCTTATCAAATTATTCTGGAAATATAATTTTATCTTCTCTGGAAAATTATAAAGCTTCTTTGCCATTAGAGCTTAAAATAAACAAGACAAAGCCAATGCAAGAGCAATTATTTGAAGAAAAGCAGATTGAAAGCTCTTATATTCCAGAATCTTCTATTTCATCTCAGCTTCCATTTAACTTTACACAAGCACCAGAAGAAAAACAAAAAACAAATTATCTTCCGGCAATCTTGCTTATTCTATTCATCTTTGTCCTATTGATTATTTACTTGTTAAACAAAAAAAGAACAGCAAAAATAAGCTTTGATGAATATCTAAAGAAAATCAAAAAATAATCATTACTCTACAATTAACTTAATACTTTCTTACAAGTAATCGCTGGATTTTGTCTTTTTTGCTCTAGGAAAACTATTATCTTCAAGATTTATAAAGCTATAATCTTCAATTATAAATTCCTTTGAAGAATATCTTTTTTGTAGTTCTTCTCTGCAATTTGAACGTGCAAGGTCACGCAAGTAAAAGTCATTAACATCAATTACAATTTCTACTAATTCAACAGGCTTTTTTAATTCTCCATCTTTGGACTCTATCTCTCTGACTATTAAAAAATCTCTCTCTATTCCTTCTTCCTTTGGCGTGCTTAATCTTATCAAGCCCCTTCCAAGACATTCACTTAAACATTCTCTCATTGTAAATCTAGTTTCCATCTTCTTTAACCCCCTTGATGCCGGATATAGTTCCTTTTTCTTTCTTAAGCATCATATTTTCAGCTCTTAAATTCTTTACAACAAAATCATATTGATGCAGTCTAGCCAATAAATCATTTAGTAAATCGCTTATCTTACCAACATCCAAAGCAAATGTTTCAGGCTCTATTATCTCTATAGAACTAGGCATATAATCAAAGCAAAAACCAATCAAATCCTTTATACTCTTAAAACCAATATCTAATTCTGCAAATGCGCTCCAAAATTTTTCTAATTCTTTTTGCTCAAGCTTCTCAGCATCAAAAGTGCTTTTCTTTAATAGTCTAAATAAATTATCTTTGCTTATCCTTTCTATTATTGTATCTACTGCTTTTTCAACATGTTCCTTAGGAGCTCCAACTACCTCAATTATCACTTTTGCTAAAATTTCTTTTTCAATCATTTTTCTTAAATAAAATATAAACAAGCATGCTCATCAGCAATAGGCTAAAAAAGTAAATTGCTATTTTTCTTTCCTTGATATCTTTTGATTCATAAATTACATTGCCTGTAATTTCTTGAGAACTCTCATTGTTTTTAATACTTTCGAAATTATTCTGGCTTACAACATAACCGATTAATTCAACATCTTCTTCATAAAGATTGATGCTTCTTGTAATGCTGTTGGTTGTTTTTTTATTGCTCTCTTTAATGTTTATCTTTAATTTATAACTGCCTTCTTCAGCATTGTCCACTTTATTTTTTAATTCAACAATCATATCACTGTCTTTTGGCAGGCTAATCTCTTGCATATTCCCCTCTTTCTTTCCATAAACCTTCTTTCCCTTGTAGACATAGCTCCATACATTGAATTTTTTGCTGTTCTCTCCATTATTCTTTATATTTATTTTAGTGGAAAACTCTTCTCCAATAATTGCTTCATTTGGGCTTTCCAAAACCTCAAAATTCTTTTCATTTTGATTTATAACCTCAATTTCCTCGCATAAAGAATCTGTAATGCCTTCAACATTTATCTCCATGTAATCTGTATTATCCAACCCTTCAGCAACAATATTATATTTTCCATCTTCATATTCCCCATTGCAGTTAGCAAATAACTGTATAGGCAATGTTAAGGTATAATTTGTATATTCATCATAAACATTAAATTTTGTTATTTTGCTTATTTTTTCGCTGTTTTCAATCCATAAATTTACAGCTTCTTTTGTGGAATTTCCCTTGTAAGCATTGACTTTTACTTTTATTATCTGCCCAAACTTTGCTTTGTTATCTGTTCCTAAATCATATAGCTTATATATTTTTAATGAAGGCTCGCTATTAAGATTGATTCCTTTAATTCCAACAGTCTTGTTGATGTAATTATTATTTTTATTTATATCATCGCAGCTAGAATAGGTTAAATTTGCAATTATAACTAAAACCTTGTCTTCTGTATTAATATTAGGAGTATATTGCTTTTGATTGGAATTAGTTGTTTCAACAATATTTTTTATAACATTTCCAAATACATCTTCAATCCAATATTCTAATTTATAATCATTGCTGCCATAAACAATAGGCGTAAAATAAATTGTTTCATCATTGGAAAAAATATATTTGCTTAATAAAATATCAATATTGGGATCGCAAGGATTGCTGATTGTATTGTTATATCCTGGAGTGATGTTTATTGTTTCTTGCCATATTCCGTTCATTAAAGCAAAACTTTTCTCATTGGAGGAATTTGCATATGAAAAATTATCTATTAAATTACTGCAATTAGTGTCATTAAAAAGTTTTATCTCATCTCCATTATTATTTAATCCATTCCCAATTGCACTATCTTCAACTCTGATTCTTAATGCGCTTTCAGAGACATTATAATCATAATAAACATAACTGAACTGATCGGTTATTATTCCATAACCATACGCAGGAATAATTCTTCCTTGATAACCAAATAAAAAACTGTCGCACTCTCCGCTTGAATCTCTGATAGCATATTCACTTAAGTTAACATCTTCACTTCCATTATTGTATATTTCCAGCCATTCATCATAATCTTCATCATTAGGATTAGCCATAACTTCATTTATTACAACCTTTGCATAAACAATATTCAAAAGAATAAAAAGACTAATCCCAAACACCAGGAATCTTTTCTTTGCAGTTAAAGCATTTTCCATTTTTTATTTTATTCTGTAAAACATCAAAACCTCTTCTTTCTATTAGCAATTCCTTGCATTTAGGGCAATAAGTATCTTCTGATTTATCCAAAAATACATTTCCGATATAAACATAATTCAATCCAATTTTTTCAGCAATCTCCTTGGCTTTAATAAGAATTTTTTCAGGTGTTTCTTTTGTATCCAGCATTTTATAATTGGGAAAAAACTTGGAAAAATGCAATGGAATATCACCTAAATTATTGTTTATCCACAAGCACATTTTCTTAATCTCCTTTTCATTGTCATTATAGCCAGAAACAATTAGATTAGTAATTTCCAGAAAAACACCATATTTTTTATACAACTTTAAAGCTTCTAAAATAGGTTTAATTCTTCCGCCGCAAATTTTTTTGTAGAATTCATCATTTCCTTTCAAATCAATATTAGCTGCATCAATATATTTACTCCACTCTTTTAATGGCTGAGGATTGATAAATCCATTGCTGACAATAACATTTTTTAATCCCTTTTTATGCGCTAACTTAGCTATATCAATAACATATTCATAAAAAACAGTTGGATCATTATAGGTATACGAAATAGACTTACAGTTATTCCTAATTGCTTCTTTGACTATTTCTTTTGGTTCCATATATTTTACTGAAAAATCCTCTGGTCTTGCTCGACTAATACTCCAATTTTGACAATAACCGCAAAAAAGTTGACAACCAACAGTTCCAATTGAATAGCTCATTGTTCCAGGAAGCATATGAAAGATTGGTTTTTTTGTTAATGGATCTATCCCAATCGAGCAAGGTCTTCCATAAACTAAAGAATAAAGTTTACCTCGATTATTTTCTCTTACACCACAATTTCCTCTTTCATCCTCTTTAATAACACAATATCTAGGGCATAAAACACATTGTACATCTCTATCATTTACTTTTTTATAATAAGAAGCTTCTTTCATCTTATAACTTCATCAAAACTCTTTCCTTTCTCTTTAACCAATTCAAAATCAAAAGTAAAAAATCCATTCTTGCTTCTTTCTAATTCATGAGGCTCTAAAAAAAACCATCCAGTAGCATCAAATCTTATTGCTAGCCATGCTTCAGCATTGAATTTCTTTGCAAATTCCTTTAATTCTCTTATTTCATGCTCTTTGAAATATCTTCTTATCTCTTTATCACCGGATTTGCATTCAATTGCTAATATTCTTCCATCTTTTCCAGCAATCAAATCTGGATTTGGTAAACCAATTGATCCGGAACCTGCTACGCGCGCAACCATCCAACCTTCTCTATAAAGTAGATGTAACAATTCTCTCTCGCTTCTAGCCCCTTTGCCTTTCATTTCATCCTCTTTTCAATAAAACCTAGAATAAACTATTATATAAACATTGTTAAAAAATAAAAGAAAAAGAAAAACTTACAGGTCTTGAGCCATAATTGTTTTTCTTTTGTTATTCCCGGCTCTTTCAGCAGCGCCTTTCAAAATTTCTTCAATTTTCTTGCTCAATGCCTCTGCAACATCACTGGATATT
Organism: Candidatus Woesearchaeota archaeon; assembly: GCA_964531355.1. Lineage (GTDB taxonomy): Archaea > Nanobdellota > Nanobdellia > SCGC-AAA011-G17 > CAZHCT01 > CAZHCT01. Next base: position 6,768 of record CAZHCT010000005.1, on the reverse strand, counting down.
CTCATTCCTTCTGGTATAGCGCTTTTTAGCTTGCTTCTTACAACAAGTAATTCTGACATTTTAATGCACCCCCAAATTTTTATAATTATTAACAAGAATATCTCTACTCTCGTTTGTTAATCCTCAAGAAATTTTATTTATAAAGTTTTCTATATCATTAAAATTCTTTGTCCGAATGACTAACTTACATTAAGTTTAGGGTAATATTTTTTAATCTTTACATAACCATCTAAAAAAGGATCATATTCTACTTCATCAACGTTTCCAGTTTGATTATGCATTGTAACTAAATTTCCGTCCGGTCTAAACTCTCTAACTTTTTCAATTCCAAATCTACCAATTTCTACTTCATCAATCATCCATGTTTTATCATTCAACATTAAAAAATGTCCATTTGATTTATAAGGACCACGATCTTCTAAAATCTCTCCAAATCGCGAGATTTCGCATAGATGAAACATCCCATCATCCACCCTTAGTTTTAGTTCTAATTTCATAACTATCTCCATTATCGTTTAAATATTTAAAGTTTTTGTTAAATTCACAACTATCCTTGATGAGATAATTATAAAGGTTTCATAAATGGAAACAGCAAAACATCTCTGACACTATGCGAGTTTGTAAGCAGCATAACCAATCTATCCACTCCAATCCCCAAGCCAGCTGTAGGCGGCATTCCATATTCTAATGCTTTAACATAATCTTCATCCATTGGCTGTGCTTCTTCATTCCCTTTTTTTCTTTCTTCAACCTGCTGTAAAAAATGATCTTTTTGTTCAATCGGATTATTTAACTCAGAATAAGCATTTCCAATCTCCATTCCATAGATAAATATCTCAAATCTTTCAGCTAATTTGTCATTCCCTCTCTTTTTCTTTGCTAAAGGGCATAGTTCAACGGGATAATCATAAACAATAGTTGGCTGAACCAAATTTTTTTGAGCATATTCATCAAACAAAGCATCAATTATCTGTTCTTTAGTTGGATTAACCCCCTTCAATTTTTCTAAATTTAATTCTCTGGCTTTTTTAATCAACTCATTTTCGCTTATCTTTAATAAATCAATTTTTGTGTATTTTTTAATTAGCTCGCAATAAGAAAACTTATTCCATTTTCCAAAATCCAAAACAGCATCTTGATACTTAACTTTTAAGCTTTTATTCGCATTTTTAACAATAAAATTAATCAAGTCTTTGCACAAATCCATTCCATAATTATAATCATTATACGCGCTATAGCATTCCATCATTGTAAACTCAGGATTATGACTTTTGTCTATCCCTTCATTTCTGAAATTTTTACCAATTGAATATACATTACCAAAACCTCCGACAATCAGCCTTTTAAGGTATAATTCAGGGGAAATGCTTAAAAATAAATCAATATTTAATGTGTTTAAATGTGTTTTAAATGGTTTTGCGCTAGCTCCGCCGTAAATTGTTTGTAATACAGGCAATTCAACTTCTACAAATTTATTCTTCATTAAAAATTCCCTCATCAAATTAATTATTTCAGCCCTTTTTTCAAACACATTCTTGACATCAGGGTTTGCAATTAAATCCAAATACCTTTGCCTATATCTAATTTCAGGATCTTTCAAGCCATGCCATTTTTCCGGCAATGCTCTTAAACTCTTTGCTAATAATTTAAAATCTTTTACATTAATGGTTAATTCATTTGTCTTAGTTCTAAAAACACTTCCATTTATCCCAATTATATCTCCCAAATCAATTATTTTTTTAAGTAATTCATACTTATTCTTCCCAACTATTTCCTCTTTGACAAAAAACTGTATTTTTCCTTTAGAATCCTGTAAATGCCCAAAACTTGCTTTTCCCATCAATCTCAAAGCAACAACTCTTCCAGCTATGCTAATATTTTTTTTGGACTTGCCTTCTTTCTTTAATTTCTTGTTTTCTTCTAATATTTCTTTTGAATCAGAATCAACATCATATTTATAAGAATAAGACTCTATCTTTAATTTCTCTAATTCTTTTAATTTGCTCTTTCTTATCTCAACTAATCTTTCCTCTTTTTCAAATTTTTCCATACTTAAAACTAATAAAAGTTCATTTAAATATTTTTCTTATTCAAAAAATAAAGATTAGAATATCTAAAAAACCAAAAAAAGAAAAAATAAAATTTATTTCTTTGAAGCTAGTGCATAAACAGCCTTAACAGATACTATTATTGCTGCAGGTGCGACTAATATCACTACATTGTCTAATATACTTGTTAGTAAAGACCATACTTGCAGGCTATTGCTGGCAATTACTAATGCAACTGTTGCTATTAAAAATGAGTTCACTTCTTTTGCCGTTATATTCAATAATCCAACAATTACACCAATTAGCACTAATAGCCAAACTAAGTCTAGCCCAATTATAAATGGTGCAACTATTGCTATTATCAAACCAATGATAAATAGCCAAAGTGTTATTTGCTCTGTTCCTTTCTTTTTTGCCATTTAATCATACCTCCTTTTGATTTATCTAATAAAAAAGCATATTTTAACATATATAAACATTTTTTACTACAAAACAGTAAACCTTTTTGTTTATCTCTTTAAACCAAAATTATAAGATTTTCTATAGAAATAAGTCTGGATCATACTTCTCTTTTGCAGTAATGGAAAATTTATTGCTATCCCACAATAAGCCCGTATTAAAAATTATATTATAAAATCTGGGGTCTTCATTCTCACTTACCTTATTCCTTCTATATGATTCATCTGCAAAAATCTTTTTGTCTAAAAAGTTGACATTAAGAATGTCATCTTCAATAGATTTTGCTATCAATGGCTCATCCATCATAAAAGAAATGTCCAAACCCATATCTCTAGATATAATCTCCTTAAAAATATTAAAATAATTTATATTCCCTAATGTACGATCTGACTTTCCTACCTTCTGCATTTCTTCAAAAGCATTATTCTCTTCATGAATCAGTAATATATCAATATCTGAAGGAATTTTTTTCCCGTGCACTAATGAGCCATATAGCATTAAATCGTCCATCTTAAGAATTTCTTTATAAGACCATATCTTTCTTCCAAATGTTTCTGCTATATTTATATAATCCTCTTTTCTCCTGTTTGTAACTTCAATAATCTTTGTTTTCTCCATTTCAACCTTATCAAATAAGCCTTTAATCATTGTTGCTTCTCCGCACAAACAGCTTGACCTTCAAGTATTAATTTACCATCTTGATTTAAACAAACAATAGGGATAAAATGTACACCCCTCTTCGGTTCATTCTTTTTAATATAAAACCTTACTGTATCTCCAGCATTTGCCTTATCCAAAAAATTTAAGCTTTGTTTTAAATATATCTTATTTCCTGAATCACCATAACATCTTAATAAAGCAGCAGGTATTAAAGAAGCAATATACATTTTAGGTACCCCATTTTTATCTTTAAGTCCAATGCATTCAAGAAATTTATTTACATCATGCTCTTCTATTTTTTTCTCATATATTTTATTATTCCAATCTACTCTGATAACTTCTTTTTCAATTATCTCTCCCACAAGAATATTTTCTAATCCAAGTTTAGATTCTCTAGCCCAAATAAATTTATTTGCTTCTTTAGCAAGTATAATCTCATCTCCATCATAAACAACATCTCTAAACTTTAATTCTATATTTTGTACATCAGCATCATAAAAATTGTCAATTAAAGAAGCAGTATACATCCCCGGAGCAATAGCGCCTTTATAACCTGCTCTTTTTGCATATTCATCATCATAATGCAGCCCGTTTGTATCCCCTGTGATCATTTGAAATAATACCCAATTAGCTTTTTGTATCAAAAAAGGTTTTTTGCTAATTAAGCTACTTTTTGGCTTAATACCTTCTGTAATTAGTTCAGTTTCCATATCAAAACAATAAAAAAGGTATTTATAAAACTTACTCTAAAGTGATAACTACCTGCTTATCTTAGGATAAACATTTCTCTCCATAAAAACAGCATCAGTTTTTACTGAAACACCTTGCTTTTTATCCATCATTTCTTTGCTGCTCATCATTGCATTTCCCAGCAAAATTAATTCATTTTTTAAGCTTAAAACAGCAACCAAATCATTTTCATTTATATTCGAGTTTAGTTTGCTTATCCCATTAACATACAAATCACTTCCGCAAGTTAAATTATTAATGCATGAATCAAAAACCCATACTTTTCCCAAGTGCTCCACTGCTTTCTCAAAAGGCAATATAATTTTTCTAATTTCTTCATCTTTCTTTTCCTTCCAGTTGACATAAGCATCTTTTAAATCGATCAATGAAAACCAATTATTATCATTAAAAACCCCAAGTTTTGTTCTTATCAACTGCTGCATATGCGCCCCAATCTTCAATTTATTCCCAAAATCAAAGCATAATTTTCTTATATAAGTCCCAGCTTCGCAGCCCACTTTAAATAAAACATCCTTGTCATTTATCTCTAAAATCTTTAAATAATAAATTTCCCTTAGTCTTTCTTGTCTCTTAACCGCGCTTCTTATTGGTGGAATCTGTTTTATCTTTCCAATAAAGCTATTTGCAGTTTCATGAATTTTCTTTTCATCAACACTTTTATGCAAATGCATCAAGCATATATATTCTTTTCCAGATTTTAATAAAGCCTGTACAACTCTTGTAGCCCTATCCAAAGCAATAGGCAAGACACCGCTGACATTTGGATCTAACGTACCTCCATGTCCAGCCTTATCAATATTTAATATTTTTTTCACATAATCAGAAACCTGATGGCTAGTAGGACCAGCTTGTTTATTAATGTTTATTACACCATACTTGATTAATTCTTCAACACTTCTATCTTCTGGTTTTTTTCCATATTCTAAACTAGTTTCAGCTTCTTTTTTGATTAAAATTTCTCTTTTAATTCTCTCAAAGGGTAATTGTTCCATAAAATATTTGTAACTTTATGATTTATATGTTTTATTATTTAAAATTAGAAGAAGTTTTTTATATATTATCAAAAACTCTTGGTCTTTTATCAATTTTTGTTATTAAAACTATTTTCTCAATTTCTTTTATTTTATACAAAGCTCTGTAGTCCCCAATACGATACCTAAAAATCTTATCGCCATACTCGTCTCTTTCAATGAACTTAGTATCAGAAGGTATTGGAATTTCTGCTAATCTTTTTAACCTATCAATAATCCTTTCTTTAATCAAGTTATCTAACTTTTGTAAGAACTTATCGGCCCTTTGTGATAACTCTACCCTATAAATTTTAGATCAACCTCTTTGTTTTTCCTTCTTTTAGCTCTTTTTCAGCTTCATTTAATGATTCAACATCTTCTTGTGTTAGAGTAGTATCTGCCATATGCTCTTTAATATAATCCAATTCAGATTTTATTACGTCTAATCTTTCTAATACCTGTTTCATTCCATTTACCATAAATGATCTAATATATTTTGACTATATAAACCTAACGATACCTTTTCTAAATTTTTTTTCAAATGATAATTGTTCCATAAAAATAAACAAAGAATTAGAAAAGAAATAAAGTTTTTTAAATTAGATTTCTTTGTTTTTTACTTTTTGCTTTCTTTCTTGTTAATTTCTTTAATAACTTCCACCTTTCTCTTTTCTTCAACTTTTTCTTTTGGTTTTTCTTCTGCTTTCTTAATCTCTTTTGTAGGCTTTTCAGCTTTATTTTCTTCTTTTACTTCTTGCTTTTGCTCAACCTTTCCACTTTCTTTTTTCTCTTCCTTCTTCTCAACAGGAGCATTTACCCATTCTGCTCTTAAAACCTCAATTTCTTTATCTTTAACCTTTACTTTCTCTTTTACAGCTTTAACCTGAACTTTGTGTGGTGGATGCCTAAAACCCCTTGATAATATATATTCATTCAAATATTTTCCAATTTTTATTTCATCTGCTTTAGTATGCCTTTTTAAGAATTCTCTTATAGTTTTGATTGCATTCTGCCCCCTCTTGTATCTAACTGCTTTCATCCAATTTCTTCTTAAGGGTATTGTATAAATTAATTCATTTTCTGCCATTTTCATTTACCTTCTTCTCTTCTTCAGATTTTAATAAATATCTTAATCCCATTACACCTTGATAAAACAATCCAAAACTGTATGGATTTAAATTCTTCAATATTCTCTCATAATCATTTTTTTTATAATCCATTTTACACCTTAGTCTTGGTTCTTCTCCAGCTTCTCTTTACAGTTGTATGCCTTCCAGGATGAACCTTTCTTCCTTTCCCGTATATCTTGGGAACAGTCCAAAAAGGAGCCCATCTAGTCTGTTTTCTTTTCTTTGCTAATTTGATTTTTTTACTGGGTCTCTTTAATCGTGCCATCTTATTTTCTTAAAATCTTGAACTCCTTCTTTGGTTTTTGTATTTGTTTTAAAATATTTTTAAATTGCTCATCACTAATCTTTTCTTTTATCTGTCCTGCAGCTTGCGCAATCACAGCAATTGCCTGTATTGCAACATCAGGATGAGCTGATTTCAAATTTCCATATCTTGAGATTGCTTCTTTGCTTAAATATTGTTTTGCAATATTCTCGAGCATTTCTATCTGCTGGTTTAGCTCTATCTGTTCTTTAATTTCACTATTTTGTTTTTCTAATATTTTTCTTTGCAGTTCTTCAATCTTTCTTTGTTTAATTTCATCTATCTCATTCATATTTTAACTTTAATTTTTTTTGCAATATTATTCAAAAAAGCCTTTCCTTTTGGAGTTAAAACCCTTCCCTTTCTCAATCCTTTTTCAACTTGTTTTAAAAAACCAGCTTTTTCCA
>CAZHCT010000004.1:0-25952 GCA_964531355.1 Candidatus Woesearchaeota archaeon | reverse complement strand
CATGACAAAGATATTCCTATATTCACACTTGCATTAAGATTAAAATGTGCAATTTGGTCAAACGAACCAGCATTTAATAAGCAATCTGCTATCCAAGTGTTTAATACAAGAGATCTGCTTAAAGATATTGGATATTTTACAACTTGATTTTGTTTGAGTTTTCTGTTTTGTTTCATTCTTTTCTATCTAAAATCGGAAGGTTTATATATTTGTATATATTTATACATATTGTAAACATTATAGGAAATTAAGATGGTACATGTAACTTTATTGGTTCCAGAGGAATTAAAAGATATGATGGATAAGCATCCTGAAATGAATTGGTCTGAAATAGCTAGGCAAGCTTTTAGGGATAAGATATCACAGTTAGAGCTATTAGATTCGATAGCTTCTAAAAGTGAATTGAGTGAAAAAGATGCATTAGATTTAAGCCGGAGAATTAAGAAATCTATGTGGGAGAGAAGATATAAGAGGCATTCATAAATGGAAATAGTTGTAGATAGCAGCATTTTGATATCCTCTTTGATTAAGTCGGTCAGAATTAGAGAATTGATTTGTTCACAAAAGCTTATTTTACATGCTCCTGAACACCTTATTGTAGAATGCCTTAGACATAAAGCAGACATTATTAAAATGGCTGGTATAGAAGCATATGAATTCGATAGATTAATTGCGGTCTTATTAGGCAGGATTAACATTGTTCCAGAAGAAGAGTTTAAGCAACTTATTAAAGAAGCATTGAAGTTGGTTACACATCCAGAAGATGCTCCTTTTATTGCTGTTTCTCTTGATAGGAATATTCCTCTTTGGTCTGATGATAAGGCATTGAAGCAACAATCTGTTGTAAAGGTATTCTCTACAGAAGAATTGCTTAATTTATTGGATTCTTGATTAGTTATTTGTTCAATTTTTTTATTTTGTTTCATTCTTTTCTCTTCTAAAATCGGAAGGTTTATATATTTAAACGTATTTACGTTTTTTAACATACTAGGAGGAAAAATGGTAAGTGTAACTTTATCAGTTCCAGAAGATGTAAAGCATAAAATGGATAGATTCCATGAGATAAATTGGTCTGGTTTTATAAGAAGATTGATTGAACAGAAGGTTAAACAATTATCTTGGAGAGATGAGATGCTAAAGAAACTTGAAAAGGATAAAGAATTTGAAGAGTGGTGTGTAGAAATGGGTGAAAAAGTGAATAAGGGTATTGCTGATAGGTTGAAAAAAGAGGGATTATTGTAAATGAAATTAGTAGCAGATGCTAATGTATTGTTTGCATTATCAAAGCCTTCATCAACAGCAAATGAGATCTTATCAAGATTGAAGATAATACTATTAACGCCTGATTTTGCATTAGTTGAATTATATAAGTATAAAGATGATTTGGTTAGAAACTCTGGTATTGATAACTTTGATAAAATAATTGAATTTTTAAAGACTAAAGTTGTTTTTGTTGTTGATAGAGAATATAAAGATTTAATTAAGAAAGCGATTTTATTACTACCAGATCCAAAAGATGCTGCGTATCTTGCATTAGCTTTGAGATTTAGCATACCTATTTGGTCAAATGATCCACATTTAAAACAGCAAGATAAGATAGAAGTATTTACTACAGAAGAATTGCTTAATTTATTTAGTTCTTGATAATTAATTTGCAGATTAGAATCAAAAGATTTATATACATTATCACTTATACGGTTCATGTCCTGGGCAGATAACTTTACCTGATTGGGAGATCTGTTTTTTCTTTTTTCTTGATTTTTTAATTGTTTCATTTTTTTCTCCTTAATTTGATAAACGAAGGGTTTATATAATCTGATAACTGTATATATTTTGTCCTTGGAAATGCATCTGCCTGATTGAGGGATCCGTTTTTTCTTTTTTCTTGATTAATTTTGCTTGATATAAGATTTCTTTCATGCCTTAAAGAGTCTAATTCGCTTTTTAATTCTCTCCATTCCTCATCTTTTTTCTTTACTTCATCAACTAGAACAAGTTTTTCATTTCCATTTTTAAAGCATAGTTCATTTTCTAGGTATATCCCCGAGCCATACTTTTCTATAAAATCTATATTATACATTAAATTTGAGGTTAAATTTCCTGGAGGCTCATCCAAAGGAACTGTAATTTGTATATCCATTTCTGCTATGTTGTTTTTATTTACTGCAAGCTTTGTATAGTGGTTTGAGTTATGTATACCCATCATTTTGATGAAAGGGCTATGCTGAATCACGTTAATACCTTCAAAGGTTAGCAACTTTTGTTGCTGGACGAAACCGTGCCTTAAGCATGGAAATGGAGGTTTTGCCTTCACCTGGATTCTATTTTTATAGTTACTTATATTCAAAACATTTAAATACATATTTTTATTAGTATTATTTAAGATGACTGAAATAATTGTAAAGGTGGATGTACCTATAGAATTAAAAGGGAAGTTTGAAATAGCCTTAACTAAACTTGTTAAACAGTTTGTAAGGCGTTTGGAATTTTCAATGGCTACAGATATTTTATCTCGCAGTAAGTTAACAGATAAACAAGCATTTAAACTTGCTGATGAATTGAAACATCGAGTAGCAAATAGACATGGGATCTGATTAAGGATGAATCTTCCAAGATTGTTAATTATTGATGCGAATATACTCTTTTCATTTTTCAAATCTGATTCTATAAGAAAGACATTAATTGAGTAATTATTAAATCTTGATTGTAAACTGATCTCTCCAGATTTCTTTGTAATGTCGCGCATCATTTCTTATCACCCCGTACGGTGCCATTTAAACAATAATAACCTGTTTTTGGAGAACCGATAAATTTGATAATTCTTTTACCTTTTAGACTCAACAAATCTCTCTTAGCAGTTCTTAAAGAAACATTAACTAATCCTATGTACTCTTTAGTTGTAATCTTACTTTTGAGTTTAAGGTAATCTATTGCTTCTCTTTTAATCGTGCCATAATTGTGCCATAATCGTGCCATCATTTTTTTACATAACATAATGACCTACCCTCCCCTTTTTCTTCTAAAAATGCTAATGCTTTTTTTTGCCTCTCATTTAGTTCAGCGAGGATTCTTTTTTCTCTGATTTCAAATCTTTCTGGTCCAATTAGTTTAACCCTAAAGCTATATTGTTCCTTGTTTCTAAAAGCAATTACAGTATCTGTATATTGTTCAATTTTTCCGCTTTGGTCTATTTCAATATTCATTTTTTCTCCTTGATCCAATAAACGAAAGGTTTATATATTTGTACATAATTGTACTTAAAATACATATCATTAATATATGAAAATTCGAAAATGGTACATGTAACTTTATCGGTTCCGGATGAATTGAAAAATAGGATGGATAAAATGGATTTTATTAATTGGTCTTCTGTAGCAAGAAGAGCATTTATTGAGACATTAAAAGATGTCAAAAAACTTGAGCTTATAAAGAAAGTAAGGGAGATATCTGAAATTTCTGATGAAGATATGAGAGAGATAAAGAGATCTGTGGTTAAAGAAGTTGTTGAATCTGTTGAAAAGATTTCTAAAGATCTAAAACTTAGCAAGATTAAGCCACAAACCTTAAAGGAATTTAATGAATGGTGCGATTCATGAATATCAATATTAATTTGATTAAAGATAGTCTTGACAAAATCAAAAGAAGGGATCCTGCTTTGTTTCAAGCTGTTCAAAAAAAGATAAATCAAATTGCTTCTCTGGATAAAAGCATTATTGCCCATTTCAAAAATTTGAGGGCAGATCTCAAAGATTACAAAAGAGTTCATGTTGGAAGTTTTGTTCTTATGTTTAAAGTTGAAGGAGATGCACTTATATTTGCCAAGCTTTGTCATCATGATGAAGCTTATTAAACCTTCTTCTTTTATACTTATTTTTGTTTTATTCATTTTTTTCTCCTTAAGGGTAATATGCTGTATAGTATCCTGTAATTATTAAATTTGAGGTTAAATTTCCTGGAGGCTCATCCAAAGGAACTGTAATTTGTATATCCATCTCTGCTGTATCATTTAGGGTTGAGTAATTAAATAGGTTGATTGCAGTATTATTCTGATTAGGAATATTTGTCCATGATGTTACAGAGCCTGTGTAATTGAATGAGCCTGCTTCTATTGTTGTATTGTCTATCTTGTATTGATAATTTGTTGAAGGGTTTGGCAGAGTTGTAAATAACATGCTTTGAGCTGAAAGGTTTACATTAACATATGAATTTCCATCATTTTGAATTACAATAGGGGAGGGGGTGTTGTTTACTGTGTTGAATATATCACCTAGACTTCTTGTTCCAAATAAAACTGTTGAGTTTGGCAATGTTAAAGATACTAAAGATGCAACAAGACTCGAATCAAAAAATTTAAATACTCTATTGCTTTGCATTATTTTATGAGAACTGAAATTAATGATTATGTTGTAATTGACAGTGAAATCTGCCATGGAAAGCCTATTTTTAAAGGGACAAGAGTAATGGTTTACTTGGTATTGGAAATGCTTAGAGCAGGAGCAAATATTAAGAATATTCTTAAAGCTTATCCTTCTTTGACTGAAAAACATATTAAGGCTGCTTTGGATTTCGCCAGCAAACTTACAGAAAAGAGTTTTGAATTGATTCCTGCATAAAATGAAATTTTTACTGGATGAAAATGTGGATAGGGGATTATTTTCCTTTTTAGTTGAATCAGGACATGATGTAAAATTATCTCCAAAAGGCATTAAAAATGGCCAAGTTTCAGAGATATCTATAAAAGAAGAGAGAATTCTTATTTCAAGAGATATTGATTTTTTAGAAACTTCAAAATATTTTGGGATAATCTTGATTAGAGTGCCATCAAATGATCTAGAAATGCAGAAGAGAGCGATTGTTAATTTGCTTAAACATTCTTCAGAGATCAGAGGAAGGATTGTCCTTTTATCTTCTGATAAGACATTTGAAATCGTTAGATAATTATATTTAATATAAGTTATGGTTTTAATTGCATTAATTTGCTCTATTTTTTTATTTTGTTTCATTTTTTCTCCTTAAGGGTAATATGCTATGTAATATCCTGTAAGTATTAAATTTGAGGTTAAATTTCCTGGAGGCTCGTCCAAGGGAACTGTAATTTGAATATCCATCTCTGCTGTATCATTTAGGGTTGAGTAATTAAATAGGTTGATTGCAGTATTATTCTGATTAGGAATATTTGTCCATGATGTTACAGAGCCTGTGTAATTGAATGAGCCTGCTTCTATTGTTGTATTGTCTATCTTGTATTGATAATTTGTTGAAGGGTTTGGCAGAGTTGTAAATAACATGCTTTGAGCTGAAAGGTTTACATTAACATATGAATTTCCATCATTTTGAATTACAATAGGGGAGGGGGTGTTGTTTACTGTGTTGAATATATCACCTAGACTTCTTGTTCCAAATAAAACTGTTGAGTTTGGCAATGTTAAAGATACTAAAGATGCTATGGATAGATTTCTTTCTACAGCATATGAAGAGCTATTAGCATCTGAGTCTATTGCTTTTACAGTCCAATTATAATAATAATTATCATCAAGGAAATATTTTAATTCTGAAGGCGTGTAATTTATTGAGGTTGTGTTTACTAATCTGTTATCTGTTGAACAACCATTCCAGCAGGATATGTTTATTGTATAGGTGATTGGATCGTTGTCTGGATCTGTTGATTGAGCCCAGTAAAATGTTTCTGTTCTGTTTGTTGTTTTGTTTCCATCTGCTGGAGAAGTTAATGATGGTGTTGATGGTTGGGAGTTTTGAATTGTTACTACAGATGAATTTACTTCATTTCCCCAAGCTGTTTGGTCATAAGGTCTTACTCCGCATGACCAATTATCATTCTTACTTGTGTTTGCATTTTGCAGATAATGCTGGTTTACTGTTCCATTTGTTACTGAAATTCCTGTATAAGTTTTGTTTATTGTGCTGTTTTTATACCAAGTTAGATTAACGGTTAAAGTATCTGCATTTGGATCTGTGATTATGAAAGAGCAGTTTAAGTTTATTGTTGTGTTAGGAAATAAAGGAGTTAATGTTAGGTTGTTTACTGTTGGTGCTGTGTTTACTACTCCTCCTGCTGCTAGGAATGAGATTGTTACTCTCTTGCTTTGGTCTATGTTTTGAGAGCTTGAATTAAAAAAAGTTGTATTTGAAGCAGTAAAGTTAAATGGATTATTTGAAGTTAAGTTATCTGTATTGTTTCTTGTATATTCGGTTAATAAGAATAAATTAGTTAATCCATTTGAATTTGTTGTTGTGTTGTAATGCAAAACGTTTGTTGTGTTCCAGACTGAAACATTTGTGTTAGCTTGATTGTCATTTATGTAAACCTCTGCAAACCACATTATTGTGAAGTTTGATAAATCTCCATTAGTGGTTGTTGAGTTTGTGGTTGTTAAAACATATCCAAATTTGTCTCGAGAAGCTGCAATCACATCATTCTGTCCATCTCCGTCTATGTCTGCTATTTCTAAGCCTCCGTCTGCATAACCAGAGCCTATATCTCCGCCAGTTGTATAATTCCATAGGTTAGAGCCTGAATTATTAAACATTAAAACTTTACTATCAAGTCCTCCAACAACAATATCATCTTTGCCGTCATTATCTAAATCACCAACTGCCAAAGAATAAGTTAGATCAGCTCCAACAGAAGCATTCCAGCTTTGGCTTCCAGATGCATTTAAGACATATAAAACATCTTGACCGGTGTCAACAAAAGCAATTATTCCATTATTTGAGAAATTGCCAAATCTTATTTCAAAAATATTATTTGTTGGGTCTGTGAAATTCCATAAATTAGAGCCCGTTCCATTATAAGCATATACACTACTAGCTGCATTAGGGTCACTAACAACAATATCATCACCTGCTTTGCCATCAAAATTAGCAATTTCAATACTTTTCGAATCACCAAGAAGAGGGGTGCTTAAATTCCACTTGTTAATTCCAGAGCCATTATAGACATCCAAAGTAGATACACCTGCACTTTCAGAAATAGCTGCTATATCATCATAATAACCATCATTATCTAAATCTCCTGTTTCAATTTCATATACACTTCCACTACCAGAAATTGCAGCGCTCCAAATTTGCGTGCAATTAGAATAAAATGCATTAATACCAATCCCTGATGTTCTACCAACAACAATCTCACTCTTATTCCCATCCTCATTAAAATCACCAGTAGCCATAGAATAAACGTCGGGGGTTAAATCACTGCTATTGCAGAGCTTATTCCCGTCCTTATCCAAAATAATCAAAGAGCCATTTGCAGAGCCAACATAATTAATTATAGCAATAGTATCATTAAATCCAGAGCCGTTATTGAAAACTTCAATATCATAAACATAAGCTGTTGCTGAATTTGAAAAGGTATAATTCCAGAGCTGTGTTCCATTTGGATAGAATGCATAAACACTTCCATTTCCTCCAAAAACAGTAAAGTTGTTTTTTCCTTTTCTATTGTAATCAAAAGTTCCTTCTGAATACAATGGGTCATCTAAATTGGATGTGTTCCATAGTTGAGTAGCGGAATATTGTGTAACAGATTGAGAGCCTATTGCTACTTTTGATTTTGAAAAGCTGTTGTTTATTGAGGTTAGAGCTGAACTATTGGTAATATTAAAATCATAAGTGTTGCTTGTAAAAGTGATATTAGTTGCGTTTACCTGTTTTGAGTTGAACAAAACAACTCCATTTGTTGAGTTTCTTATTATTCCTAATGAAATGTTTATATTAGATGAATTTTGAATGTAGATTGCATTGGTTGTAAAGGTAATATTATTGTTTTCTATTGTATGATTTACTGCAAACGGTCTTGTGGTGTTCATAAAAATAGATATTCCATTGGTTGCATTTGTTATGTTATTGTTTTGGATTGTATTGTTTTGAGGCATTATTCCTGTAGTTGAGTTTTGGATTCTTATTCCTGAATATTTTGAGAATTTTAGAGTATTTGAAGAAATTGTATTGTTGCTTGAGTTTGAATTTATGAATATTGAATCTGAGTTTGATGAGTTTATTGTGTTTGATGAGAGATTGTTTAAATCTGAAGCTAAAAGATATATTCCATAAGATAATGTGTCATTTGTTGTTATTATATTGCTTGTTATGTTTGAGTTTGAGTTTGTTAAAAGATAAATACCATAACCAGAACTTCCATTTGTTGTAATTGTATTGCTTGTTAATGTGTTTGAGTTTGAGCTTGTATCGAGATAAATGCCATAACCAGTGCCTCCGTTTGTTGTGATTGTATTGCTCGTTATATTTGAGTTTGAGCTTGTTAAAAGATAAATACCATTGCCAGAGCTTCCGCTTGTTGTAATATTATTGCTTTGCAATGTTGAGTTTGAGCTTGTTAAAAGATAAATGCCATGGCCAGTGCTTCCGCTTGTTGTAATATTGTTGCTTTGCAATGTTGAGTTTGAGCTTGAAGAAAGAGAAATGCCATAACTATTAGTTCCGCTTGTTGTTATTGTATTGTTTTGTAGTGTATTTGAAGTGGAACTAGAAATAAGATAAATACCTATGCTCGGAGAACCACCAACAGTGCTGCTTACTGTGATTGTGTTGCTTGATATATTTGAGTTTGAGCTTGTATCGAGATAAATGCCGTAACCCAAAGAGTCTCCGTTTGTTGTAATTATGTTGCTTGTTAATGTGTTTGAATTTGAGCTTGTTAAAAGATAAATACCATAGCCATCACTAAATCCGCTTGTTGTAATATTGTTGCCTTGTATTGTTGAATTAGAACTTGAAGAAAGCCAAATGCCATAGCCAAAGCTTCCGCTTGTTGTTATTGTATTGCTCGTTATATTTGAGTTTAAGATTGATAAAAGATAAATGCCGTAACCATTAGATGTAGTTGTTGTTATTGTATTGCCTTGTATTATTAAGTTTGAACTTGTAGAAAGACGAATGCCTAAGTCACCAGGAGTATTATCTATTGTTATCGTATTGTTTGTTAGATTATTGTTTGACGAGTTTCTTAGAAATAAGCCATACTCTTTGGTATCGCTTATATTATTTCCTGAGACAGTAGCATTGCTTATATTGTAAAGCTGTATTCCCTGACTGCCCAGAATACTATAACCAGCTCCACTAACCTTAGAGTTCTGTATCGTGAAGTTATCCCTTAATCCATTTCCCCAAGCCCAGAAGTCATAATAATATGCAGTCGAGGATGAAATATATGAAGCATCATTTGAAGTTGATTGGTTATTGTCATTGTCATAAATCCATAATCCAGCGTTTTCAGTCTTGTTTATGTAATTGTCTCCATCTGCACTTGCTCCTGTAAATCTTATTGTAACATTTTTTAATGTTAGATTTCCTCCTGAAGCTATTGTTATGTTTCCGTTGATATCCATTGTTTCGTTTGAACAGGTTATATCTGTTGAGATTACAAAGGCGTTTTGGGTATTGTTGAAGTTTCCTGAACAGTAGGTTGTTGGAGGAATATAAGATAATGATAGGATTATTATTTTTGAATTTCCTAAGTATTCTAAGGTTGAATTAAACTGGTAACTTGAATTTGCTTTAGCTGTTACATTATAAGGAGTGTAAAGCGTCTGGTTTGCTGTTGAGTTTTTGAGATATTCAATTACAATTACGTTTCCAGTTAATCCATTAATTCCTGTTTGTTTTGTGTAGGATAATTGATTTAGACTTCCTGTTGAATTGTCATAAGAAGTAACATTTGCATTGTTTATGATTTTGCTTGAGTTATCTGTAATGTTTACATTCAAAAACCAAGAAATTGTTAAGTTTGACAAATCCAAGACTTTAACTGTTTTATTGAAAGTATTATTTATTGAAGTTAATGAGGATGAGTTTGTAATGTTGAAGTCATAAGTATTGCTTGTAAATGTAATGTTTGTAGCATTTACCTGTTTTGAGTTGAACAAAACAATTCCATTTGTTGAGTTTCTTATTATTCCTAAAGAGATATTGATGTTTGATGAGTTTTGTATATAGATTGCATTAGTTGTAAAGGTAATATTATTGTTTTCTATTGTATTGTTTATTTTAAATGGTCTTGTAGCGTTCATAAATATTGAGATTCCATTGGTTGCATTTGTTATGTTGTTGTTCTTGATTGTATTGTTTGAAGAACTAATTCCAGCTGAGAAGTTTCCTATTCTTATTCCATCTCTTGCTGAGAATTTTAAGTTGTTATTTTGAATTATGTTATCATTTGAAAGGTCTATGTAGATATTGTCTGTATTTGTGATGTTTGTTGATATTATGTTATTTGATATGTTTAAGCTGTTGTAAGCTGATATAAATATGCCATACCTCCCTGCAAATGTGATATTATTGGAATCTATTGCCATGCAACAGACAGTGGAGCCTAAAATAGTTCCTTTGATATAAATATTATCATAGCCAGAGCCTGAATTGTTGATTACATTATTTTTGATTGTATTGTTGAAGCTATTGGTGTTTCCTGAGCTTATATAGATGTTATACTGCGTGTTGTCTTTTATTGTATTGCTTAATATGCTTTGGTTAGCTGAAGTGCTTCCGATTGAAATGCCCGTTAATGTATTATTATAAATAAGGTTGTTTGACATGATATTGTTGCTACTGGTAGTTATATCAATGCCGTCTCCCCCGCTAAAAGATATAGTGTTATTCATGATTATATAATTATTTCCGCTGGCAATTAAAATGCCGTCACTAAAACTATTATTTATTAAATTTGAAGAGATATTATTATTATCGCCTACTCCAACGGGAGTATTAATCCCATATTCATTTGCTGCATCTCCAGAATCCAAGATTCTGTTGTTATAGATTGTGTTGTTTTCGCTGTCTGCTTGTATATCTATCCCATGGCTTCTTGAGTTAGTTAAATTGTTAGAGATTATTGTATTATTGTAAGATTTTTTATTAGTAGCCCCAATTATATAGATATTGCTGGCAGAATTATTCATGGTATTGCTTTTGATTATATTATGTGTTGCGTTTCCATCTGAAGAATCAAAGCCGAGATTAAGATTATTTTGGGAATTGTTCCATATTTGGTTGTTTTCAATAAGATTGCCGTAAGCATTTTTAAGTGCTATTCCATCTGGGGTATTGTTATAAACACGGTTGTTTGAGAAATAGGTATTACTGCCTGTTATGAGGACAGCGCTTAACCATTCTCCGCAAGTATTGCAGGTATTATTATAAATAAGATTTCCAGTTATGTTGTTGTTAGAACCGCTAATAGAAACAGCTGCAATAGAACCACCTCCTTGACCTTCTCTATTATAAACAGTATTATTTGCCATGATATTATAGTTTCCGCTAATGGATATGCCATATTGAAAAGATTGTTTGTAAGTTCCATAGATTGTATTATTTATTATTTTATTAGAGCTGCCTGCCGCAGAAATATCAGTTACAGCACTATCTCCAACTGAATTATTTTCAATTGTATTGTTGTCAGAGCTTGAATCAATTGCTATTCCATAATTGCCATTGCTGGCATTAATGTAATTGTTTGTTATGTTGTTCTTATCAGAGCTTACTAAGTTAAATCCATAAGCAGATACAGAAAACTTAGTTATGTTGTTTCCTGAAATGATAATATTGCTTATATTTGAGAGTTTTATCCCAAGACTTCCACCAGTGAAATATCCTGCATCACTCACTATGCTGTTTTTTAAAGTGAAATTATCATTATTCCCATTTCCAAATGCCCAGAAGTTATAAGAGTATGTAGTTGCAGAGCTTATATTTGAGGCATCATTTGAAGTTGATTGATTATTATCATTATCATAAATCCATAAACCAGCGTTTTCAGTTTTGTTTATGTAATTGTATCCATTTGCTGTAGCTCCTGTAAACCTTATTGTTATGTTTTTTAAGGTTAAGTTTCCTCCTGAAGCTATTGTTATGTTTCCGTTTATGTCCATTGTTTCGTTTGCACATTCAATATTTGAATTAATGTTGAATGCTGTTTTTGAGTTATTGAAATTTCCTGAGCAGTAAGAAACAGGGGTAATAGAAACAGTAAAGCAGTTGTTTGGCATTGTCATGTTCCAGCCATTTAAGGAATCATTTGCATAGAATTTCCAGCATACATAAGTATTTGTAGAAGCTGTAACATTGCTTATGTTTTGAGATACTCCATTTCCTGAAAACAATGAAAAGCTTGAATTAATCCAGCTTCCTGAATTATTCCAAGTAAAGATATAACCGCTTAAACCTGCATTGTCAGTCCAATTAGCAGAGAAATTAACCCAGCTTCCTGTTATTATAGTTGATTGGTTTTTTTCAACTGAGGTTGCAAAAGGAAGAGGGTCTATTATTGAACAGCTTACATTGAGCTGTTTTGTATCTGTTAATGTTGAGTTTTGGTATTGTGTTGAATTTACAGTAAAGTTAGCTGAGAAAAATCCTAAAGTTGAGGTAGAGCAGTTGAAAAATGCTGTTTTTGTTCCATTATCCAATAGATTTACTGAACTGAAGTTTGTTGTTATTGTTGAACAAGAGCCAGTTAGACAGGAGATATTTACATTATTGTTTGTTCCATTAGAGAAAACTATTGCTGAGCTCATCAAGGGCTGTTCATTTTGGTTTGCTGTTCCAAGACTTAATGAGGACATATTAAAAGTAACATTTGTCTGCAAGACTGTTATTTTTCTTACAACGCTTGTTACTGTTGTTCCTGCTGTGTTGTTTGCTATACATCTTATTTGATAATTGTTTGCATTAGGGGTTGAAACATTTACAGAATACATTGTTGCATAACTGAAAGAACTTATTGGATTTGTTGAAGAAGTATTAAGAGTTGAAGTTGCTAAATTAACAGGGATTTTTCTCATTGTAACATCTGTATTATTATGCTCAAAATAAAGATACTGAGGAGTATCTGGACCTCCTTGTTTTGCAACTGTGCAGTTCATATAAAACCATTGAGAACTCCATACTACTCTGTTTCCATTTGTAGGGTCATCTAAAGTAACTGAATTGATTGGGTCTATGATATGGTCAAATTCAAGATACGCATTTGAATCATTGCTTTTTATCTTTAAGTCAAATGTTGAAGAAGAATCTGTCAGGTTTTCAAATATTATTTGATAATAATCCTCAATATTTATAAGAGGAAATTCTGTAATTTTTTCATTTGAATTTTCCAAGTAAACCTCTATTGTTGTTTCAGCTCCATATAGATTTCTTGCATAAAGAGTAATATCATTGCCATTTGTAAGGTTTTGAACAAATGTAACTCTAACATATTGCCCAGTATAAATCGGCTCTGACCAGATATTATCTTTGGATTTTACTTGGTCATAGATATTTGAAATAAAGTTATAACTGCTATCTAAATGAGTTGCATTAGAAATTTCTATTTCGCCAAAAGCAGGGTCTTCTTTAGTAATAGTTAATACATAATCCAGATTAGGGGTAATATATCTTAAGCTTTGCCATGAACCATAGCATTTTTGCTCTGTGAAGTTCCAGTCCTTGCATTTATATAATTCATTTCCAGTTGCTTTTATTGTCAAAGTAGCATTGTCAAAATCCAAAAGAGCAGGGTTTACAGCATAGATTTTCTTGAATTTTTTATCTTTAATTTCATTTTCAGGAAGCTCTTCTAAGTAAAGTTCTGTTAAGTTTCTTACTCCTTCAAATTTCATTGATTTAATGTTTTTACCATGTATTTCTATTTCTAGAGAATCCTTTTCCTGCTTGATTACTTTATAATTGAGTTTTTGCTTTTTTGAGTCTTTTATTTCAAATTTAGATAGGTTTAAGACTGAGATATTTTTGGAAGTAATATTTTCAGGGAGTTCTATTGTTAGATTAGCAAGATTTTCCAAGGTTATATTTTCTAATGTAAGGTTTTGGATAGTTAAGTTTGCAAGATTCTCTGAGATTGTTATGTTAGTTAGATTTTCTATGGATATATTTGCAATATTATTTAATGTTAAATTTTCTACTGTAATATTTTCTAGTGTGATATTTTGGGTTAAATTTTCTAAGGCAATATTTCCAGTAAGGTTTGGAGAGATACTAAGATTCTGCGCTGGTTTAGGAATATTGGCAGAGTATTCAATATTATCAAGAACAACTGTTGCATTATCCAATTCAAAAACTAAGGTGTAATTCTCTGAGCTAAAGTTGGTTAAAGAACAAGTTTCTATACAAGCGTTTTTAAAGCTTGAAACAGAGGCATTTTCAGTCAAATTTAAGTTAGACTGACTTATTTCTGACTTGTTAGTTAGAGTTAGATTTTCTTGTTTTGAAGTATCTATAGCCTCTGAAACGCTTATATTTTCTAGAGTAATATTCTCAGAGAGGTTTTGAGGTAATTGTGTAATGTTTTCAACTGTTTTTTCCTTGGTTTTGTTCTTTTTAGAGGTGTCTACAATAGAATAAATATCTGATTCAATAACTGCTCCGGTTAATAGATTAGAGCTAGAGCTATCAAATATTAGGTAAGTTAGATTATTATTTTGTATAGATATTTTTACTTTACCAGTACCAACAATCAAGCCAGATATCTTTAAAGAGCTTAAATCTCCAGGATTTTGAACATTCCAAGCATAAGATTGGGATTGATTAATTTCAAGATTTAATTGTTCAGAATAACTATTAAATGTACTAAAACCAGTGTAATTTCTTATAAAAAACAAGCCTATCAAGGATAAGAATATTAAAAGAGAAATCAAAAATAGATGGTTAAATTTTTTTTCCTGCAGCGCAACTTTAATTGGTTTAGAGCCTAAATAAACTGTTTTTATTCTGTTGCCTACTCGTTTGCTTTCATAATAATATGGACCTATCTTTTTTCCGTTTTTATAAATATATTTTTTATACATTTAACCTCTTTTTTCTAAACGAAAGATTTATAAGCAATAAAGACATAATTAATAATATCATACTGATGAAGGGGCTATGCTGAATCATGTTAATACTGTTAATGGTTAGCAGCTTTGGTTGCCGGACAAAACCATGCCTTAAGCATAGAAATGGGGGTTTAGCCCTCACTCGGATTCTTTTTATTTTAACCATTTTATTATATCCTCTTTGCTTAAAATATAATTGGGTTTATCCTTCCCTTTAAATGATGATTTAGCAATTTTATGGCTTGTTGAATCTCTCCCTATTGCTCCAAATTTAATTGTTTTTTTATCAAAATCCTTATACTTTGACCTCAACAGAGGAATTAAGTTGCTTTTGATATCAGCTTCCCAACCAGGGTATTCTAAATCTATGATCATTAATTCTTTTTTGGTTAGATAATCTTTTAAACAATAATATAAGCATATTGCAAATAATTTCTGTATAATTTGTTTAACTTTTGTTTTGTATTTGTAGACAATTTCCTGCTTTAATTTTTTAGGAAATTTAATGCAATACTGTTCATGATTACTAAGAGCGATATAAGTATCTTTATTCATTTGTTCAATTTTTCCGCTTTGATCTATTTCAATATGCATTTTTGATTATGTAATTATAGAAGTAAGTAGTGCAACCTCTTTAAGCATTTTTATAAATGTATTTTTATACACTCAAATACCTCTTTTTTATACTAGATAAAATAACAGAACATATATATAAATATTTTGTTATGTAGTGCAACTATATTTGTAGTGGAAGATAATAAGATTATTTTATTTCATCTAAAAACTCTTCTCGGCTTACTCCCGCTTGTTTTAAGATACTAATTAAAGTCCCTTTTTTTATTTGATTTTTTCTTGGCACAACAACCAATAATGTTTTTCCTTCTTCTTTTTTATGCAAACAAATATGAGAGCCTTTTTGCCTGGTGATAGAAAATCCTTTTTTGGACAAGAGCTTTAATATTTTATCTGAAGAAACTAATGGTAATTTCATTCTTATGCTGCTAGTTTGATTGGAATCTCTGTTTTGAGGATTCTTGGAACAGAAATACCTTTTTTAAGATCTTCTCTGGTTAGACCCAACCTTTCCAAAACCTCGTCTATAATTCCTAATTCTTCTGCACTCTCAATATACAGTTCAACAGCCTCTTTAATGTTTTCTAGAGCCTCATCTACTGATTCTCCCTGGCTGGCTATATCTAAGTCTGTACAAGTAACAGAGTAGCCTCCTTCTGCTTCTTCTTTGATTGATATGTTAAATAATATTTGATTTTCCATATTTTTTATAAGATTAATGCTTATTTAAAGTTTTCTGTGCCATCCACAGCAGGTCATAAATTTTTATAGATATATTTTTTATACACTCAAATACCTCTTTTTTATATTAGATAAAAGAACAGAACATATATATAAATATTTTGTTATGTAGTGCAACTTAAAATTGATTAGAAGCGGGTATTGCCTTGAGTATTACTTTCAGGATTTTCTAGATATCTTAATAATTCCCATAGGTATTTTCCCGATTTCTTGCCAATTAACCCAACGACTATACCCTCACAATTATACTTTTCTGAAAAAAACTTTAGACCTTTAATTCGCGAATCTCCAAAATTATATTTTGATTCTATTGCATAAATTTTTTTGTTTGAGAGAATAAAATCAACTTCTTGCTTGTTTGTTGTTCTCCAGAAGTTTATTTTCCATCCTGCTTTCATTAGTTCTAGGAATACGAAGGTTTCAAAAACGTTTCCAAGAATGGTCTGAGGGAATTCTTTGAGCCAGAGCAGATGCATCATTCCAGTGTCTAAAACAAAAACCTTGGGATTTTTAGTTAGTTCACTCCTTAAGTTTTTGTGAAATGGCTTGATTCTTTTTATGATAAATGTATTTTCCAGCAAATCAAGATATGTTTTAATTGTTTCTTTGTTTATATCAAGTGTGTTTGATAATTCATGTATATTAATAAGCTGACCTGATTGTGATGCGAGAATTTCGAGCAGTTTGTTGAATGAAGATATATCTCTTATGTTTCCTATATCCCTGATATCTTTTCTTACATAAGTATTGATAATTTGCGATAGATAAACCTTCTTTTTTTCTTCTGAATTTTCTAAGACTATTGGAGGATAGCCCCCAAATTTGATATACTCTTTTGCCAGTTCAATCAGTTCGTTGTTTATAGCATTTGAATTTTCTTCTAGGAGACTGTATTTTTTATCTTTAAAAATTAAGAATTCTTCAAAATTTAGGGGATATAATTCAAAGCTGATAATTCTTCCAGCGAGACTTTGTTTGAATTGTTTCCTGATTTCAAATGTAGATGAACCAGAAACTATCAATTTTAGATTAGAGTAGTGATCATGCAGGATCTTTATAAATTTAGTCGGATCTTCTAAGTATTGTATTTCATCGATAATTAAGTAAATTCTTTTTTTGTTGTCTGCACCTTTTTGCAGAAGATATTTGTAAACTTCTTCAGCGCCCCTATTGCATAGGTCTAATAGATCTTTTAATTCTAGATCAAAATAAAAAACATTTTCTTTAATATAGTTCTCTATAAGATATCTCAGAAGGAATGTTTTTCCTACTTGTCTAGCTCCGACTATAGCTATTGCTGCTCTTGAGTCTAAATATTTTGATATTTGCTCTACAAGTTTCCTTTTATATATTTTATCTATCATAGTATATCAAATATTAGATTATTAGTATAATAAGGTAGTATATAAACATTTTGGTTTTTAGAGATTCTAGATTTAATAGGTTGTGGTGTAATAAGATTATTTTATTTCATCTAAAAATTCTTCTTTGCTTACTTCAATTTCATTCAAAATCTCCCTTAAGATCTGCAGATTTAAGGAGAGCTTACAAAGGTTGAAATTAAAATAAGTCAAAAGAGGATTTAAACAATGTAAAATACATTGAGTACATGCCCAAGGAGAGCATCAGCTTAATCTTTCGGTTTTGTAACCATTTAGAAATGTTTAAATAGTTAAGTAACAGAATATCATTAGTGGCATAAAATGGAAAAATCTAAAGAATTTGAATTTTACTTGAAAACAGATTTAAGCAAATATGAAGGCAAATATGTGGCTATAGTAGGAGAAAAAGTAGTCGCATCAGGGGATAATGCTAAAGAAGTTTTTGAGGAAGCAAAGGAAAAAACAGGTAAAATACCGACTATGGCTAAAATTCCAAAAGCAGAGGCTTTAATATTAAGATGGAAGTAGGATTTGATTTTAGAGAAGAGCAAAGTAAAATCTTTGGACCTATTCTGAGACCCGTAGCAAGAATATATTTCGTTAATGATGGCGTAGAATATCCGGAGCATGTTTATGTTGATTCGGGGGCGGATATAAGCTTAATTCCAAAGTCAATTGGAGACATTATTGGGTTTATCATAGAAAAAACAGACCAAATTACGGAAATAAAAGGAATAGGCGAAAGAGGAGTTCCTATAATAATAAAAAAGGTAAAAATTAAAATAGAAGAAAAATTGTTAGAAACAAGGATTGCATGGGCATTGATAGAAGAAGTGCCTTTGCTTTTAGGAAGAGCAGATATTTTTAACTTGTTTGATATATGCTTTAAGAAAAATAAGAAAACTGTATTCGTAGATTAGAATTAAAGGGGAAATATCTCCTTCTCTACTTGCAAGCATAATTCAATCGCTTCTCTTATATTTTTCAGTAATTCATCTAAGTTTTGCTTTGTGTATGGCATCCATGAAGAGCACTGCCCATATAATACCCATCTTCGTCTTTTTTGATTACTACAGTGAAATTATGTATTTGTTTTTTCATAATATATAATAACCTATTCTCGTATTTAACTTTTCTATCTTTTGATTAAGCGAAACTATTTGCTTTCATAATAATATGGACATATCTTTTTGCTGTTTTTATAGATTGTATTTGAGCTTTCTATTTTCTCAAAACATTTTCAATATCTTTCAAATCAAATAATAACAACCCTTCCTCTTTAATCTTTTCCCTGAAAGATTTAGCGAATATGGCATAATATTCTTTTCTATTTTCTTTATTCCACTCAATAAATTTAGATTTTTCTTTTAATTCTTCCAAAACCTTTTTTGCGTTTACATTAGACTGCCACTTGCATTCGCAAAATAAAATCTCTTTTGCTTGATCGTTTAATGAAATGACATCTATCTCTTTGTCTTTATACCACCATTTATAGGTCTTTGAAAACCCAGAAAATTCAATAAAAAGTTTATGATTAATTAGTTCCTCAATTAAGTATTCAAAGGAGATTCCGAAAAAAGAGTTTAGCTCTTTTTTTATAGATTCTTCTACATTCACTACGTTTCCTATCTCGAGTTTATCCCTATTCGAATAAATAAACTTAAACCAAAACCTAAAGAGCGGATCTATAATCTCATAGTAGCCTTTTCTTTTCATACCAAAGGGCAAGATATGTTTGATGATGTTTGTTTCCTCTAAAGTAGAGAGATACTTCATAATATTACTTTTGTCCATACCTGTAATGGAGCATATTTTTCCTATAGTCTTGTATCCTAAGGAGATATACTTTATGATTAACCTATAGGTTCTAGATTCTTTAAACTCCTGCCTCAGCAAAACTAGGGGTTCATCGTATAAATTTAATCCTTTAGTTAGAAAATTATTTCTTATATTAGTGAATAAATCATCTTCTTTATTATAAAATTTAAGGTAATAAGGAATATTTCCAAAAATAAAATATATTTTCATAGCATCATCTATCTTGTCTATTATCTCATAAACTATATTAAAATCAAAAGGCAGAAGCTTCCATGAGCTAATATCTCTTCCATATAAAGGACTTTTATACCCAAGAATGTCGTTCTCCATTATTGACAAAGAAGAGCCGCATAAAATCAGCATGATTTCGCTATTTTTTAATAGTTCATCCGCAATTTTTTGGAAAGTTGACAATATCCCTTTGTTTAGACTAAGCAAATATGGAAATTCATCTATAACTACAACTAATTTTTTATCTTTTAGCTCCCCTATCAAATATTTGAATAAATCATAAAAACTGCTTGTTTCAAGATTTAGAAAATAATCCTTTTTTGTCAAATCATAAAATTTATTTTTGAATTCTTTTATATTCTCTTTGATACTTTCATCTGTGGCTAGAATATAAGCCCCATTTTTGTTCTCTAAAAAAGATTTTAACAGCTCTGTTTTTCCAACTCTTCTTCTTCCGTATAGAATAAACAATTTAAAACCCTTCTTTTCGTAAAGCTTTTCTAAAAATTCCAATTCTTTTTTTCTATTTATAAATTTGGGTATCATAATTATTATAATTTGCTTACCCCTATTTAAACTTTTTGGTTTTAATAAAATAAAAAATTGATTTTTAGTTGAAAATGAATTTTGTTTAGGTTTTTACAAGATAAACAGTTTTGATAGTGCTGCCTATTCTCCTGCTTTCATAATAATATGGACATATCTTTTTGCTGTTTTTATAGATTGTATTTGAGCTTTCTATTTTCTCAAAACATTTTCAATATCTTTCAAATCAAATAATAAAATATTCTTATCCTTAATCTTTTCCCTGAAAGATTTAGCGAATAGAGCATAATATTCTTTCCTTTTTTCATTGTTCCACTCCACAAATTTTACTTTCTCTTTTAATTCTTCCAAAACCTTTTTTGCGTTTACATTAGACTGCCACTTACACTCTGCAAAAAGGATTTCTTTTGTTTGCTCATTCAAAGCAACAATGTCTATTTCATAAGCATTCTTTTCTTTAGCCTTACCCCATTGTTTTCCAATCTTTGTGAAATGAAATGGCAATTTTGATTGCAAATTAAGATTTTCAATACAAAGTTTTGAAAAGCGCTCGAAACCAATTCCAGTAAATGCATTAAATTTAGACTTTATTTTGCCTAAAACCAGTTCCAAATCTTCTTTTTCAACAGCGCTTTTATTCGGCAAAATAAACCTAAACCAGAATCTAAAAAGATTATCTGATAAATAGTATAGGCTTTTTTTTGATATTATTTTTTTTTCTGTAACAGGATGCTCTTTTAAAACAAAATCTAATTTTTGCAAAATCTTTAAATATTTTGGCATATCTTTAAACGGAACGTTTGACTTGTTGGCTATATCTGTTAATCTTGTATTTCCATTTGCAATAGCCTCAATTATATTAAAATAATTTGTTGGTTCCTTTAGCTCTTCTTTCATAAGAATTTCTGGCTCTAAATAAAGCGGATGCTCTTTATTAAGGAATGTCTCCTTTATATTTTCAAAAATGCTCAGTGAGGAATCAAAAAATCTGAGGTATCCGGGAATTGTATCTAAAATCGAATAAGATTCTATATCTTGTTCTATATTATATTGCGGTAAAAATTTTATAGCATTTGCTATATCAAATTTCTTTAGCTCTATCTGCCCAGTCCTTCTTCCATAGAGAGGAGACTTATAAGAAAGAACCTCTGTTTCCATCATTGAAACGTATGAGCCAGATATAATTAAAAATATATCTTTATTTTTTAGAATTTCATCGCATATCAACTGGAAAACCGAAATTATAGAAGGATCAACTTCTATTAGGTATGTAAATTCATCGATCACAATCACGTATCGTTTATTTTGTTTAGCCAGCTCTTTAAAAATATCTTCGAATGCATTTGCTCTTAAAGGCGGAATGCCCAATGTTTCTTCTACCTGAAGCCTAAACCTTTCTACATTTTTAGCTATCCCCCTTTTATCTGCTAGAAAATATATATTTGGCTTGTTTTTTATAAATTCCTTGATAAGTTCGGTTTTGCCAATCCTTCTTCTGCCATACTGTACGACGAACTTAAAACCCTTTTTAGAATATTCTTTGTTTAAATATTCGAGTTCCTGTGCTCTATCAATAAATCGGTTCATAAACATAATGTTATATATCCGATATTTATAAATATTTGTATGCTGTAGGATATATGTTAAAGTTTTCTATGCTTTATTTTGTTTCTATATTATCTTGCTGCTTTTCAATATTTTTTGTTATGTAGCATAACTAATCTAAGATTTTTAGGCGAGAAGATTAGAATTATAGATTAAATAGAATCCTCTTTTTAACATCTTTGAAATCAGGCAAGTTATTTAGAAAAGGTTTAAGTTCTTGAGTCCAAATATTTTGTTTTTTATTTATAGATTCTATAAACATTTTTTTATCAAACTTCAAATTATAATATTCCATCTTTTTCTTTATAAGTTCTACATCCATTTCTACACTTTTTTCCAGCAATGCAAAGGCATCAAACAAATCTCTTGCTTTATTTCTTGTTATAATGGCCCTTACTTTTTCTGCAAGAATCTCTTTCTCCTGCATAACTAAGGTATAAAATGATGGAATTTCAGTATAAAGACTTGTAAATTTTAAGAGCGATGGCTTAAGCTCGATACTAGACTTTCTATTTATATCTATCCTGATATTTGAGAGAGTCTGAGAAGCTCCATTGTACAATGGGCCTTTTATCCTAAATTTGATTAAAATAGAATTAAATGGTTCTCTAGTTTCAGAAATATTTGTTTCTATTTTAAATTTAGATAGGTCTAAGATTAGCTTTTTGACAAGTTTATCAATATCCAATGTTTCTACCTCTGAAAAATCTAAGTCTTCAGAGAACCTTTCAAGTTTGTATAATTTATACAAAGCAGTGCCTCCTTTGAAGACTAATTCCTGCTTGGTATTTCTGGAGATAGAAAAAAGAAATAAGTCAAGCAGATAATCTTTTTCAGCATAACCTAGGTTGTTTATCCCTTTTAACTTAGATATATCCTGCAACTCAAATTTTGTTATCATCTTCTATTATCAATTATTCTCCACTTTTTGTTCTTCTTGCCTGTTTTTGCAAGCATTGAATCTAATTTTGTATAGTTACTATCAATAAATCTTTTTAATTCATTGCACTTGAGGTTGTTCTCTTCCATGATAAAACCAAGACGCTTAGACAATGCCTTATTTTTGACATTCACAGCATACTTAATAAGTTTTTTAATGTTTAGTTTTTTTGTTTTTATCACGTTTATTATCTCATCCAAAGGAATTTTTTTTGAAAGCAAGGAGTCAATCACTGCTTTTTCAGGTTCAGCTATAAAAACATCAAAGTTATTGTATCTCTCTTTTTTAAAACCAAAGAGATATTTTGTTTTTATAAATTTAATCAATGTATTTCGAAATTTTAATGATTTCCTAGATCTTGGAGTCATAATAAAGATTGTTTTTGGAAGCTGCTCTGTCAGGTTGTAATAACGAAATGCAGTCCATAAGCTTATGTAGGAAGGGGTATAAATAGAAGAAGCAAACAAGAGGGGGTCATCATAAAGGGTATATTTCCCTCTTTCGATTTGATAGATTAAATTACGCTTTTTAATTCTGTAAAGCGAGTTTTTTATATAAGCGGGTTTTTTATTAAGAATTTTTGATAGGTCATTCTCTGTGAATAAAGGATATGTTTGCAAGATCTTTAATAGCTCTATGGTTTTCATAGATTAAGCATGTTTTTTGGGTTTATAAATATTTCGATTGTTTAAGGTATACAATTTTGATTACTTTGATTGATTAAAGTAATAATCATAAAATCCGAAAAATTTAATTTTAAACTTTTTTGCTAATCATTGTTCAAGAAACCATTTCCATAATGGGATAAATTTAATTTTTGCTTTGTTATTTAATATTATTTCCTCAACTTTTTTGTCAAAATTAAAATATAAAATATTTTTAGTATTATCTTTTATAAGGTCTTGATAAATTTTCACTAATCAAATTTTCTTTCCACCAGGGGTTAAGTAATTCCAGTATTTCTTGAATTTCTTCCATAAGTTTCTTAGAGGAAACTAATATTTACATCTTTCGTTTCTATATGGAAACTAATGTAACGATCTTAAAATAGCGAATCGTTTCGTCTTTATTAAATAAAATTGAGGCAAAAAAGTTATTTATAAAATTTTTGTTTGGGATGCAACTTTTTAAGGATTAGAAAGGTTTATTATTTGATAAGACTTGTAGAAATGTATGAAATTAGGGGTGTTTTTGCTTGCATTAGTATTAATTTATCCAGTTTATGCTTTACAAGTTGATATTAACGGAATAACCAATTCAAAGTTATACAGCAATATTTCTTATTTATGGAATTATTCAATACCTTCCTGTCCGCAGGGAACTAATGTAATTTACAGCAAGCCGGTGGTTGTAAATGATTCTATTTATTTAAATGCAGCTTATTCTTTGAGTGCATTATATTTAAATGGGACTGAAAAATGGCATTCAACTTGCTATGAAAGATGGTGGATGGGAAATCCTGTAATCAAAGATGATATTGTTTATACTCAGAACTGGGTTGGGACTTTTGCTTTTAATGCTACAAATGGCAGCATTATATGGGAAATCAAGCTAAATGAAGGGGGAGGAAACAATTGGGGAAGCCCTGATATTAAAACTAATGTGGATTTTACTCCTTTTTTAGAGAATGATTTATTATGGTCTGGAGGGGGTTACAGCAATGGAGAAAGGACAACATATGTTATTAATATAACAAACAATACAATGATATGGAATAATACTATAAGAGCAAATGAAAGCTCTGCTCCTTTGATTGTAAATAATAGAGCATTTATTGCCTATAGAAGAGATAAGGCTTTATTAGTGAGCTATAATTCAACAACATTTGAGGAATTGTGGAATATTACTTTGGACGGAAATATTGCTGAAACATTTATGTCTTATTCTAACGGCAGAATTATTATAGGAACTTCATATGACTGGAATTTAGGATGCGAAGGAAATCAAACATTATATGCAATAAATGAAAATAATGGAAATATTGTAAGGAATTATACAATAGAAAAATGCTTTACTTTTGCTGGAACCAAGCCGGTAATATATAATGGAATGGTTTTTGTTAATCCCACAAATTTTACAGGTGATTTTCATAGAATATATATTTTTAATGAAAATAATGGAAATTTAATTTTAAAAAGTGGGGTAAGAGAAGGAACTACATGGACCAGTTTAATGGTTATTGCTAACAATAAATTAGTTTATGGGACTAGTTCTGGAACAAACGGGACTATTTATGTTTTTGATTCAAACCTGAATAAGATATGGAGCTATAATTTTAAGACAAGAGGATTTCAAGCAGGAGCTTTTATTTATAATAAGATAATATTCATGCCAAGCGATGATGAAAAGATTTATGGCTTTAATTCTTCTGACTTAAACAAACCATCTATAAGCCTGATAAATTACAGCATTGATTTGTTGAATAAGAAAGTTACAATTTTGAGCAATGTTTCTGATATTGATGAATTAGATGTTAATTCTGTAACTGTAAATGTTCATTGGGATAATGGAACTATAGTAAAACAATTTACGCTATATGATGATGGAACCAATGGTGATTCAGTTATAAATGACAGTATTTTTACATATGTATGGAATATAACCAAGATTAAGCAAGGGACTTATTTTGCTGATATAAATGCTTCTGATTTAAGCGGAAATTCAAAATTAATAGAAAATGCATTAGCAATACCATATACAACAACTGCAACAGGAAGTTATACAAATACTTCTATTGAATTAACAAGCAATCAAACATTGTTGATAGAATCTAAATCAGATATAAACACTAGTTTAGAGATGAGTTCTAATGGGAATACAAGCGGAACAATAAATATGATTGGCTATAATTCAAATCCGGGTTTAACTGGTATTTTTGGAGCAACTGATTTAAATAAATTTATTGAAATAGAAGCTACTGACAGCATTGATGGGAATTTAAGCTGGGCGATGATAAAGGTTTATTATACTGATGCAGATCTTAGTTCGAGAGGAATTACAAATGAGTCTTCTTTAAGATTATATTATTGGAATACCACAAACAATACTTGGGTAATTTATAATAGCCCTAATGGGGGGGTAAACATTACTGGAAATTATATCTGGGCTAATACAACTCACTTCACTGTTTTTGGAGCTTTTGGAGAAGAAGATGCAAGTTCTAGCACAACAAGCAATACTGGAGGAGGCGGTGGAGGAATTACAATTAATGAGGAAGGTAATACAACAAATATAACTATATTGAATCCTGTTCCAATAACTACAATAGTTCCA
>CAZHCT010000003.1:0-29998 GCA_964531355.1 Candidatus Woesearchaeota archaeon | reverse complement strand
ACAGATATTATGAGTGGAATGTCCAATCTGCTTCATAATACTAAGTAATTACTTTAATTCTAAAGATTTATAAAGGGTAAAAATATTTAATTTTTTAGTATATCAAGAAAATTTATTTTCTAATATGCTAATAAAATATCAAGGAGGAATATACCATGGGAAGATTTGGCAGCGGACCTCGAAGAGAGGGTGGTTTCAGAAGAGATTTTGGACCAAGAGAAATGCATAAAGCAGTTTGCGCTGAATGTGGCAAAGAATGCGAAGTTCCATTCAAACCAATAGAAGGCAAGCCTGTTTTCTGCAAAGATTGCTATATGAAAAAGAAGAGATTTTAAATGAATTAAT
The DNA here is from genome assembly GCA_964531355.1 of Candidatus Woesearchaeota archaeon. Lineage (GTDB taxonomy): Archaea > Nanobdellota > Nanobdellia > SCGC-AAA011-G17 > CAZHCT01 > CAZHCT01. Next base: position 29,653 of record CAZHCT010000003.1, on the reverse strand, counting down.
TCTTTAGGATATAGAACTAAACTTATTTTTATATTTTTATTCTTTTTTCTTCCAAAAACATATAAACATTTGCGTGAGGAGCTCCTCTTAATAATTTTTCAATTGCCTGTTTTGCAAGAATAACATTTTCGTGCATGCCTATTATTGTAACGGTTTTTCCATAAACTGAAATATCTGTTAAGGTTAAGTCTTCAATTGTTTTCCAAGCCCTTCCTTCTGTGCCTATTACTCTTGCTTTTCTTCTTGTAAATTTAGATTTTGATTTTCCTGTAAAATCCTGGATATTCAGGATTTCCATTGTGTTTTCTTCACTTAATAACATCTGAGCAATTAATGGATTAAAACCGCGGGAGATTGCCTTTATTACATTTAAAGCAGAATAAACCTTTAAGCTGTCTTCTCCTTCTATTAAAACATCGCCTTCTTTGCTGACAGTTATAATTGATTCTGTCAAGTTTTGCAACTGCCTTTTTGTTGAACCTTTTTTTCCTATTAAAACTGCTATACGCTCTTTTGGTATTTTAATTTCTTGAGAATACATTTTTAGAATGCTTCAAACTCTTCTGCTTCTTTGATAAAGCCTTTTCTCTTTAACCATTCAATTTCAGCTTTTCTGTATTTATACAAGATATCCCCTTTTTCATCTCCGCCTAATTCCCATGGCTCAACTAAGACTACATCTCCTTCTCTGACCCATAATCTTCTTTTTAATCTTCCTGGTATTCTGCAAACCCTAGTATTTCCATCCAAGCAACGGACACGCATTCTTGATGCTCCTAATCTCTGCTCTAAGATTCCTAGAACTTCTCTTCCTTTTGGAGTTTGAACTCTTATTAATTGCTCTGGAGTTTCTTCCTGAACTGGCCTGTAAGGCTTTTTATGAAACATAATGGGTTAAGGACTAAGTTGGTTTATAAAATTTTGTTTTTTAGTCTAATCTAAACAGAACAGTCACCCTATATCTCATTTTTCCCTGTTTTGGGCCAAATAATTTTCTAGAAGTAACAAGTTTTCCTTTAAAGACTTTTTTTAGTTTATTTCCTAGCGCTCTTGCATATCTTTGAGAGCTTATATAAAGATCTACACCATGATTTTCTTCGATTAATTTTGAGATAAAAACATCTTTTCTTTGAGAAATTTGCTTATAGACATAATCAAACAATTCTTTATTTTTTGGCCTAAGCTGGATTATTGCTTCAAAATACTGCGGATTAGAGAAAGATGGATTGGGCATGGGGAATTCCTTGTATTTTTATTATATTTTCTTTATTTATTATTTTTAATTTTAATGCTAATGAGATTGATTCTTTTCCAACAATATTGATATTTGATGCATTTTCCAATATTTTAATTATTTCATCTTCTGTTTTTGTTTCACCTTTATAAAATCTTTCTGTAATATCTAATTGTCTTTTTCCTTCTTCAAATTTTTTTCCGATTAAATCTGAATCGCAAATGCTAATGATTGTTCTGCTTGGATCTATTGCATCTGCATGAATTTTCAAGAATATCATTCTTTCTCCCAAGATTGAACTATTTGTTTTGTAAAAGATATCTGCTTTTCTTTTATTTTCGGCCATTCCCTGACAAGCATTGAGATGTAATGAGTAATTTCCTTTTCATCCTGCAAGAAAACCAAAAATGACTCATGATAAAGTTTTCCCAGGGTTTTATAAAGCGCAAACATTTTTTGCTTTTCTTCATCAGTTATATTTGATTTTTCAATCAGATCATGCATTGTTTGATGAGATGGGTCTATAACAGATTCAAGAACAGACATAAAAACAGATATTTTGTTTGCAATAGCTCTTAGAACTGCTTTTATCAATTTTGCTTGTTCTTCTATTTTTATTGTGCTTATTTCAAACTCTTCATCCAGATAATCAAATGAAGGAAGCTTGTATTTGGCCTTTATTTTTTCATATTCTTTTCTTAATTCTTGGATTGACATCTTAGATTTTGGCTTTTACAGGGTGTTTTGCTCCGCAGGCTAGACATTTAACCTGGTAAATTTTGCCTTCCTTTATTAATTGAGTATCTGGCCTTTTGCATTCTGAGCATAAAACAAAATCATTAACATAAAGCGCTATTTTTTGATTAATTATATTTGCTGAAATTTTTCTTCCTAAGATTAAGCGCGGACCTTCTATTGTTGCTGGAGTTGCTAATTCCCTTTGAAGATATTTAAGCAAATGTCCTGGTTCTCTTCTTAATGTATCACATATCTGAATGAAATTAGAAATTATTGTTTTATTTCCTTCTATATGACCTGTTACCTTAGGTATTTCAAATCTTTCTTTTGAAATAGACTGCTTAGGTATTTTTAAAAATGCTTCATTCAATAGTTCTTCGTAGTTTTCCATAAGAAGATTAAGTAAGATAGTTTTTTAAATGTTTTTATATTTCGATTAAGCATAGATTTTCTTAACAATCTGCTTTCTTAATCTGTAAGAATCTGCCCATTTTGCATATGCATTCCAGCCTTGAAAGATTTCTAATAACTTTTCTTTAGAAATCTCATTGTTTTTGTAATTTTCAACAACATGAATCATTTTTCTTACATTTCTCCCCCTTAACAATCTGTAATGATAAAAATTTCTAAATCCGACAAAATCTATTCCTTTAGATAAAGAGATTATTTTTGATTTTTCAGGGTGCAATTCAATTTTAAGATTTTCTTTTAAAAATTTATTTATCTGCTCTTTCCATATTTCAAGCTGTACTTTGGAATTATGCAGAATTACAAAATCATCAACATACCTTATGTAGTATTTTGCTCTTAGTTTATGCTTTACAAAATAATCCAATTCGTTAAGATAGACATTAGCAAAAAATTGAGAAGTTAGATTTCCTAAAGGCATTCCTTTTTGTGCTTCGCATTTCAATTTGTTCGTAGGTAAATTCTCTAAGATCTGTTTGATAAGCCAAATAACCCTTTCATCTGTAATTTTTCTTTGGATAATTGAAATCAAAATTTTATGATTAACTTCTTCAAAATAATGCTTAATATCTGCTTTTAGTACGTGTCCTTTTACTTGATTATTATTAAACCATCCATTTATTTTACCATTTTTTGAAACTTCTCTGATAAATTTGTAAAATCTATTTAACGCAAACAAATTTCCTTTTCCAATTCTGTTTGCGCAAGAATCATAGATAAAACTCTTATCAAAAATTGGCTCAATAACTCCAACAAGAGTATGATGGACTATTCTATCTCTAAATGAGGATTTAGAAATTTTTCTTGTTTTTGGGTCTCGCAAAATAAAAGTTTTTAGTGGCTTAGGCTTGTAGATTTGGTTTATTAATTCTTGTTGCAGATTGATTAAATTAGTTTCTATATCTTTCTCAAATTCAATAACATAATTTTTTTTAGTCTTTCCTTGTCTTGCTTTTTTGAAAGCGAGAACTAAATTAGATAAATTATGAATTTTAGGATAAATATTATTATAAGTTTCCATAGTAAAAATCCTAGCCATATTATCTGAGCTATTCGACCATTATCGTTCGAGTTAGCCAAGTTATCATTGTTGGAATTCAAGTTCAAGTTTCTGTTCAAGTAGAGCCTACGCAAGCCCGAACTTTGTAGCCTATTAATTAAAAGTAAATCACCATCGCTTCATATTTCACTCAGCAAACTTCCGGTTTCTTCATCATTACTTAATGTTACGATTGAATTTCATGGCTCATTTAAGAGCGCTATTAACAGGCGTGTAGCCCAGCCATTTTTATGGCTAAGGAAGAATAAAGAGAAAATATCAATTTAAAAATTATTTGTTTCTTATTTTGTTAAGTCAGATATTGCTTGTTTGTATGCTTGATCTATTGTTTGCTTGGCATTAGCAAATTTATTTTCTAGTTCTTTTTCTTTACTTGTTCTTTGTTGTTCAAGTTTAGAGAGATATGGTTCTAGAAATTTTTGCGAAGCGGCTTCGCCACTTACGACGACTACCCGACCATAATCGTAAGAGCCAGCCAAGAGAACACCATAGTAGGAATCCAAGCCCAAGTCCCTGTCCAAGTAGAGCCTACGCAAGCCCTCTTGTCTTGTGTAAAGTGTTCTATTGCCATTTCCGAGTTTTTTAGGCAAGCCTGTTTTTTTGTCTATATCCTCAGATGAAAAGTTGGCTGTTTCGGTATTTAATATTGGAGCATAAATAATTTCCGTATCCTTTCTTAGCTTGAATGATAATCCATAATCTGAATTAGAATCTGTTTCTAACTCTAATCCTATTAATGGGATCATTACAGGCATTTTTATTCTGGAATTTCTTGCTTTAATTTGTTTTATTAATTTTTTAGCAAGGTATGAATTTGGATCTTTTTCGCTTCTTAAAACTATAGCAGAATCTTCATAAGTCCCCTTTAAATCCAATGTATTTGTTTCTAATATGTTTTCTAAGTCTGCTTGTGTTGCTGTTCTTAATCCTTCTGGTCTTATTATTTCATTTACAGCTGCAACATAAAATGAAGTTGAGCCTTTTACTATGTTATCCGAATAAATTATTTTGCTTATTGCTTGAAATTTTCCATATTTTCCTTGCACTTCTTCGTTAACAGCTTTTCCAAAATCTCCTTTAAGAAAATCTGCTTCTTGGAATTTGAATCCTTTTGGAACTATTTGTTTTCCTTTGAATTCTAGTGATGTTTTCATGCTTTTTACTAGGAATTCAGAGTTTATAAATCTTTTGGTTTTGTTGTTACTATTTAGTTATCATATTAATCGAATAATTCCAGGACGAGATTCAAAGATTTCACCTTCTCTCAACAGCTGATTTACCAGATTTTCTGATTCTTTTGAATCCAAGAATGAATTCTTGATTATTTCATTGATTGCAATGCCTTCATCATTTTTGCTTATGAGCTCCAAGACTTTCTGCCTGTTGCTTGTTATTTCAATAGGCTCTTCTATTAATTCTTCACCAGATTTAGCAATTGGCTTTTCATCAGAATCCTGGATAATTTTTTCTATTTTTACTGGCTTTCCATACTCTTTTGTAAGCTCGAGTTTTCTCAATAACAGCCAATCCTGATTTACTTTTTTAACTATTTCTGGAACAATATATATTTCATTATTGTATGACTTTGATCTTCCAACAATCAAGACTATGTCTCCAATATTGATATTATTCAATAAATTTATATCCTGCTTCCATGTTTTGAGCCTGATTGTTTCTGAGCTGTCATCAAGAACTATTGAAACATAGGTATTTGCTTCATTCTGGTATTTCATCACAACGCTTGCAATAATATTTACTCTTGAAATTTTTTTATCTTTAACTAAAATATAATTTGGATCCCATTCTCCTGTTTCTTTTACGTAATTACCATTAATTAAATCTGATATCCATACTTTATAAGCAACCAACCTGGGCTGGGTTTTATATCTTGCTGATAAATCCATATTTTGGTTCGTAGATTTCACCCTCTTTCTTTAGTTTTTCAATTACTTCTTCAACAGCAGCTTTATCAATATTTTTTGATTCTGCTGCAGAAAGTATTTCTTCTCTTGTAATAGACTTTTTGCCTTTGGAGTCAAATTCATTTATTATTTCCCTTACCATAACAATCTTGCTTCTTTGAGAGGCTGTAATACCTGTTGCAATTCTATCTATATCAATTAATCCTGTTTTTGAGTCTATGCCAACCTGCATCAAGCAATTATTCAATAATCTTATTGCTCTCTTTGCATCCAATTTTGTAACTGTTTTGCTAAGCCTTATCTTTGCTGATGCTTCTGCCAATCTTACTAATGCTTCTAACTGCCTGGCTGTTATTGGAACAGGCTTTATTATTTCCTGGCCAAAGGTTTCAGAATTTCTCAAATCAACATAAAACACCTTAATTTCTTCTATTGCATTTTCACTTAATTTAGGATGAATTTTCTGCTTTGCATATGAGATATATTTCTTAAGCAATTTTGGATTTATCTCCATCTCAACAATGCCTGGCTTTTGCTGAATTTCCAAGACATGCTTTGCAATTTTTTCATCTGTGTCCCTTTTTGGGATATCTTTTACTGTAAAAATCAGATCAAACCTATTGATTAATGCTGGAGGCAAGTCAATCTGCTTTGCAATTTCCTGATATGGATCAAATCTTCCAAACTTGGGATTTGCAGCTGCGAGTATTGTTGTTTCAGATCTCAAAGTGGCTTGGATATTAGCTTTTGCAATTGAAATTATCTGGGATTCCATTGCTTCATGAAGAGCGCTTGTATCTTCTTCTTTTATTTTGTCCATCTCATCAAGACAATTATGCACGATAATCCCCTCAGCAATAAAATTATTAGTTTCTGGGATAAACAAGTCATAAACATAACCTTCATAATCTTCTTCTTTTACAGAAACAATTTCGTCCAAGAAGTAATCTCTTTTGATTAATTGATCTATTTTTTGACAGATAGAATCTGGCAAGGTAATCCTATTCTTTATCTTTAATAATTGGTCTCTTGAAGGTTGAATTTGCTGTTTTTTATACCTATAAATTGTGCTCCATATTCCTTCTTTGATTAAAATTGATTTATTATTTATCCTGCTTATATCATTGCATAATTGAGATACGATTTTAGAAGGGATTTTTTGGCTAATGCTTGAGAGATTTGTAATTTTATTTAAGATTTTTCTTTGCGCAAATTTAACAGAATATCTTTGAGTTTTTTCTTTTAAAGTTTCAACATCTGTTCTTCCTGTAATCTCCACTAAATAACCTGCTTTTTGCTGAATAAGTTTTCCATAACAATCCAATCTTCTTAGGCTTAGAATGAAATTTAGATTATCTTTAATTCTTTTTGGAGCAAACATGAAGTCAACGTGCTGAATAACATAAGTTTTATTATTTTTAGAACATTGTTTATTAGAGATGCAACCATCAGAATCCATCACTCCAGCAATGAAAGCGCTTAATGTTGGATTATCTAATCTTAATAAATTGGATAAGTTTTTACCGAGAAGGATTTCAGAAAGCTTTCCTAATAGATTGCTTCCTTTGTACATTTGTTTAGAAATAGAAGTAAATTGTCTTCCACGAATATTAGATATACTTTTTTGAATAGTATATCCCATTTCCTTAATAAATATCTTATTCCAACATTTATTGAATTGATTAATATAGTTCTGGTGCTTTAAGGATTGAGTTAAACCAATATTAGTTCTTCTTTTGCTAATCTTGATGCAACCATCCCCATAAATAAATCCTAAAACATATCCCAACTCTGGAGTAACTTTAGCTATTTTTAATTCTTCTCCTAAATGGTCTCTGCAATATTTCAGGGGAATTTTCTTCCATTCATCATAATGATTTAAGTAATTTAAAATGTCTCTAAATATCTTAATAGATAATTGTTTTCCTCCCGATAGATAATTGGGTGATAAATTGAATTTTTTGTTGAATTCAGACAATGTTTTGAATTCTTTTTTAATCAATAATTTTATCTCTTGTTTTTGTTCTTTATCTAAAATTACTTTCCAATCATTTGGAACAATATCCAAGATATAGATGTCTTTATTAATTTCTGGCAATTTTAGAGGAGCAATAATATTCTCTTTAACAGAAAATTTTTTAGATTCTTTCCATTCTAGGGTATCACCGTCTAAAAGTTTATGGTCTGGTGTTAATTTTATTGAAAAGCCTGATCTAAAGCTTATTTTTAATAGTTTTCCGCTGTATTTTTTCCTTCTTATTTTAGATGCATTAGTGTTGATTACGTCCAAAGAATTTAGTTTAAGGCTTGGAACATTATTGTTAAGCTCGTGATATTCAATTAGCTCAGTTCCTTGTTTTCCTAATTTAGCTTTTTTTTCATCAAATAATTCTTCTATTTTTTTAAGCTGATTATTAAAAATAATTTCAGTTTCAGGATGCAAACACAAAATTCCTTTGTTGGCTAGAACTAATGCTCCTGCTTCTAATGCCCATCCTTTTAAGAATTCATCTTTTACAACTGTAGCTGTAATACCTGCGGATGATACTCCTTTTCCAGAGATGAATCTTGATTTTGGAGCGATTTTAGAAACTGCGGTTAATAATGTTGTTTTACTGCTACCAGGGTCGCCGCACAAAAGAATGTGCATGTCTCCTCTTATTTTTGTGCCATCTTTCTTATCTTTTTTTACTCCGCCAAATAACTGAAGAACTAATGCTTCTTTAATATCTTCATGACCATATATTGATGGGGCAATACTTTTAATCAGTTTTTCGTAAATTCTTGGGTCCATTGCAAGCTTCTTGATTTCTCTTTCATCCTCTTCATTTATTTCAAGCTCTTCAAATGTTTCTTCCACTGGCTCAATAAAATTAGATTCCATCATTAGATCATATCTTATTGATTGAACATTACCCATCATGATTGGAATTTCTTTTATAATGCCATAAACCCTTACCTTGCTTCCTGGAGTAGTTTTCTTTTCCATTTTTGGCTCAACTAAATCTTCTCTCAAGAAAACCTGCAGTTTTTTTGGCTGCTCTCCACCTTCCAAAGACTCTGGGGCTTCTTCAATAATCAGGCGCTGAGCATCAACAAGCTCTTTGCTTAACAAACGAAAACGACCTTTTCTGCCGCAGCTGCACCTGAATGGCTCTTTGAATTTTGAGTCTAGCTGAGGAATAGTAATTGTATTACCGCAAGAAGGACATTCAAATTTTGCAAATGTTACTTGAGGACGGACATCTGATGATTGCCTAACAATGCCTTCAATAGCAAGAAATTTGTTTAAGTGACTTGATCTTATATCTTTTATCATTATTATCTGGGATTTTGGAAGATTAAAAAATCTAATTTTAACTCTTAGGTCTTTTGGGATGTCCAAATCTTCCAGAGAAAGTTCTGCTGCTTTTAGGGTTTCTTCTGGCTCATTTAATACCTCTTCTGCTATTTCATGGTCAAATTTTACTAATTCCTGAAAATCAACTAATAAAGATTTTTTTCCAGAAGTAGCAATTGCATTGATCTTGCTGGAATAACTTGATTCTAGAAATTCCTTGAATTTTTCTATTTGTTCTTGAGCACTAACCATGACAACCCCCTCTAATTTAGTTTAAAGATAAAGAAGGATTTAAATATTTTGTTGTTATTCAAGAGTATATTCTTAGTGATTATTTCTTTTTCTTCTTGAGCATTTGAGCTAGTTTATCAACTGCTTCTCTTAATTTGTCCTCTGATCTTGTTCCGGTGCATACAATTTTTCCATTGCTGAACAATAAGAATGTAGCTCTTGTTCCTGCTAGTTTATACACAAGACCTGGAAATTGCTCTGGCTCATATTCTGTATTTTCCAGTTGCATTGCTAATTGATTTAAATTTAAATCTAATCCGATATCGCCTGATGCAACCATGTTTTGAACCTTTATTTGAGGTTTTGTTGTTACTTTTACTCCTACCTTTGCAACATTTTTGATTATTACCTGGATTGCTTCTTTTACTTTTTTCATTGATTTAGCTCCAGTGCATACAATATTTCCTGAGCTGAAGATTAAAGCTGAAGTTTTTGGCTCTTTTATTCTCATTACCAATCCTGGAAATTGCTCTGGATTGTATTCTGTATTCGGCAAAGTTTCTGCCAATTTAACCAATGGAACATCTTTTTCCAAAGAACAAGTTGCAACAATATTCTGCAGTTTTATTTCTTTTTTAGTCATTTTTTGACCCCCTAAATTCGTTGTTTATAAATAGGATAGAAAAGCTTTTAAATCTATTTATAAAGGCAAAGTTGGTTATTCTCTTGCATTAAACAGATTTGAATATAAATTGGGAATAATTAAACTTATAAACTTAGAAAAATAGTTATAATTTATGGAACTAATAAGGTCTTTCTCTAAGATAAGCAAAAGCGATGTTGCTCTTGCTGGTGGAAAAGGGGCATCTCTAGGAGAGATGACACGGACAGGACTTCCTGTACCGCCTGGCTTTGTCGTACTTTCAACTGCTTTTGATAGATTTATTGAAGAAACTGATTTGGATGTTGAAATTGAAGCAGCTATAGATAAGGTAAATATTAATGAAATTCATACAACTGAAGATGCTTCTGAAAAAATCAAGGCACTTATTTTAGGAGCAAAAATGCCTCGCGATTTGGCAAAAAAGATTATTTATTATTTTAAAAAATTAAAATCAGAATATGTAGCAGTAAGAAGTTCTGCTACATCTGAGGACAGTTCAACTGCTGCTTGGGCAGGTCAATTAGAATCTTACCTTAATACTACAGAAAAAACACTTTTGGAAAATGTTAAGAAATGTTGGGCCTCGCTATTTACGCCAAGAGCAATATTCTACAGATTTGAGAAAAAACTCACAAAAGAGAAGATTTCAGTCGCAGTAGTAATTCAGAAAATGATAGAAAGTGAAACTTCTGGAGTTGCGTTCTCAGTACATCCAGTTAATCAGGACCAAAATCAATTATTGATAGAGGGCTCTTTTGGGTTGGGAGAGGCAATAGTTTCAGGGCAGGTTACGCCTGATAGTTATGTTGTTGATAAGAAACCATTAAAGATAATTAATAAAAATGTAATTGTACAAGAAAGGGGTTTATACAGAAGTCCCAAAGGAGGCAGTATATGGAAAACTCTTCCAAAAGAAATAGGAGAAAAGCGGGTTTTATCAGATAAAGAGATTCTTGAGCTATCAAAAATTATCCTTAAAATAGAAAGCCATTATAGATTTCCTTGCGATATTGAATGGGCAAGAGAAAAAGGTAAGTTTTACATTGTTCAAAGTAGACCGATTACTACTTTATTAAAAAGTGATAAGGAAAAATATAAAGAAACTAAAATTAAAGAAGAATGGGAGGAGTTGATACGAAGCGATTTGTGTGCCTATAATACTTGCATTGGAATGCATTCTATTAAATTTTCAAATACTTATATGGGTGGACCAAAATATGAAAAATTATTCTTGTATATTAAAGATAATGTGGGCTATTATTATGAGAATTTTGCAGACCACTATAAAGTTGGAAATTATCTTTTGAAAGTATTTTTAAAAGACAGAGGGAAATTTAAGAATTATATTAATTTTTGGAAAGAAGAATTTGGCAAACTAAATAAAATATTCAGTCAAGTAAGGAATACAGATTTAGCCAAAAAATCTAATAAGGAACTTGCTGAAATGTTAGAGAAAGTTTATTATAATTCTATCAAGTGGCACGGTATAGCATATAATGTGGATTCAATTGATACTATGCTAAATCCAATAATAGATAAAATAATCAAAGAAGTTTATTCTAAAGAAAAAAAATCAAAACAATCTGAAGTATACAACAAAATAACTTTCCCTGATGTTCTAAGTTATGTTAACAGAATGAATTTAGAAAAACTTAACTTATTCATAGCCATTAAAAAAGATAAGACAAAGAAAAGTACTCCAGCAGTTAAAAAATTCTTAGATAATTATTACTGGATTAACTTTTCTTTAGGTCCTTCAAATGAATACTCTGAAAAAGAATTATTTGATGAATATAATAAAATAAAGATTGAAAAGGTAAAAGATGAGCTTAAACAAGCAGAACGAAATATAGAGCAATCTCTAAAAGAAAAGGAAAAAGTTATTAACTTTATTGCATCTAAACAACCCATAATATTAGATTACATAGATATTTTTGATAAATATGCCGTCTTGCACGACTTAAGAAAAGAAGGTCAAGTAAAGGCATTTTATTTTATGCGACAGATATATGAGGAGTTTGCAAGAAGATTTTTTATTGATAGAGGACTTTTTTATTATTTATGGCCTACAGAACTAATTTCTACAGTCCGAGAAAAGAATAAACCCGATATTAACTTACTTGAGAGAAGAAGCAAAGAATATTTTTATGCGTATACTGCCGAAGCAGGAGGTAAAGAGTTTTTTGGAGTTGATGCTGAAAAAGAAAGAAGTAAAATTCTTAATCTTGAAGAGGGTGCTAAAGAATTAAACGGCATTGGAACTTCTCAAGGCAGAATAATTGGCAATGCAAAAGTATGTTTAAGTGTAAAAGATGCCTTGAATAATATTAAAGAAGGAAATATTCTTGTTACTGGAATGACTATGCCTGATTTTGTTCCTGCTATGAAAAGAGCAGCAGCAATTGTTACCGATGAAGGAGGTATTTCTTGTCACGCCGCAATAATTGCGAGAGAATTGAACAAACCTTGTGTTGTAGGTACAAAAATGGCAACAAGATTAATTAAAGACGGAGATCTAATAGAAGTTAATGCAAATCACGGTGTTGTTAAAATCTTAAAAAAAGCATGAAATGGAAAGAAGATATTTTTTAACAAGACATTCTATAAAGCCTAAAGGCGAAGATGTAGAATCTAAAAGATATAGAGGTATTTCTAAAAAAGGAGTTGAACTTGCAAAAGAATCAGTTAAAAATATACTATATAATCTTGAAAAAAGCCCAAAAAATGCAATTATTTTTCTTAGCGGTGTATCTGATGAAGTAAGAACAAGGTCAACAGCAGAAGTTTATGGTGATGAATTAAAGAAAAAATTGGCAGGAAAAGAAGATTATATTATCCTTACAAGAGAAGATATTCCACTGGGAAAAGGTTATAGTGCTATAGCAAAACAAATAAAAGAGGTAATTAATGCTAATCCTAATAAGAGAATAATTGTAGACATTCCTCTTTTTTTAAAAGAATTTTCATTAAAAAGAAAAGGTTGGTTAACAAAGGAAGGAAAACCAACTCTTTATACTTCTAAACTTCTTGAAAAACATAATATGGATGAGTATAAGATAACCAGAGAATGGATAAAACATCAAGGTGAATTTGAAGGGGTAAAAGGTATAAATCCTATTAATATAGCAAGAAGCTATGAAAAGGGAATAAGTCGGCTTGAAAAATTTGCAAGAAAATATATTGGAAATAGACCTTATATAACAGGAATTGTTGGTCATAATCCTGAATTAGATGCTTATTTAACTTATCTTATAGGAGGGGGTAAAGTTGACCTTCAAACATTTGATAGAGTTAGTTCTGGAAAAGGGATAATAAAAGAAACTGAATTGGCTTCCATAAAGATTGGTCCAGAAATTACGACATTAACTTATAGGGGGAAGGAATATCAAAGAAAAAAGAACCTTGAGAATATTATTGGAGCAATAGTAATTGGTAGTCTACTTCTTTCGCTTTTTTCTTTTTTGGGGATTACGGGTAATGTTATTGGTTCGGGAGGCAAGAATAATCCTTTTGGACTTATTTTTATAATTATCGTCTTGATTAGTAGCGGACTTTGGATTTGGTTGTGGAGAATTAGATAAAGAGATTAAATTTTTTATTGTCCCAAGGAAAAAAGAAATCTTGGTGAGGGATAAAGGAATTAGGAGGAGAAATAATTGATTTATAATTTATTAAACATAATCTCAAATTCCTGCTCTTTGATTTTTTCTACTGATGCAAACTGATATTTTTTCTTTGCTTCTGCAGACAATTTTTTTGCTCCAACTTTTTCTTTTAATTCATCTGCAAATTTTCCTAAGTCATAACTAGTTTTTATTGCTAATTCTATCCTATCCTGTTTTTTGAGACCTGATTTTTTTCTTAAATCCTGGATTTTTCTTGTTAATTCCCTTGCATAACCTTCCTGCTCCAATTCTTTTGTTAATGCTGCATCTAATTTTACTTCGATAGAAGATATATCTCTTTCTTCGGTTAAAATATTTTTAATATTGCATTGATTTTGGATTATTTCTTTTAGCTGCTTAACTGCTGTAATTATATCCTTATTTTTTGTTGTAATAACTGCTTTAGACAAAGGCCATCTAATATTTATCTGCACTTTTTCACGCTCTGCTAATATTGACTGGATTACTTCCTTGATCAACTGCATATTTCTTTCCAGTTTTGCATCTATCAACTTTTTATTAGGTTTAGGCAAGGAGGATAAATGAATTGATTCTTCCTTGACAATTTTATTTTCTTTAAATTCCTGCCAGATTTTTTCAGTTATTAATGGAGCAACTGGCGCAATTAATTTTAATAATTCAACAATTATTTTGTTTAAAGTTGTTTTTATTATTTTTTCATTTTCTCTTTCCCTTATTATCTTGATATATGTTCTGCTTAATTCGGACAAAAGAAAATCTTCAAATAATTCTATTACTCTTGGAAGATTATATTCATTGTAAGCATTAACAATTTCATTCAGCGCAGAATTAAACTTGGATATAATCCATTTATCTTCATTTTCTAAACTTCCTTTTTCAGAGCCAGAAAGATTATTAATATAGTTTATTACATTTTCCAAGATTATGAAAGATTGTTTGATTTGCTTGAATTCTTGCTCATCAAATGCAAAATCTTCTCCTTTTGAGATTTTAGCAAAATAATATCTCATATAATCCCTTCCATAATTTTTGATTATATCTTGAGGCGAGATTATATTCCCTATAGATTTAGACATTTTTCTTTTTCCTAAATCCAATATCATGCCATGAACAGAGATGTTCTCAAATGGTTTTTTATTAAATTTTATTTCAGACAAGATTATCTGGGAATTCCACCATCCCCTTATTTGGTCTTTTCCCTCTATGTTTATATCTGCAGGCCAGAATTTTTTGAATAAAACCTGTTTTTGCGGATATTCCAAAGCAGCCCAGCTTGAAACGCCAGAATCAAACCAAACATCCAAAACTTCTGGAACTCTTTTCATTTCTCCATTGCATTTGCATTTCCATTTTATCTCATCTATTTCTGGCTTATGAACTTCTTTAATCTTTTTTCCTGATTTTTTCTCTAATTCATTGATAGAACCAATAACTTGTTTTTCCTTGCATTTATCACATATCCAGATAGGCAATGGCGTTCCCCAATACCTATTTCTTGAGATAGGCCAATCAGATATTCCTTCAAGCCAAGATTTCATTCTTAACTTCATATATTTTGGAATCCAATTTGTTTCTTCATTTTCTTTTAGAATCTTTTCCTGTATCTTATCTATTTTGAAAAACCATTGTGGTCTTGATAACATCAATAAAGGGGATTTACATCTCCAGCACAAAGGATAATCATGAGTATATTTCTGCTTGTATACAAGAAAACCATCTTTTTCTAGGTCTTCTATTATTTCTGCATCAACAACTCTTGCTTTTTTCCCAGCATATTTTCCTGCTTCTTCTGTCAATATACCATTTACATCAACAGGTGAAGGCATATCTATTCCATATTCTTTACCTACTTCATAATCCTCTTTTCCGTGTCCTGGAGCAGCATGAACCAAACCTGTACCTTCTTCAATGTTTACATATCTTGCAGAGAGAATTACTTTATAGCCATTTTTTACTTTTAGTCTTAGATTTTTTGAAAGCGGATTTTCATATTTTAATCCTTCAAGCTCTTTTCCTTTTATGGTTTTTTTGATAGTATAACCTGTTTGAATTGCAGACATTAATTCTGAAACTTTTTCTTTTGCAATAATCCAAATTTCTCCATTGCTTAATTCAGCTTCAACATATTCTATATCTGGATTAACCATAATTCCTGTATTCCCAGGAAGTGTCCAAGCAGTTGTAGTCATAATTATTAAAAATTTATTTTTTTTATCTTTCAATGGAAATTTAACATAAATAGAATTATCTTCTAATTTAGCATATTCAATTTCATTATAAGCAACAGCAGTCTCGCATCTGGGACAAACATGAACCGGATATTTTCCAAGATATAAAAGACCTTTTTCATCTGCAACTTTAAATGTATCCCATATTGTTTCTATATATTTATTGTCTAGGGTTAAGTAAGGATTATCAAAATCCATCCATATTCCTAAGTTTTCAAATTCAGAGTTCATTACACCAATATATTTTGTTGCAAATTCCTTGCATTTTTCTATGAATTTTTTAATTCCGTATATTTCGATGTCTTTTTTTGACTTGGTTCCGATTTCTTTTTCAATTTGATATTCAATTGGAACACCATGAGTATCATATCCGGACTTGTCAAAAACAGAATAACCCTGCAGTCTCCTGCTTCTCATTATAATATCTTTTAGAATTTTATTCAGGGCAGTGCCCATATGGATATGGCCTGTAGCATAAGGAGGACCATCCATCAAATAGAATTTTTTTCCATCGAGATTCTTTTTTTTAGATTTTTCATAAATCTTCTTATTCTTCCAAAATTTAAGGATCTCTGTTTCAACCTCTTGAGGATTATACATAATAATTAAACAGGAATTTTTGTTTAAAAACCTTATGCAAATCTTTATAAAGGCTTATTTTTAATAGAAATAAACGGTTGTAGGGCTATTTCTAATAGTTCTTGCAATTGAATAAATTAAATAGGAGTGTAAATTAAAATGTATGGAAATAGAGATTTTGGACAAAGTTTTGCGCCTGTTAAAATAGGCGATGAAGTAGATGTAAAAATCGAAGCAGTAGGAGAAAAAGGCGACGGAATAGCAAAAGTAAAAGGATTTGTTATATTCGTGCCTGGAGTTAAAGAAGGTGAAGAAGTCAAGATAAGAATCAACAAAGTTTTGAGAAAGGTTGGTTTTGGCGAAGTAATAGGAAAATCAGAAGGCAAAGTTAAAGAAGATAAAACTGAAGAATCAAGTGAAGAAGAGACAAGCGAAGAAGAACCAACTGAAACCGAAGAATCAACTGAAGAATCTGAAGATTTTGGCGAATAAATTCTTGTTTTTCTTTTTTTATTCTTTTTATTACAATAAAACTTATAAAGAGAAGTCTATTCTTTAGGTTTTAGGGGGATGTTTATGACAGAATTAATGTGGATAGAAAAATATCGACCAAAAACATTTGAAAGCATTAAAGGCCAGGACAAGATAGTTGAAAGAATACATGCATTTGTAAAGCAGAAAAATCTTCCGCATTTATTATTTGCAGGTCCTGCTGGAATTGGAAAATGTGTTTGCCCGGATACGCTTATTTTAGATGGATATGGCAATCTATTAACTATTGAGCAAGCTTACAAAGATAAAATAAAGACTGTAATGAGTTTAGATAAAGAAGGTAAAATAAGTGCAAAAAAGATTTCCTATTTTTATAAAGGTTTTTCTAATAAGATTTATCGCATAAAAACTAATTTTGGAACGAATATTGGTGTCACGCCGGAACATCCTTTTTTAGCATTAGAAGAAGGTAAATTAAAATGGATTCAATCTAAAGATCTTAAAGAAGGTATGCATATTGCTTCTCCAGAATTGTTAAAAAATAGAGAATTTAAACATATATTAAAAATTCCTGATAGATTTGTAAAAATAAAGGATTATTATTCATATTATTCTCCGAATGGTAGATATTCTTGTAAAATCAAAATTCCAAAATTGGATGAAGAATTTTACTATTGGCTTGGATTGATATTTGGGGATGGTAATTTTAGAAATTCTAGCATAAAATTCTATAACAGTAATAATGGTCTAAGAGGGATATTTAAAGCGTTATCCTATAAAATTTTTGGGAAAAATATAAAAATTATTGATGTAATACCCGAAGATAGGTGTCCTTATACAGAGATTAGGAAAGCTACAACAATAGTTCGGATTCTAGAGGAAAATTTGGGGTATAAATTATGTAGAAAAAAAAGTGGTATTATAAAGGTTCCAAAAGAACTATATACTTCAAATTTGAGAAATATTTCTTCGTTTATTAAAGGATTATATGAAACTGATGGTTCATATTATAAATCTTATATGGAAATATCTTCTATGAGCAATGATTTATTGATAGGATTGAGGTATTTACTATTAATGTTAGGTATATCTTCTAGGATCAAAAAGAAGAAAATACTGCTATCTGGAAGCATGATGATTCGTAAATTTGATGAGACAATAAAACCCATTATTAAAAATCCTACAAGATTAAAAAAGAATAATACCAATATAGATGTTTTACCTATAAATGTTGATGATATTAGATTTTTATTAAAAATCTTTGGAATTTCTTATAAAGAGATTGGAAATAATTTTTCTTATATTATTGAAGAGGGTTATTGTAGTAGAGCGAATGCTTTAAGATTTTATTATAAATTAACAGAGATTATAAGAGACAAAATCAAATTTGGTATTGAAGCCATTTCTATATTGAATAGTGTTAAAAATTTTAGAATAGATCCAGAAAAAGTATTCGATTTATTGAAAGATTGTAGAATAAGAAAAGAAATAAAAGTTGTTGATTATGACCGATTAAAGGAATTTTATGATCGAAAAAGAGAACCTTATCTTAGAAATTATTTAAGAATAATCAAAAGACTTTATGAACTTAAATTAAGGTCTAAGGATGAATATGATAATATTGTGAATATGATAACAATAAGACAAAAAATCTTAGATGTTCTAGGTGTATTTAATATAAGTTATAATGAAATTGCAAGAAGTATAAAGGTTGATGCCGGAACTGTTAAATATATCTTAAACGAAGATGGTCTTTCTTTAATGTCTATGAATCGGATTGGGGATATCTTTACTCAACTTAAAAGTATAATTGAGACTAAGATATTTAACGAAAGATGTATGAGTATTCTTGAAGGTATAGACTTTTTAAAAAATGCAGAAATTATTTGGGATGCTGTAAAAAGTGTAGATATTGATAAAAAAAGTTTTGTTTATGATTTGAATGTTGAAGACACACATAATTTTATTGGTGGGAATAGTCCATTGATATTACATAACACGTCACTAATTCTTGCTGCAGCAAAGGAATTATATGGAGATGAATGGGAACAAAATATAATGGAGACAAATGCAAGCAGTGATCGCGGAATAGATGTTGTAAGGGAAGCAATCAAGAATTTTGCAAGAACAAAGGCAATTGGAGATGTCGGATGGAAAATTTGCATTTTAGATGAAGCAGATTCCCTAACAAGCGATGCGCAAAATGCATTAAGAAGAACAATGGAGCAATATTCAAGCAATTGCAGATTTTGCTTAATCGCAAATTATTCAAGCAAGATAATTGAGCCTATCCAAAGCAGATGCACTATTTTTAGGTTCAAGCCCTTAGAAGAAAAAAATATTGAAGAGATAGTATATCATATTGCGAAAAATGAAAATCTAAAGATAAATGAAAACGTTGTTAAAACTTTATATGAGATTTCTGAAGGGGATGTAAGAAGAGTAATAAATATTTTACAAAGCTGCGCTGCCATAAGCAAGGATATAAATGAAAATTTAATTTTTGAGATTGTAAGCGCTGCTAAGCCCAAAGAAGTAAAAGCTGTTTTAGAAACCGCTGTCAAAGGAAATTTTATCAAAGCAAGAGATTTATTGTTAGAAACAATGCTGAAACATGGTTTAAGCGGGTTGGATATTATAAAACAAATACAAAAAGAGATTTGGAATTTAGATGCAGAAGATGAAAAAAAAGTTCAATTAATAGAAAGATGCGGGGAAATAGAGTTTAGAATGAGTGAAGGTTCAGATGAGTTCGTGCAGATTGAGGCATTATTAGCAAGTTTTGTCTTGGCTGGAAAATGAACAAGAAACCTTATATTGGGATAACTGGAGCAGTAAATAAACAAGAAGTAGAAGATATCTGTAAGGAATTTACTGAAGCAGATTATACAATGAAATCTTTTCATCTACCTATGTTGGGTTTCTTGATAAGTTATAAAACACTTAATAGTCAACCAACGCTAAATCGGAGATACCCCAATATTACAAAACTTCCAGAATTATTAGAACAAGCTGATAATAGAGTCTTAACTATGATTCATTACAATTCTGGAGAAAGGGATTCATTAGTTGAACAAGTATCTAAGTTGTTTGATGGAATTTACAGTAATGGATTATGCAGAGCAATTCAACTAAATATTGTTTGGCCAGACACAAGGCAAGTTAAGACTATAAAAGATAAATTTCCAGAGATGAAAATAGTATTCCAAGCATCACATAAAGCAATGGTTAATAAAAATTCTGCAGAGACAGTAAGAATGATAAAGGATTATGAAGATAGTCTAGATTATGTTTTGATTGATCCATCTGGTGGAAGGGGCATAGAATTTAATATTGAAGATTCATTAGGATTATATTCAGAATTAAGGGAACATGTTCAGGATTTAACTATTGGTTTTGCGGGAGGATTTAATGGAGGAAATGTCTTAGATAGATTAAGGCAGATTATTGCTGAAATAGGAGAGACAAATTTCTTCATTGATGCAGAGGGTGGTTTAAGAGATAAGTTGTCAGATGATTATGGTAATGATTTATTAAATATAAAAAAAGTGAGAGCATATCTACAAGCCTCTTCTAATATTTTAAAATGAAACTTTGGACAAAAAAATACAAGCCAGAAAGAATTTCTGATGTTCCGATTAAAGAGTCTGTTAAGATAAAGAATTTTGTTTTGAATCCAAAGAAAAAAGCTTTGCTGATTTATGGAAAAACTGGAATTGGAAAGACTGCTTTGGTATATGCCTTAGCAAATGAACTAAATTATGAAGTAATAGAAGTAAACTGCAGCGAGAGCAGAAACAAGGAAAGTATTTATAATAAGATAGGAAATGCATCCAGGCAAAAAAGCTTATTCTCAAATGGGAAAATAATATTAATTGATGAAGTTGATTGCATCAGCGGAAAATCTGATTATGGTGGAATGCAGGCATTAATAGAAATAATCGAGAAAAGTGAGTTTCCTGTAATCTTAACTGCAAATAATCCATGGGAGAGCAAATTAAGCGCATTAAGAAGCAAATGCGAATTATTAGAAATAAAAGATGTTGATGAAATTAAATTATTTAATATATTAAAAGAGATCTGCAAAAAGGAAAATGTTAGGTATGATGAGGAAGCATTAAAGATATTAGCAACAAGATCTGGCAGCGATATCAGGGCAGCAATAAATGACTTGCATAGCTTGTCTTTAAAGGGAATGATAAGCAAAGAGGATTTAGAAGGATTATATGAAAGAGAAAGAACTGAAAGTATATTTAACCTATTAAAATTAATATTCAAGAGCAGAAGAATAGAAAATGTTTCTGGAATTTTAAGAAATTCTGATATGGATTTGAATGAAATAGGATTATGGATTGATGAGAATTTGCCTTTGGAATATAAAGGAAAAGAATTATTCAATGCTTATGAAAGATTAAGCCAAGCTGATATTTTTAATGGAAGAATTATGAAAAGACAATATTATAGGTTTTTAGTTTATGTTGATGCCTTGTTAAGCGTTGGAGTTGCTTTGGCTAAAAAAGAGAAGAAAATTGGGTTTGTAGCTTACAAAAGAACAGACAGAATATTAAAATTATGGATTGCAAAGCAAAAATATTCAAAGAAGAGAGAGATTGCAAAGAAAATTTCCAACTGCATACACTGCTCTGAAAAAAAGGTTCTAAATGAATTTGAATATTACAAGAGGATTTTGAATAATCCAGAGATTTTTAATGAATTAAAACTTGAAAAAGAAGAGATTGAATATCTGGAAAAGTGAATACTAAATTTATTAGAGGTCATTAGTCTATAAAAATTATATATCTTCTTTAGAACAATAATATTTATATATAAGTTTTACTTATATAATATATAAGTATGAAAGAACAATTTGTAGCAAGGGTTTGGACAATCGGCGGGGCTTATATAATAAATATACCTAAAAAATTGGTTAAGTTGTTCAAAATAAAAAAGGATGATTATTATAGGGTAACTTTAGAGTCCTTAAGGAAGAGGTAATTTAAATGAGTTCTAAAATAAAGTGTAGATTTTGTGGAAGTAAAAATATTTGGAAGGCGGGGTATACAGAAGGTAAAAATAAGAAACAGAGATATTACTGTAAAAATTGTAATAAAGGGTTTAGGGTAGATAAGGAACGAAAGAATATATGTTATATAAAGTGTATGATATGTGACCAAAATCTTATTCGTATGACCACAAATCATCTTAAATTGCATAATTTAAATATGAGGCAGTATAAGAAAAAGTTTCCAGGAGCGGAGGTTAGCTCTATCTTATTCAAAAGGGGGATATCTATAGGTATTAGTAGATATTTTTCTAATCCACTTAATAGAGATAAAATGTCAAAAAAGATGTTAGATTGGTTTAAAAATAATCCGGATAAGGCAGAGGAAATAAAAAGAAAAATAAGAAAAAGTTGCCAAACGAATGAGCATAGAAGGATTATGAGCAATTCACAGAAGAGTTGGATAAAAAATCATCATGAGAAATGGAAAGGGCAATTGAAAAAGATGGTTAAAAATTCTAAAACTTTAGAAATAAGACAAGAATCAAGTAAGAGATTAAAGAGAATTAGAAATTCTAAGGTATGGAATAAAATTGAAGAAAGAAGAATTAGAAGTTTGAGGACTGATAAATTTAGAAGATTAAGGTCGCAATATATGATAGATTATTTTGAAGAACATCCTGAAGCTAAGAAAAAACAGTCCAAAAAAATGGTCAAATGGATCGAGAATCATCCTGAAGAGTGGGAAATCATAAAGAAAAGGTCAGCTAATACAAGAAGAGAGTTGAAATTTAGAAAGAAAATTTCTAAGATAGTTAAAGGATATCTAGAGAATCATCCAGAAGTTGGGAAAGGGCACAGCAGAAGAATGAAAAAATTGTTTAAGGATCAAAAATGGGTGAAGGAATGGGCTAAAAGGAGAGGTATTAAACCAAATAAACCAGAGAAGATATTGATTAGATTACTAAAAGAGAAAAATTTACCTTATAAATATGTTGGCAACTTTAAATTGATGATAGGAAATAAAAACCCTGATTTTGTTAATTTTGATAAGAAGAAACTTATTGAGTTATTTGGTCATTTTTGGCATTCAGAGAGAGTTGAAAATGTAGATAAACATGTCAAAGGAAGGAAAGATTATTTTAAAAAGCATGGTTTTGATACTTTAATTGTATGGGATAATGAGCTAAATGACCCTGAAAGAGTTGTAGATAAGATTATAAAATTTGATAAGATATAACTGCTGTAGAATATAAAAATTTATAAATGTTTTCTTACCTTGATTTTTGAAGAGGTGTTTAAAAAATGCAAATAAGTGATCTAAAACCGAAAATGGGCAAAATTGATCTTACTGTGACTATAAAAGATATTGAAGAGCCGAGAACATTCAATAAATTCGGCAAAGAAGGAAGAGTTGCAAATGCAACTATTTTTGATGATTCAGGCGAGATAAAGCTTACATTATGGAATGATGATATTGACAAAGTAAAGGTTGGAAGCAAGATAAAGATAACTAACGGCTTTGTAAATGAATGGCAAGGTGAAATGCAGTTAACTGCTGGAAGAATGGGAAAGTTGGAAGTTGTTGAATAAATCTATTTTCTTAACTTATTTCTTATAGCTTCGATAACAAATTCTGCTCGGCTTCTATAACCTAAACTTTCTTTCTTAATCTTCTCATCAATAGTCTTAGCAAGTTCTTCAGGAATAGCAACATTAGTATATTTTTTTCTCATGCTGTATACGTAAACGAAAGTTTTATATATTAGTTTTCGTGTATATGTACATTATAAATGAGGTGAAAATATGAAAAATAATATTGGAATGGATAAAAGAATATTGATTATAAGTTTGATTGTATTTATTTTGATGTCTTCTGTTTATGCTTATACCTTAAAAGATGTGTTAAGTGGAAGAATAAGCTTAATCGATATCATCCTAGGAAAAGTTCCAGCTGGAACAGCATCTCAAAGTGGATGCACAGATTCTGATGGTGGTTTGAATTATTATGTTAAAGGGAATGTTATCTCTGGAACAGATATAAGGAAAGATTATTGTTGGTCTCCAAGTGTTGGAAAGATATATAAGGGTCCTTATGTAATTGAATACTTTTGTTCTGTATCTGGTGAAATTGAGACTGATGATACTGCTTATTATTGTCCAAATATTTGTAATAATGGTGCTTGCATTTTAAATTGCAAACCGGGTCAGATTATAGGGGATGTTAATGGTGATGGAAAAATAACCAATGAAGATGGAAATTTAACTTTAGAGATAAGTGTAGGAAATGTGAAAAAACCTAATGAAATATGCTGTATTGACATTAATAAAGATAGAAAGATTAATTCTGCTGATGCTATAAAAATATTAAGGATAGCGGAAGGGTTAGAGAAAAGTCCTGGCTTATGTAAAAAGAGATAATCTATAAATAATTTTTAAATTTCTTTTTTTAATATTTCTGCTTTGTCTGTTTTTTCCCATGTAAAATCGGAATCATCTCTACCAAAGTGCCCATATACAGCTGTTTTTTTGTAGATGGGTCTTCTTAGGTTAAGACTTTCTATAATTCCTCGGGGGGTTAATTTAAAATGTTTTTTAATTAGCTCAATAATTTTTTCTTCGGGGATTTTATTTGTTCCAAAACAATCAATATTTATAGAAGTTGGTTCTGCAACACCTATTGCATAACTTAAAGATACTTCACATTTATCTGCAAGTCCTGCTGCTACAATATTTTTTGCTATGTAACGCGCCATATATGCAGCAGACCTGTCTACTTTTGATGGGTCTTTTCCACTAAAACAACCTCCACCTTGTCTTCCAACCCCCCCGTAAGTATCTACTATTATTTTTCTTCCAGTTACTCCCGTATCCCCTTCAGGACCACCAATTATAAATGAACCAGTTGGATTAATATGAATTTTAGTTTGGTTATCTATCATATAATTGCAGATAGGTTTTATTACTTTCTCAAGAATTTCTTTCTTCAGCTCTTCTTCTGAAATCTCTTTTTTATGCTGCTGAGAAACAACAACTGCGCTTATCCTATTTGGTTTTCCATCTACATATTCAATAGTAACTTGCGATTTTCCATCTGGTCCTATATTCTTAATTTCCCAATTTTTTCTTACTTCTGCCATCCTCTTTGTAAGTTTATGCGCAAGGATTATCGGAAGAGGCATTAATTCTGGTGTTTCGTTGCATGCAAATCCATACATCATTCCTTGATCCCCAGCTCCTTCTTTGTTTACTCCCATTGCAATATCTGGACTTTGTCCATGTATAGAAATCCATACCCCTGAGTCTTCATAATCAATACCAAAAGTAGGATCAATGTAGCCTATATCTTTTAAAACTTGTCTTGCTATTCTTTGTACGTCAGCAAAACCTCTTGTTGTAACTTCTCCTGCAACATGAACACTTCCTGTTGTTACAAGGGTTTCAATAGCAACTCTTGAATAAGGGTCTTGGGCAATTAAATTATCTAGAACCGCATCACTTATCTGGTCAGCGATTTTGTCGGGATGCCCTTCACTTACACTTTCAGAAGTTATAAAAGTTATTCTTGACATTTTTTAAATTAATTTCTGACAGGATTATAAACTTTCTGAATTAAGGTTATATATAATAGAGAATATAATTTAGAATCTTAGAGAATTTATTTTTCTTAATTTTTGAGTATATCCTTTAATATATATTTTACAGAATATGTCAAAAGGACAAAAAGACAAGTGCACACGTAAAGTATATATAAGCAGAAATTATATGAATAATTGTGAGTAGAAAACCCATATTGAATCGATCAAAAATAAAAGAAGAAGTGATTAATTATATAAAGAAAGAATTGAAAGTTAATTGTATTCCTAGCTATGATGAATTAAATAAAAAGTTCGGTATAGGTTATTTGAAAATAACAACAAAAGAACTTTATTTACAATCGGGAGTAAGACTATTGAATCCTATTGTAAAAAGAAGACCAACTAAAAGTATTGATATGGTAAGGGAGGAATTAATTGCTTATCTAAAGGAGACTGTTGGAGAAGATCATTATCCCTCTAGGAGAGAATTAGAAGGAAAATTTAAACTAAGGCTAGCACCTGATCTCTTCAGGAGTATAAAAGATTTGTATAAACAAGCTGGAATTAAATATAAACAACAAAATAATCAAAGTATAAAATCTAAAAAAGCTAAATTATTAGTAGAAGTTATATCAAAAAATATTGAAAAATTAAATCTTTCGTTAATAAAGACAAATGGTACACACCAAAGAGGCGTAGATATAATTACTAAAGATAAAAATAATAATATTATAGGTATAGAATTAAAAGCTTATAATAAAAACGAGATGGTGAAGAAAAGGAATATAGAACAAATAGAAAATTGGTTAAAAACTAAATCTTTTCATAAAATAATTTTAATTACAACTACTTCTAAAATAGAGAATAACGTAGAAGTTCCTAAAAATGTAGAGATAATTAAATTTGAAGATTTAATAAAGATATGCAACAAAAATAGTTTTAAAAAAATTAGATATATTAGAGATTACTCTGTACATATTGATACTAAAGAACATGAAGTAAAAAGAAAACTGATAAAAAATTACATAAGATATAATTATGAAGATAACGAAAGAATTAATATTAATGAAATTAATAACATTCTAAAATTAGACATTTATACTTATTTTAAAAATCAATTAGAATTATATAAGTATTGTAATATTATACCCCCCATTTGTGTAGTTAAATTAAAGAAAAGAAGAGATAAAAATAAATTAAGTTTAGAATATTTTAAAATATGGGAATATAAAATTATAAATTATTTAAAAGAAGAAATCTCTAAAGGACATTATGCCTCTGGTGAAGATATAAATCGAAAGTTTAAAATAAGTCATATCTGGCAATATTTTAAAGTAAGTGAGCTATATAAAAAGGTAGGTTTAAAACCTTACCATGAAAGAGCATCAAGATTTAAAGTTTTAGTTCCCTCAAACGTTTCACACGATCCTTAACACTAGGGTGTGTAGATAGAAGCGTCAGCAATCCTTCTGCAGAGAAAGGCTTGACAATAAATAAATGAGCAGTTGAAGGGTTTGCATTTTTCATTGGAATTCTTTTGCTTGCATATTCTAATTTTTCTAGTGCACTTGCCAATGGCTTTGAATTTTTAATAAAACTTGAACCAGTTGCATCTGCCAAATATTCTCTTGTTCTGGATATAGCTAATTGTATTATTGTTGCTGCAATTGGAACTACTATTGCTAAGATTAATAATGCAAGTATATTTCCTTTGTTATCTTCTCTGTTTTGACTAAACATTAATGAATAACGAAAGATCATTGCTATATAAGAAATTGTGCCTGCTATAACTGCCGCTATTGTTGCAATTAAAATATCCCTGTTTTTCGAATGAGCAACTTCGTGAGCTAAAACACCTTTTAATTCTTCTTTATTTAATAATTTTAATATTCCTTGTGTGCATGCTAGTATATAATGTTTTGGACTTCTACCCGTACACATGGCATTTGGACTTTCACCGGGAATAATATATATTTTTAATGGCTTTGGCATGTTTGCCTGTTTGCAAATTTCATCTACAATATTGTATAATCCCGTGTATTGTGATTTTGAAGCTTCTTTTGCGTGATACATAAACAGAATAATTTTATCAGAGAACCAAAAACTTAGAATATTCATTACTAATGCCAAAATCAAACCTATTGTTAATCCTGAGGCTCCTCCAAGTAAATAACCTAAGCCTAATAAGATTCCTGTTAATATTCCAAGCAATAATACAGTTTTTATTT
The DNA here is from genome assembly GCA_964531355.1 of Candidatus Woesearchaeota archaeon. Classification (GTDB taxonomy): domain Archaea; phylum Nanobdellota; class Nanobdellia; order SCGC-AAA011-G17; family CAZHCT01; genus CAZHCT01. The sequence continues at coordinate 2,242 of CAZHCT010000003.1, read as the reverse complement.
GGTTAATGATTGCCATAACGAAGTTAAAATATATCCCCTTTAAAAAATTTTTGATATTTTAAAGAAAATAGAAAGGTTTTTATATTAAAACATATTTTCGTGTAATATGATAATACAAAAATATGTAAAAATTGGTGAACGCGGGCAAATAGCTATTCCTAAGGATATAAGAGAAAAAGAGGGAATTGCTCCAAAACAGATAGTAAGAATTGTGTCTATTAATGGAGAAATGACAATCAAACTTTTAAGAAGAGAAAAAATACCGGAAAATAGAATTTTGGAGATATTAGAGAGAACAAAGTTAAGCGATAAAGATTGGAGAGAAATAAAAAAAGATAGAGAAGAAAGATGAGATATACTGCTGATAGCTGGTTTTTTGTTAAGATTAGCGAAAAAAATCCTAAAGCATTAAATCTTTGGGAAGAGATCACAACAGGCAAAGGGAGACTAGTTGTGCCGACAGTTGTAATAGCGGAGATTGAAAAGAGATTTTTAAAGCGAAATCTAAATCAGCTGTTTGAAGAATTTTTATCGCAAATGGAAAACTCAGAAAAGATTTTTATTGTTGGATTAACCTTAGAGATAGCAAAAGAGGCTGGAAAGCTTGGGAATACTTATAACTTATCAACTATAGACTCGATAATATTGGCAACAGCAAAATTAACAGAATTTACAGAACTGATAAGCGATGACGAACATTTTATATTAGCAGAAAAAAATAATTTGATTAAAAGGGTAAGATTTTAAATGTTGTTAAAAGCAGATAACAAGTTTTAGGCTAGAAAAAAGAGATTTTGATTTTTTGAGTGAATTTTGTAAAAATAAAAATGAAAGCAGGGGCAAAGTGCTAAGAGAACTTATAGAAAATGGCAGGATTATGATGGCTATTAAAATGTATAAAGAAAAAAAGATATCTATAGGCAAAGCTGCAGAAATATCTGGGATTTGCATGAGCGATATGATTGATTTATTAGCCAAATTGGGGGTAAAAAGCAACTTAACCTTGGAAGATTTTAGAGAAAGCTTGATGCATGCCAAAAAACTTAAATTGGCCAAATAAGTTTAAAATTTAAAAAGAGGTAAAATGCCGTATAACATAATTGTTGGAAGAGATGATGTGGATAGAGAGAAATTTGGAGATAAAAGTAGCATCTTTATTGGCAAGCAATGGGTTAAGATGGGCCAGACTTCTAGCTTAAGCAATAATATTTTTTTGGATGTTAATAGGCCCCATGTTATTTTAGTTTCTGGTAAAAGGGGTTATGGAAAAAGTTTTACATTATCGGTTATGGCAGAACAAATGAGTTTACTGCCTAAAGAAATTTCGAATAATTTATCATGTCTAATGTTTGATACAATGGGGGTTTTCTGGACAATGAAATATCCCAATGAAAGGGATGAAAGCTTATTAAAAAAATGGAATTTAAAACCTCAAGGAGTAAATGTAAATATTTTTGTTCCAATTGGAAGATTTGAAGAATATAAAGAAAGGGGGATTCCTGTTGATTTCAGTTTTTCTATTAAACCAAGTGAATTAAATGCTGAAGATTGGGCAAATGTTTTTGAAATTAATATTAATGATCAAGTTGGAATTTTAATTGAAAGGATTTTAGAGAGATTAAAAGGAAAAGAGTTTAGCATAGAAGATGTAATAAGATTTATAAGGGAAGATGTAAGAGCTGAAAAACAAGTTAAAGATGCTGCTGAAAACAGATTTTTAGCTGCAAATGGATGGGGGATTTTTTCTGAGCATGGAACAGAGATTAAGGATTTGATAAAACCTGGAAAAACGAGCATTATAGACACAAGCGCTTATACATCTGAGAACATTAAGGCTTTAGTAATTGGGCTAATATGTAGGAAATTGTTAAATGAAAGAATTGCAATAAGAAAACAAGAAGAAATAGATGTAATAAATAATGAATACAAGGAAAAAGAAATGCCTTTAGTTTGGATAATGGTTGATGAAGCGCATAGTTTCCTGCCTAAAGAAGGAAAAACAGCTGCTACTGATGCTTTAATACAATTATTAAGAGAAGGGAGACAACCTGGAATAAGCTTGGTTTTAGCAACACAGCAGCCAGGAGAGATTCATAAAGATGTCATGACCCAAAGTGATATCATAATAAGCCATAGAATAACTGCAAGTCCAGATATTGATGCATTAAATAATATGATGCAGACTTATTCGACTGGAGATTTGTTAAACTCTATGAATTAATTGCCTAAATTACAATGAGCA
>CAZHCT010000002.1:0-31970 GCA_964531355.1 Candidatus Woesearchaeota archaeon | reverse complement strand
TAGGAACAATCAGCAGTAAAAACATTAAAATTATTTTTTTCATTCAAACACCTCTTTAATCTACTATTAAGACTTATATTTAAATATTTCTCTTTATAATTTTAGGAATCTTCTCAGTCAAATCAATTATAACAGAAGGATTATTCAATAAAACACCATCATCAATCGCATAATCTGCATTGTCTAAAATCTCTTTAGGAATCTCTTTTATTGATTTTGCATGTTTTTTCCCGGAAATATTAACGCTTGTCGTGATAAATGGCACTTTTGCTTTTTGTATTATCTTAGTAAACTTATGATCTGGAATTCTTATTGCTAATGTATCTTTGCTGACATTTTTTGCTACAGCTTCTTTTTTCATCTTAACAATAAAACTAAAAGGTCCTGGTAATTTCTTTATCTGGTTTTTATGTTTAAAGCTGAAATTCTTGTTAATCCACTCAACACTTGGAGCAATAACCGAAAAAGGCTTGTCATCTCTCTGTTTTATTTCTCTTATCTTGTTTACAGCATTTTCATCTAGAGCATTGCATCCCAACCCATAAATTGTATCTGTAGGATAAATAAATATTTTTCCTTCTATAATTGCATTTACAATCTCTTTTTCATTCTTTTTCACATCTTTCATCAAAATTATCTTTGGCATTTATTTTAACATAAATTTTAGATATTTAAAGTTAAGGTTTAATAGTTTATAACTATAAAGTAGTTATGAATAGAAAGGCTTAAAAATATCAAAAAGACCATAAAGAAAATGGAAAAAACTAGGAGAATGCTTGAAATAGAAAAGAGGATTGGGGAGGATTTAGAAAGTTTTCTTAGAAAAACCTATGTCAAAAAATATCAAAGTACAACTAAAATTGCTAGTAAAGTGGGAGTGGATATAAGTACCATTTGTGGATGGTTAATAAGGTACAACATTCCCATAAGAACATTATCGGAAACTAAATTGAAAGGAAAAAAGAAACCATCAAAAGAAGAATTAGAAAGATGGTATATTAAAGAGAATAAAAATACTTATGAGATAGCAGATATGATAGGGGTTAGTGATACGTGCATTGGAAAATGGTTGAAAGAATATAACATTCTAACAAGAACAACATCAGAAGCTATGTTAAAAGGAAAGAAAAAACCATCTAAGGAAGAATTAAAGAGATTATATCTCAAGGAGAATAAAACCACAATTGAAATTGCAGATATACTCAAAGTGACTAATTCAACTATCGGAAATTGGCTAAAAGATTATAATATTAAGCTAAGAACAATATCAGAAATCCAACTGAAAGGCAAGAAAAAACCATCTAAGGAAGAATTAGAAAAATGGTATATTAAAGAGAATAAAAATACTTATGAGATAGCAGAGATGATAGGTGTTTCCGGTCCAACTATCGTAAGATGGCTAAAACAGTATAATATTCCAATCCGAAGTAATAAACATAGAATAACCTCAAAATCTCAATACAAATCTTTCATAGAGCAAAATCCAACAGCTAAGAAACTATCTGCTTTGTCTACTTCTGCAAACGGCTTGTCAGGAGCTATTTTAGATAGACTAATACAGTTATATCCTAATCAATTAAAAAAAGCAAGAACACAAATACCAAAATGGATAGAATCCTTGGGAAAATACTTAGGACCATATACTCTACCATTAAGAGGAGATATAACTCCAAGTATAGATGCATTATTAACAGACTTACCAGAGCAGATAAAAGATGATGACTTTCAACAAATTATTTTTTCAATTGTAAGAGATACTTACATGCAGCAATTTAATGATTCTCCTAAAGGAACTTTAAAATCACTAGAAATAGCTGTAGATAATGAAAAACAGTCTTATATAAAAGAATTGAAAAAACAAGTTTATCAATATTATTCAGATGTTTATAATCTTGAGATTCCAGGTATAAAACCTTTACGAAATTAAAATGAAAGAAGCAAACCCTTATCAAATAATTGGAGCAAAATATATTGTGGATAATAAAAGGTCCTTATTAGCTGATGAGATGGGCGTTGGCAAAACCGCTCAAGCAATCATGGCAAAATCTTTGATAGAAAAACAGAAAAATAAAAACATTTCAACTTTAGTCATTTGCCCTAATTCTGTTAAAGAACATTGGGAAAATGAAATTAAAAAGTGGTATTACAAAGAAAATGCTAATATTCTTACTATTGATAGTAATATTAAATACGAAGATCTCGATAAGATAGTAAAACAAGCTAAAGAATCTGATTTTGTAATCATAAATTATGACTTGCTCTCAATGAGAAATTCTAAGAGGGGGATGAAAATTCTTAATGAGCTTAAAAAAGTGAAATTTGATTATACTATCGGAGACGAAATCCATAATGCCAAAAATCCTGAAGCTTACAGAACAAGATCTGTTAAAGAGATTGTAGACAATTCAGAATATTTAGCTCTACTTAGCGGTACACCCATCCCAAATAGCATTGTTGATATGTATATGATAATGAGCTTGATTGATCCAAAAAAATATAAAATGGATTTTGGAAGTAGCTCAAAAATCTTAAGATTATTTTATAACATCTATAAAACAGATCCAGAAGCTGTTAAAAAAGTATTCGGTGAAAAGAAATTAAGAAGATTAGCAGAAGATTATATTAAAAAAGAAGTTCCTAAAGTAGAATATAAAGATCTAGAAGTAAGATTAACAGAAGATCATGAAAAAATTTACACGGAGGTGTATAATAATGATAATATTTCTGTTGAAACAAAATTAAAGGTTTTATTAAAAGCTTCATTAGATCCATCGCTAGTTGATCCAAAATATATAGCTGACCCAGAACTTAAAAAAAGACTAAAAACAGCAGAATCCTGCAAATACAAGAAATTAGATAAGATAATAGAAGAAGAAACCAAAAACAATGGAAAAGTACTTGTATTTAGTTCGCATTTCAAAAAGGGAGTTACAGATAAATTATCAGAAAGATATAAACAATATGGTTCTTGCGTAATAGATGGTGATGTTGATACAGCAAGAAAAAATGGAGAAGATAGCGAAAGAGAGAAAATAAGAAAAAAATTCCAAAATGATGAAAATCATAAAGTATTATTCGCTACAACAGAAACAATGAATGAAGGAGTTGACTTAACAAGAGCTACAACAATAGTATTCTTGGATAAACCATATACACCTTCATCATTTGATCAAGCTGTAAAAAGATCTCAAAGAAGAGGGGAATTTAAAAAAGAAGAATTAAAAGTATACAGTTTAATAGCTAAAAATCATGTTCCTACAATAGACCAAGGTATTGAGAGACTATTAGAAGACAAGGGAAGAATTATTAGATACTTATTAAGTGGATTTACAATCTCTAAAGAAGAATTAGAATTAATTGAAAATGGCAAAGTATCAAACTTAAAGCCAATAAGAAATGCTGTTCAATCATCAAGATATTTAGTGACGCATCACTATCTTAAGTGGAGAGATCTAGGAGCAGAAAGAATAATAAAACACATTAAAAAATATCCAGATATCCAAAAAGAAATTATTAAATTATATTTAACTGACTTTTGGAATTCTCTTCAAGGAAATACCGCAAAAGTAGTAAAAAAAGCAATTGAAAAACTTGAAGAAAAAATAAATTTAGAAAAAAAATTGGACATTTGCTGTGGTCCTGGAATTCTTTCAATGTCATTAGGAAAACCAACTGTTGGTGTTGACATAGACCCATATGCTATTCAAATGGCTAAGAAAGTGGCTCATAAGGAAAGCACTTACCATTTAACACCAGCTCATAAAATTCCATATAAAGATGGGCATTTTGATTTAGCCGTTTGTTCTTTAGCATATCAAATGTTTTCTTTGAAGAGAATAGAAATAATAGAAGAAAAAATTGGCAAAAGAAAAAGAAAAACCCAAAAAGAATTAAAAGAAAGAGAAACATTTTTCAGGGAATCAAATAGAGTTTTAAGAAAAGAGGGTTATCTAATAATCACACTTCCTGGAAGTACATTTAATGAAAAAGATATGTCCAGGTACAAAGAAGGAGCTTCCAAACTAGGATTTGAAATAGTTCCTGAGTTGACAGGCTTTGTTAGAGAGAAGGACAATTTTAACATTTATGAGATGTGTCTTCAGAAAAAATCAAATCCATGCGAGAAGGGACTAAAAGAAGATCAATTTAAAATGCATATGGATTCAGTCTTCTCCAATTCATCCAAGGTAAAAGTTAGAATTGATAAGAGGGAAAATAAACAGAAAGAGAAGGAGATCAGTTTTTGAGAGAAAGTATGGAAAAAACCAAATTAATGCAAGAAGTAGAACAAAAAATTAAAGAAGATCTAGGAAGTTTTCTAAGAAGAGAATATGAAGTAAGGTATAAAACCTTGGAAGATATCTCAAATATGATAGGAATTTCTACAGGGGGTGTTGTAATTTGGCTAAAGAGATATAATATCCCAACAAGAACAAAATCAGAAGCTAAGTTAAAAGACAAAAAAAAACCATCAAAAAAAAAGTTAGAAAGATGGTATGTCAAAGAAAAGAAAACTATTTATAAAATTGGAAATATTATTAATATGAGTCCCGTAACGGTCTATAACTGGTTAAAAAAAGAGGAGATTCTCTTAAGAACTAAATCTGAATCTATGTTAAAAGGCAGAAAGAAACTATCTAAGGAAGAATTAGAGAGATGGTATATTAAAGAGAAGAAGACTATGGTCGAGCTTGCTGAATTAACTGGGGTTAACAATGTAACTATCTCTAATTGGCTAGTAGACTATGATATTCCAATAAGAACTATTAAACTAAAAAAGGAAAAGATAGCCCCTAAAGAAAGATTAGTCTACTTATATATTAAAAAACATAAAACTGCATATGAGATCGCAGAATTGATAGGAGTTAGTCCTAGAACCATCTATAATTGGTTGATAGATTATAATATTCCAATAAGAACAACATCTGAATTTTTGTTAAAAGGAAAAAATAAACCATCAAAAGAAAAGTTAGAAGAACTCTATATTAAGGAAAACAGAAGTTCAATTGATATTGCAAATATGACTAAACTTTCTAAATCATGTATTTTAAGATTATTGAGGGGGTATAACATTCCAATAAGATCTAATAAACATAGAATAACCTCAAAATCTCAATACAAATCTTTCCTAGAGCAAAATCCAACAGCTAAGAAACTATCTGCTTTGTCTACTTCTGCAAACGGCTTGTCAGGAGTAATATTAGATAGATTAATACAATTATACCCTAACCAATTAAAAAAAGCAAGAACACAAATACCAAAATGGATAGAATCCTTAGGAAAGTATTTAGGACCATACACATTGCCATTAAGAGGAGATATAACTCCAAGCATAGATGCATTATTAATAGATTTACCCGAACGAATACAAGATAAAGATTTTCAGCAGATTCTTTTTTCGATTGCAAGAGATACTTACATGCAGCAATTTAATAATTCTCCTAAAGGAACTTTGAAATTATTAGAAACAGCCATTAACAATGAAAGACAGTCTTATGTGAAAGAATTAATGAAAGAGGTTTATAATTATTATGATGAAGTTTATAATCTTGAGATTCCTGGAATAAAAGCCTTAGCAAGATGATAATAACATACTATTTCAAATGCAGAAAATCATGAAATGTCAATTTTAAAAAGCAAAAGTTTATAAATTATTGCTTCTTTTTAGTAGTTATAAAGTAAAAATTTATCAGGAGGCTAAAAAATGGGAGAAAAAGACGATTTTAGATTTTATAGAAGTGCTAAAAAAGGGCAACAATAGAAAACATTATTTTATGTTGTTATGAAAAGTATAAAGGTCCAAAAACCAAATGTCATAGGCTTATTTTGTATGATATCTTAAAAAAATTATCGAAAAAGAATTTTATACCAATTAATTTTATAGAAGAGAGATGATTATATTAAATAATTTTACTAACATGATCCTTCTTCTCAAATCTGATAATAGTGTCAACAAAACTTTCTATTTTGCTCTCATGGCTTACTAATATTATCTGCTTCATATTCAGCTCATCCAATATTAGCTTTATTCTATCCAATTGCTCAGAACTAAACCCTTCTGTAGGCTCATCCAATACCAATAAGTCTTTTGTTTTTATTGTTGATATTAATGAATTAATAACCTGGTTTAAAGCCAATCTATAAGCCAATGCAGCCGCTGTTCTCTCTCCTCCAGATAAAAAATCATACTCAATCTCATGCCCAGCCTGCTCTATCAAAGGTGTAAACTCTTCATCTATCCTTATTTTTAATAATTCAGAATCAACTAAAATAGAAAACCACTTCTGGAATAAGGTATTAAAATCATTATGCACTTTAACCATTATATTTTTCTCCATGATATTAATCAAATTTACAAAATATTCCTTAATCCATTCTTCCAAATTGCTTATATATCCTATTTTCTCTTTAAACTTTAATTTCTCATTAATCTCTTTTTCTAATTTCTCTATTTTAACATTAAAAGTCTTAAGCTCTTTTTCAAAACCAGCTTTTTCAATCTGCTTTTCCTGGATAATCTCTCTTATATTCTCTAATTCTTGTTTTTCTTTATTATGCTTTGTTTCAGCATCCTTAAACTCATCGATCTCTTCATTCAGCTTAATTTTTCTTGAATTTAATTCTTCAATCTCTTTCTTTGTTTTTTCCATTAAACCTTTGATTTTTTCTTTTCTTTTTTCAAGCTCATTTAAATTATTTATTTTTAAATTTATAATTTCTGCTCTATGCATTTCTTTTTTTGCTAATTCATTTTTTTCTTTTAATTCCTTGATTATTTTCTGCAATTCTTCTTTATTATTATCCTTTATTTTTTCCTCAAATTCCTTGATTTTTGAATTTTCTTGATTAATTACATCTTCTTTATGCTTGTCATCAACATTCTGCATGCATAAAGGGCATTTATCCATTGTTTTTACCCTGTTGATTATTTCAATTGAATGCGCTTTCTTTGTTTTCAAATCCTGCATTATTAAATCAATTTCTCTTATATTTCTCTCTATTTCATTAATCTTTTTTTCATTCTCCTTTATTTCATCTTCATTTACATCAACCTTATCTTTAACCTCTATTCTTAATTTTTCAATTTGTTTTTCTATATCTTTAATCTCTATACTAAATTCATTAAACTCTCTTGATTTGTAATTTACATTGTTTTCATTAATCTCAAATTGTTTTTTTAGTTCAATCAATTTTCCAATATCCTTCTCCAATTTCAAAACCGCATTTTTTCTCTCATCCAATAGAATATTATCTCTTTCAATTTCTTTGCTTAATTCAGAAATATCTTTGGCAATTAATCTGCTTTTTTCTCTGCTTTCATCAATCTCTTTTTTCAATTCATCTAAATCTGAAATTTTAACATCTAATTCTTTTCTCTTGTCTTTTAAAAAACTTATGGCAATATCTGCATTTTCTTTTACTCTTTTGTACTTGTCAATTCCAAAAACCCTTCTTAATATATCCAATCTTAATTCTCTGTCCTCCAACAAAATCCTCTTCATCTCTTCTTGAGGGGTGTAAACAGTATACCTGTAAATCAACGACTTGTTTTTTGTCAATAACTCTCCAGGATAATTCAATAAATTTAATATAACCTGCTTTAATTCCATTGGTGTTAATTCTTTTTTTATATTGTCAATTATTATATATCCAGAATCTTGGTTGACATTTGCTTCTCTTTTCAATGTTCTTTTTATTATTATATTTTTCCCGTCAATTTCAAAATTTAACTCAACAAAACCATTTTTCTTTCCATTTCTCAATAAAGAAGCCCCGCTTAATGCTCCTCTTCCCAATCCAAATAAAGCAAAATCAATTGCCAATAATACAGAACTTTTTCCAGCTCCAACATCACCGCTGAGCAAAACACTCCCGTTTCCAAAATTTATATCCTGCTCTAAAAAACTCCTTATATTCTGCAGTTTAATTCTTTTAATTAACATTTAACACCTTTATTATGTCTTTTATTACCCTGTTCTGAAAATCAATATTTTTCTCTCCTTCAATCTTCTCTTTATCCAGGGCATTAATCAGCAAATGAACAGCTTCTTTCTCATCATCAAATAATTTCATCTTTGATTTATGCTCATTTATTATGGCATTTTCAACCTCGTCCACTGTTTCAGCTTTAATCTCAAACTCTTCAAATTCCTTTGTTGTTAACTTGGAAGTATTTCTCAAAACAATAAAACTGTCTTTAAATTTCTCCAAGATTAATTTAAAATCAATATCAGAAGGTTTTCCGCTTTCTAATGTTCCAGCAACTCTTAACGTGATTATCTTGTCTTTAATATCCTCAGCATTATCTAAAATATCTCTTTCAACATCTTTTGCGCTTTTTCCATTAGCATCTATATTCAAGCTTAAAACCTCTTTAATCTTTATAGGAACATATTCTACTTTAACATCATCTTTAACATTCACTAAATAAAAACCGCCATTTTTCAATTCCTCAATCTCTAAAAAATTATTTGGAAATAATGGACCTGGAAATGCAACTATGCTATTGCCAACTTTTTTGTTAAATATATAATGAACATGCCCTCCAGCATAATAATCAAAATTCTTGGGCAGAAAATCAAACTTTATTCCTTTTAAATTTTCATCAGTTTTGAATTCATCTATGGCAGTATGAAACATAAATATTTTAAATCCCTTTTCATCTTCTAAATTTTTCTTGTCTAATAATTCATATTCATTTTTCTCCAATGCCCCCTTCTTCCCGTACAATCCAGTAATCTTTGTGTTCGTCTTATCCAAGGTAAACTCTAATTTATTCTCTTTTAGCTTGACAACATTCTCTATCAAATCAGCTTTTTCCAAAACATCAAGCATTGTCTTTCCAGAAGGGGAAAAATCATGGCTTCCAGGAATAACATAAACAGAAATATTATTGTTTCTTAATTCCCCCAGATTCTGAGCTACCCCTTTTAACAGCTCAATTGAAGGAATAGAAGTATTCAGCAAATCTCCGGAAATCAGGACAAAAGCAACATTTTCTTTAATGCAAAACTCTATTGCTTTTTGGAATGTTTCTATATTCAAGTCTCTTAATTCCTGTTCTCTCCACCCCCCTAAATGGCAGTCAGCTAAATGCGCAAATTTCATTTTAATGTCCTGTGCAGTAAACGCAAAACTTATTCTGTGAATTATGAACTGATTTTAATAATCCCTCTGCGCTTAGATAACGCAGGCTGTCTGCATTTATTTCTTTTCTTATTTCCTCAATCTCATGTGAAGCTGCAATCAATTCCTTATCAGATTTAGTATCAATGCCCCATCTGCAATGCTTTTTCCAAGGTGGAAATGTTATCATTAAATGGACTTCCTTAGCTCCAGCTCTCCTGACCATTTCAATTATTCTTCTTGCATTAGTTCCTCTAACAATAGAATCATCAACAATCACAACTCTTTTTCCATTTAAAATTTCCTTGTCTGCATTAAATTTCATTTTAGCTCCAAAATGCCTTAGCTCATTTCCTGGTTGTATAAAAGTCCTTCCAATATAATGGTTTCTTACTATGCCTAAATGATATGGAATCCCAGACTCTTTAGAATAGCCAATAGCAGCTGAATTTGCAGCATCTGGAACAGGCACTATAACATCAGCTTTAATGGGAAACTCTCTTGCTAATTGTCTTCCCAATTCCTCTTTGAACTTGCTTACACTATAGCCAAATACCTTGCTGTCTGGTCTTGCAAAATAAACCAATTCAAATATGCATTGTTTCAAATTATCTTTTTTCTCTATTATCCTGCTTTCTATTCCATTTTTATCAATGAACAATACTTCTCCAGGCTCAATATCTCTTACAAACTCTGCTTCATTAATATCAAAAGCAACACTCTCTGATGCAATTAAATGCGTGCCATTTAGATTTCCCAATGACAATGGCCTATAACCATAAGGATCTCTTGCTGCAATCAGCATATCACCATAAATCATTACTAATGAATAAGATGGAGGAATTTGCCTTAATGCATCTATAACCTTTTCTTTAAAATCCTCTTTATCTGATTTAGCTATTAAATGCATTATAGCTTCTGTATCTATGCTTGTTCTGAAAAGAAGCCCATTTAACTTATTATCCAAAACAGACATGTCATCTATATTCCCGTTATGGGCAATTGCAAATGGAATTTTTTTATATAATTTCATTAAAGGCTGGCAGTTTTCTAGTTGCTGCAAAGAGCTTTCTCCGCTTGTAGAATATCTTACATGGCCTATTGCTAAAAATCCCTTTAACTTTCCTAAATTTTCTGATTTAATTGCCAATGCAGTTGTTCCTGAACCTTTATCCTGATAAATATTTTTTCCATCAGAAGTAATAATCCCAGCACTTTCCTGTCCTCTATGCTGTATTGCATGCAATCCCAGCCATGCTAATGTTGCAGCATTTTCATTTCCATACACCCCAAATATCCCGCACATATTATTTAAAACACAATTAGAATTTATATAGATATATCTACTCTAAAATATACTTAAAAAAAGAAAGAAAAAAAGAAAAAATTTACTTGGCAGCTAAATCCCAGATTCCTACTAATGCTATTAAAATTCCTAAAATCACTAATCCAACCTGGCTGCTTAACTGCGTTACCCATGGCGCAATCAAAACTAAAATACCTAATACAACCTGTATCCAAGCTTGTGTTTTTGCCATTTAAATACACCTCCTTTTATTTATTTGATGAATAATACTCTTATTGCTGCTATTAACAACGATAAGGGTAATGTTATGCTGTAATATTTTGGATTTTTAACTAATAAAGGAATTATATTTAAACCAATTATTAAAATACCTGTAATCAAATTTGCAATATTTATCATCTTATTATCCTGGTTATAGCCTCCACTAAAGTTGAAATTATTAATAAAATTAACCCATAATTTGGCTGGTTTATTAAAAATGCTCCAGCCCCTACTATTGCAATGAATGCAATTAATATATTTACTGGATTGATTACTATCGCTTTTTTATTCATTGTTTATTTGTATGTTTTTTTCCTTATAAATTTATTTATTCCCTAAATATTCCAATAATAATATTGAAGCCAGTATGTCAAAAAAATGATTTAATCCCATTAATGGAAAAAATGCAAAAGGTAATGCTCTAGGATCGCTGTTTGAAGGAAAATAATAATAGTAAATAGCAAATATTATCATAGCTGTAAAAGCGATTATCACAGGCCTTAATATTAAACTCTTGATAAACTTTGGTTTTAAATGCAAAAATAAGTATGTAAGAATAATAAAAACAAAATATATAACCAAAAACTTAACCAAATAATATATAAAGACCTCTGGATAAAATGTCGGAAAAGCACTCTCAAAAAAAGGATGCATAATTCTATCAAAATTTACAGCTAAAAAAGCAATAACCAAGCCTAATATATTAAGCCTTAAATTATTAATTTTCATTGTAAAAATAGAACTTATTTGGCTATTTAAACTTGTTTTATTACTAAATAATCCTTAAAAAATCCCCATTATTAATTAAATGCACATCTTTATCTCTCTTGTAACCTAACTCTGTTGCTAGCTCTATTAAAGGAATTCTTTTTTCCTCGTCACCATGAGCAGGTATAATATGCCTTGGTCTTAGCATCTCAATTAAATCCCTTAAATCTTCTCTTCCGCAATGCCCACTCTGGTGTATATTTGTGAATAACCTAACTCCTAATTTCTTCAGTTTTGCTTCTAATTTCTCCCGGTTTTCAATATTTACTTTATCTGGAATTACCTTGCATGCAAATACAATATGATCCCCATCCAAAAAATTAAATGGCAGATTTCCATTAACCATTTTTACTAAAACAGAACCAGGCTCTGCTTGATGCCCTGTAACAACAACCAAATAATTGCTTCTCCCGTTTTTCTCAATTTCCCTTAGCTTTTTCTTTATCTTTCCTGCATATCCAATAATCTCAACATTTTTGAAATCTATCAGATTCGTGTCTTTGGCAGCATAAACATATTTAGACAAGCTTCTTCCCAAAAAAACAACCTTTCTTCTTAATTTTTGCCCAAAATCAACTATGCTTTTTAATCTTGCTATATGAGATGCAAACGTAGTTACTATTACTGCATTATCCTTGTTTTCAGTTCCTAATAAAACATCGCTTAACATCTCTCTTGCTACTTTCTCGCTTGGTGTTTTCTGCTCTAACCCAGAATATAATGAATCAACTATTAAGCATATTGTATTCTTGCTTAATTCCTTTAATCTTTCATAATTAGGTTTTTTTCCTAAAACAGGATGATTGTCAAACTTAAAGTCATTTGCATAAACAATATCCCCATATTTTGTGTGTATTATTATCATTACTGTCTGCAATGTGGAATGCGTTATATTTATGAATTCTATAGTGATATTCTTAGATATTTTAAAGCTTGAATTTGGATTTACTGGAATTATTTGGTTCATTACTTTTATTTCTTTGTCTTCAATTATTTTTTTTAAAACCTCTAACGTGAATGGTGTTCCTAAAATAGGGCACTTGTATTTGTTTGCTACATAAGGCGCAAAACCAATATGGTCTAAATGCGCATGCCCTAAAACAATTGCCTTTGCATTGTTTTTCCATTTCTCAATTATAGAATCATCTGGACCAGCTCCAATCTCAATTAATTCCTTTGCGCTTAATTCTTTGTTTTCATTTTCCTCATAAGAGATTATTTTAGGCAAAAACAAACCAATATCAAGAATTATTACCTCATCATCAATTTTAATAGCAGTCATATTCTTTCCAACTTCATCATACCCTCCAATAGCTGCTATTTCTATCATCTTTATAATTCTGTAATTTTGGGGTTTATAAATATTGCATATGCAACAAAATCGCTTTATGTATAAGTTAATGCGCAATCTTATCAAATTCTTTTGAAACTTCTTTCTTTACTTGCTCGTAAGATGGCAGTGTCTTAACTAAATTTTTTAAATCTCTTTCATATTCCTCTTTTGAAGGAAATCTTAAATTAGAAAATTTGCTTTTTTCCTCATTTAATTTTATAATTAAAAGCTTTCTGTCTATTTTTATTCCTTTATTTAAGAGCATCCATATATCATATAAATCTCTTGATTCTGCTCTATTAATTAAAGCCCTTATTTTTTCCGCGAGAATCTCTTTTTCATCTAAAACAACTATGCTGAATAAAGGCACATCAGAAAACAATTTTTGGATAACTTTAATTATTTTATTTTTAACATTTCTTTTGTTGAAATCTATCTTCAGGGTGTTTGTTGATTTTGCATGTCCTTGGAATAAAGGGCCTTTAAATCTAATCTCAAATCTTAAATTGCCTTCAAACTCTCTTTCTGAATAAATCTCATAATTTATATTAAGCAACTCAAAATCTTTTAAGCATTTATAAACAACTTCTTTAAGTTTATCAATCTTAAAACTGGTGCTGAAGTCTAAATCTTCTGATGCTCTTTCAAGACCAAAACATATTTTCAAGCATGTTCCCCCCTTAAAGACAAAATTATCGGGATATTTAGAAATAGCATTAAGAAAAATATATTGCAGGTATTCCTTTTCTTCATAGTATGAATTTGTCTTTTTTGCTTCTTTAATTTGATTAAGCTCTTCTATTAGGATCATTTTACCAGTTCACATCTAAAAGCCATTTTTTATTTAAATTATTTTTTCTTTTTAAAGCGGGATCTAGCAATTCATAGCCCCTGCCTATGTTTTCTCTTATCTTTTTTAACTCTTTTTTATAATTTAGTGTTTCAAGAATGAAACCAAGTCTTCTTAAAACTGCTTTGCTCTCAACTTTAAAGGCATAATTTATCAATCTTTTAATATTTATCTGTTTCAAACCTGTTCTTAAAACCGCGTTTATTTCTCTGATTCCCCCGGAATATTTTGGGAATAGCAAAGAGTCTATAATCGCCTTTTCTTTTTCCGCAATTGTTAATTCTCCTATTCTTTCATAGCCAAAAAATCTTTTCTTTGATAATGTTACATATTTAAAATTATTAATTTCCTTTGCATATTTTGTTGTGGCAAAAAATATTTTCTTTGGGGTTTGGTCAGAAAATCCGTAATAGTTCAAAGCAGACCAGAAAGAAAGGTAAGAAGGGTAATGGATAGTTTGGCCAATGACAATATCATTCATTTCTCTTAGTGCAAAAAAATTCTTCCCAATTCTCTCTATTGCCTGCTTTCTTTTAAGAGCCTTCACAATATTGTAAGCTTTTGTTCTGCTTAGATTCAGCAGCAAGCTCAAATCTCTGATTTTAAATGCGATAAATTTGTTCTTTTTCAGTTCTTCATAAACCCTATTCTCAAGTTTGCTTAATTGCATTTTTCTTTAATTTTAGTAATTTTATTACTAATATCAAAGATAATTACTATTTAAATCTTTCTATTTTTATAAAAAGTTTCTTAAATTTTTAATTATTATATTTAAATGAGACAATTCTTTAGGTCTTGTCTCTAAAATTATTGGAATATCTATCCCTATCAAAAAAGAGTATTTAGAACTAATATTGTCATTTAAAAATTCTTCATAATCTTCTTTAATAGATAATTGAATTTCAGCTATATTCTTTTTATACTTTTTGATTATTTTTAATAATCCTAAACTATCTATATTATTCAAATGACCAATATCTAATGAAATTTTCATTTTTAGTCCAGAATCTATCATATTCAATAATTTTTGAAAAGAATAAGTTCTCTCTTCTTTCAAATTTTCAAAAACAAATATCTTAGAATATTTTTTAATTAAATCAAAATTTGGCAATAAATCTGGATGTAAAATAATGTGCTTGGATCTAAGTAATTTTTGTTTCTCTATTAACTTTTTAATAAGAGATTTATCATAAGCTATATCTTTATATCCTTGATTAACAAAAAAAGGGGAATGAATTAATACTTCTTTGGTGTTTAAATAAACCATATTTTCATCTGAAATTTTCACATCCAACATAAATGGTCTAGCATAAAGTATTTCAATTACATCAAGGTCTATGGATTTTAGGAATGAAATCATTTGATTTAATTCTTCTTCCTTAAAGTATTTGTAAAATACTCCTGTTGAAACACCGATTTTAGTAGCCATTTATTCTGTTCTCCATATAATTTTTAAAATCTTCGCTTCAATATATGGAACGTGCTCTAAATAAATTTAGTGGGTTTTGTTTATATATCTTTCTGGATTCTAATTTTTATTTAAACAATGAATAGAAGCATCAATCATCTTATTTAATGTTATTTTGATATCAATTTTATGAAACTTTGGGTTCCACTTCTCTTCTAAAATATCACTTACTACAAATGCAGAAGCAATTTTTACTTTTCTAACAGAAGCCACTACAAATAAGGCAGAAGCCTCCATTTCAACAGTTGCTACCCCCTCTTTTTTATAATAAGCAATTTCATCTCTTGTTTCTCGATAGGGAGCATCTATTGTCCATGTTGGTGCACTTGTAAAATTCACACCTTGCTTTTTGAAGGACATACCTAATTTTTTTGTTAAATCTTTATTCGGATAGGAATATTTATCATAAGGAATATAATGATAACTAGTACCCTCATCTCTAATAGCTCTATCACAAATAAAAACCCCCTCACCTTGCAAACCACCCGCGGTTCCAATATTTATAAATTGCTTTCCACCTAATGCTATCAATTCTTCTAAAACTGTTACAGCATTAGGAGCGCCTATGCCTGTCATTTTAATTACTCCAACTTTTCCAATTTGGATTATAGATAAGTTACTGTATAATTTTATTTTTTGATATTTCCCCGTATACTTTTTTAGTAAATAGTTGTATGGTGTAAGATAATATATTAGCAAGTATCTTGAAGGAAATTTAGACTTGTCCCATTTTTTGTAATTAATAAAGTCATTAGGATGAAATAATGCTTCAGCAAGATACTTGTTTTTAAAGTTTGGAAAGGTCATAACCTAACTTCAAACATTTTATTATATAAAACTATTGGTTTCTCTCTTATATTTTAATACTTCCAATTTAAATTTCGTATTTAAACCTGCACAAACTGCTTTAAGTTCAGTAAGATCAGAACTAAGTACCGCAGGAATATGATCTTGGCTTGCTTGGCGTCTTAATCCTATTATTCCAACCTTAAATTTTTCCATTTTGAATTTCTCTTAAAAATTTTAATTGAGTTTCTCTATATTCCTTAATTTCTTCGCCAAAAGGTCTTCCTGATTCTATAATTTCAATTAATTTCTTTATCGGGAATAACCTTTTTTCGACCCAGAAATCTTCTTCTTTTTTAGTTTGCTCATTAAATTTAATTATCTCTCCAACAAAGAAATGCATATCTTCACCTTTATATTGTTGATACCTTTTTCTTTGTTTTTCTGTCTTAGCCCAATTTAGACCCCAGATAAATTTCAATTCTCCAATCTTTTTTAGATTTTTTATGGTTGCTCCTGTTTCTTCAAAGGTTTCTCTAATAATCGCTTTCTCTATATTCTCGTTATCATCAATACCCCTACAGGAAAAACTAAAATGCCATCCATTTCCTTTGCCAAGATATCCCTATATTCATCAAAAAAATAACCTTCACAATTTTTTCTGAAAGATAAATTTAATCTGTCTATTCTATCATCTATATAGATTTTCTTAATTCAACCTTTTCTAAAAGAAGTGGTTTATCAAAAACTAAATGATCTTTTACTTCTTTTTTATCTCTTTTTGATAGATCTGCATAAATGTCATCATATGATTTGGTTATATTTTTATCAATATCTAATTTAAGCTTTTTAGCAATAAATTTTATTTTATCTATTTCTCCTTCAATCTCAATAAAATCCCCAAATGGAAAACTATCTAAAGTAATTTTGCAATTATCACCTACAAATGTGTCCCTAACTCTCTCATAACTACTAATTTTCAAAAAACCAATATTTTTTAATATCAAGTCCATTTGGTCAAACGAAGAAACTTGTACTTCATATTCTTCTTCTATCTTAATCCCCTCCCTTGTTTTTGGTTTTTTATAACTAAGTTCACAAGTCTCTTTATTGTCCTTTAGATCAACTATCTTACGCAATCTTAATCGTGCATCCTTATTAAATAGAATTTTATTGGGATAATCGTACATTACAGTCAACTCTATCGCCGATTTTATAAATTTACAGATATTAAGAACATCCTTAACAAAACTTTTATAATCCTTTACTTCAAATTTAAGTTCTATTTCTTCTGCCATTTTTTTTTGATTATCTCAACAAATGGATTTTCATTTTCTCTTTTTATTATCATTTTATTCTTTCCATTATTAGATGTACCTCATTATTTAGAATAAGCTCATTTATTAATAAATCTTCGTAATATTTATTGAAATAACTTCTGAAATAAAGCATTATTTAGTTGCATTGGATGGAACTGATACTTTAGATAGTTTTATAAATTATTTAATAGAACAATTAATTATAATTAAATCTGAGAATGTAATTAAACCTAAAAGGTTAACCAAAGGCATCAAAATACGAAGGACGTATCAAGAAGCAAATTACGAAAATATGGTTGTTACTACTTACCGAAGAGGAATAAATAGAAAGGTTTATATATTCTGTTTTTATAATATCTCTATGAAATTAAAAAAAAAATTACCTAAAATATTGGTTGGATCTCCGGCTTATTCAAATAAAAAGTATATAACCCCCTATTGGATAGAAAATGTAAAAAACCTGGCTTATGAAAACTATGACATAGTTGTTGTTGATAATAGTAAACAAAACACAAGATTTGAAAAAATTTTTGAAAAAGAAGAGATTGAAGTAATAAAATCAGAGTATTATATAAATCCATTTGAAAGACTTACAGAAGCAAGAAAGAAGTTAAATCACTATGTTATTGAAAGAGGTTATGATTTTCTTATGTCGATTGAGCAGGATATAATTGTGCCATTAGATATATTAACCATTCTTTTGTCGCATAATAAAAAAATTATAGGGGCACCTTATATTGTTTCACCACACACCAACAACCAAAGAAGATGTGTAGATTATGTTATTTCTGCTTCTAAATTAGACAAGGTTTTAGATGTTGTTGATTCAGTTGATGTAAATGAATGGTATCTCGCTTCAGAAATAGAAAATAAGGGAATAATTCAGGTAAAGAGCTGTTCATTAGGTTGTACTTTGATTGACACAGAGATTATAAAATCTGTAGAAGTAAGATATAACTCTAAAATAAATAGAGCGGATGATTCTTATTTCTTTCACGATTGTTATAAAAAGGGAATTGATGTTTTCTTAGACACTTCTCTCCTTTGGAGAATAGACCACATAAAAAGACTTGGAGGAGAAATTCCTGTCGGAGGGATTATAAAAGATGACGGAAACTAATAAATTAAAAAATAATCCTGCATTAATTAAATTAAACTTATTAATCAAAGGGGTAAACATTGATAAAAACTTTAAAGTACATAAAGATGAAGCTCTTGAAAAATATATTTACGATTCATCTATCACAACAGATCTTATTTTACCATCAGAAATAATTTTACCCAACAATATAATTAGTAATATATTCTTAGAAAATAATTCGCCATTTTCCATAAATGAAAGGTCTTTGTATTATAAAAACGAAAGATTATGTAATATAAAATTAACTCCAGAAGCAAATTTTTCAAACTGTACTTTATCTGATGGAACTCCTGCATCAAAAATAGCTGTGATGTATGGTATAGATGTTTTTGCAATTTTTGTCAATAGGCATTGCTCTTATTTTATGCATAAAAATGAAGGATGCTATTTTTGTTCTATAGACTACACAAAGAAAAATAAAGGAAAAGAAAATCTTCCAGAATTAAAATTAAAAAATGTCATTGAGACCCTTAACCTTGCTTTAGAGAAGGATAAGGGTCTTTTTAATTATATTCTTATTTCTTCAGGAGCTTATAATAACCCAGATAAGGGAATTGAACATCAATTAAAATATATAAAATCAATGAAAAAAATAACTGGCAAATCAGTAAGATATCATTTAGTAACAATTCCTCCTGTATCAGATGAACTATTATATTCCCTAGCAGAAGAAGGACCAGATTCAATAGCATTTGACATAGAAGTTTTTGATCCAAATCTTTTTAAAAGATATTGTCCAGGTAAAGAAAAACAAATAGGATATGAAAAATTTTTGAATATTTTTGAAAAATCTTCTAAACTTTTTAGAAAAAATGCGGTTAAAGCGGGTTTTGTTTGTGGATTAGAATCAACTAAGACTTTAACTGATGGAATGAATTTTTTTGGAAAATTAGGGATACATCCATCCCTAAATGTCTTTCATCCTGATGAAGGGACCCCTCTTTTTAATTTTCCAAGACCTTCTCTTGAATAT
Organism: Candidatus Woesearchaeota archaeon; assembly: GCA_964531355.1. GTDB lineage: Archaea > Nanobdellota > Nanobdellia > SCGC-AAA011-G17 > CAZHCT01 > CAZHCT01. The sequence goes on along the minus strand of CAZHCT010000002.1, from coordinate 12,639 downwards.
ATGTTTGAAATATTATCAGAACAAGATAAGATAACTAAAGATTATGGATTGATCCCAATATTTCCAGAATTTGGTAGAAGAAGCTCATTAGATACAGAAGTTTATAAGGGGTTTTTCTATGAAACAAATTAATAATCTTAAACTAAAACATCCTGGATTTATCTTATTTGAGGGGCTTGACTTTAACGGAAAGACCGTTTTAGCAAAAAATATTTCCTTTTTATTAAAAAAAGATTACAATATTGATAATGTATATAATTATAATCAAGGACTTATTAGAAATGATATTGTAGAAGATGGAAGAATAAAAGGATTAACCTCAAAGGAAAAATCAGAATATTTCCTCAATTGTTATCTAAGAGATTCTCTACCCTCTAATCCCTGTGAATTCAAAGAAATAATACAAGATAGATATATTCCAGCAATCATATTTTATTCTTTAATTATGAATAATGTAAAAATAAAAGAAATGGATAGATTTATCAAAAAAAGTATAAAACCAAAATATATATTTCTAATTGAATGTGATTATGAAGAAAGAAAAAGAAGGGCAATGTCAAGACAATATCTAAAAAAACATGAACAAGAAAGTTTATTGTCTGAAAAAAAAAGTAATGAGTTTACTATGCTTTATAGAGAAATAATCTCTAGATTTAATGTTCCATATAAAATTATTGATACTTCAACCATTAACGAAAATTTTTCTACTAAAATGTGCATAGAACATATCTTAAACGAAAAAATATTAAATAATGAAATTTGCATTGAAAATTTATTTGTAGATTTTGAACCAAGAGTTTATCAATCAACTAGTAGTCTAAAGTTTAGAGAACTAAAAAAAGGCAAGAAATTAAAACCAATAAATGTAACCAGAATTATACAAAAAGATGGAAAATATGCAGATATAATTTATGATGGTAGACATCGTGCATATGGGGCTTGGAAAGTGGGGATACAAAAAATTTCAGCATTTGTTAATTACAAATGTGTTGAAAAAATAGAATTTGATAGATTAATACGAGTAAATGAATTTGGGTTTAAATTATAAAATGGTCAAAACAAATATCTTTTGGGAAAATAGAAACTGTTATGAGGATGGGAAATATTACTGCTCGCTCTTACCCAAATATGATTTGAATAATTTATCTGATTTAGAATATTTAAATTACTACCTGGAGAATAATTTAAAAGATAAAATAAATAATTCTTTGGAATTTGCTGCTGGGACTGGCAGAGCAACAAAAGTTCTTCAGGCATATTCAAGTAATATTACAATTATAGAAATAAACCCGTTTATGTTAAAATCATTTGAATTAAAAATAGATGATAAGATTGTTATAATTAATGATGATATGAATAATTTTATTAAAAAAAATTCATTAAGAAAATATGATTTAATATTTTCATTTTGGGGTCCTTATCTAGATGGAAATTCTAATGGAATGTTATTTGAAAAATTATCTTCGGGAACAAAAGGGATTTTTTTTCATGCAGATAGGGGCAAATTTGAGCAAAAGTTAATCAGAAAGGTTCTAAACAAATATAAAGATAAAAAATATAATCCAAATAAAAATACCAGTGAAAAAGAAGATTTTTTTATACAAAAATTAGAAGAATATAAAAAATTAAATATTATCGATTTTAGCATTGAAGAAGTAACAGGCCAAGCAAGATTCAAATCGCTTGACTTAGCAATAGAAACATTTCTTAATTTTCATTTAGCAAATCTTTTTGACAAAGATACTTATTTTAAAGTTTATGATTTTCTAGAAAACATACTGAGAGATAATATGAATCCATCTGGGGAAATAAATATAAACTCAGGTATGAAAATTTTTAATTTAATAAAACTTTAATTCATTTTTTAAATCTAAGATTTTTTATATCTTTCTTTAGATTAGAAATTATTTCTTCAGGATAGAATTTAATTTTATTTAAATTCTTAATTTCTATCCATTCAATTGCTTGAATATTTCCTTTCTCTAAGCATGGATCATTTAAGTGGGTTTCTTTGCCCCCTTTTATTTTCCCAAGAAAGATGATATATAATATATTTTTATTTCTTTCTTTTTCAATCCACTCAGATAAATAAAGAAGTTTTTCTATTTTTATATCATATCCGGTTTCTTCTTTAGTCTCTCTTATCGCAGTTTCTTCAATATTTTCAAAGCGTTCAATACCCCCCCCAGGCAATAAATAAAACTCCCCAGAAGAATATTTGCTTTTAAGCAATAATATTTTCGTTCCCTTGACTAATACTACACTAGGTCTTATTATTTTTTCTGTCATACTTTTATTAAACTTAATTTATTTATAAACCTTTAGAATTTTTAGGTAAGTTGAGTAAATTTTCGGTAATTTATGTTGATGTGGATTGGAAGGAAAACCTTAAAGATCTTATAAAATGATAAAATATAGATCCCTTTAAAACAAAATGTTGTAATAACTTTGCTTATGAGATATTTAATTACTTTTAAATAGTAAACTTTAAATAGTTCTATAATTACTTAATTTTATGTCACTAGAAGCAATAGCGCTAAATACGCCAATAAATGAAGTTATGAATAGAGAATATCCTAATCTAAGTTCTCAGTTTTATAATGTAGCTAAGAAAGTTCAAAAATATCTGTTTAGAAATAATTTTAATGAGGCAGTTAATTATGCTAGTAAATTAGATCCCAAAGAAACATCAGATATAACATCTAGATTTAGCAATGAAAAAAATCAAGAATTAGTTGATAGATTTCAAAAAACAGGCGGAAAAGGATTTACATTGATTGAGTTGCTTGTTGTTGTGGCTATTATTGGTATACTTGCCGCATTATTAGCCGGTCCAGTAGGGGAAGCAATAGAAAAAGGAAATAGAGCTGGTTGTGCTTTTAATCTCAAGAATATTGGAGGAGCTTTAACTAGATATATGTTAGATTATGATGGAAATTATCCTTTTTATGAATCACCATTAAATGTGGCTTCCTTAGGATTAATTTACATAGGGGGTTATATAGATACACCAGGAACTTTTAGATGTCCTGCAGATAAAGAAACTAAAAAACCAACAACAATTGTAATAGCTACTCCGGGTTATAATGATAATCAACCAAGAATGTCTTATATTGATTCATTTGATGTACAAATAGTAAGAAATGGTGGGCAGGTCATTAATGGCTTTCTAGTGGATAGTAGATTTCCTATTGTATACGATTGGTATGCAGGACTAGAAAATGGGGAAGGAACAGCAGGGCAGAGGACTATAGCAAATCACCTTGCGAAGAGAAATCTTAAAGGTGGAGGAAATATTCTGCATATAGGAGGGGATGTAGAATGGAGAGAAGATTCAAAATGGTCATCAACCGGAAATAACGTATTCCCCGATCCAACATCACAATGATTTAAGACTAACAATAATTTTATATATACAATATAACTAATCTTTTTTATGTTTAAAAAAGGTGTAAATAGTATTAAAAAGAAATTTGAACTTATTCCATTCTTACTGTTACTTATTATTATATTATTTGGCTTTGGAATTATAAAAGAGTTTTTTTTAAAACCAAGTATAACCGGATTAACAACATTAAATGCAGCAGGATATTGTGATCAAACAAAAGGAACAGGTTATTATGATATTATCGGAACGATTGACTGTGACTCTATACTTGCTGCAAACGGTGCCATCTTCAACGCAGCAAACACAGAACTAAACTGCCAAGACAACACAATAACAGGAGGAGGTTCAGCAGGTTTTGGAATGAACATAACAAGCATAAACTCAAATATGAACATAAGAAACTGCAGAATAACCTCTTTCACAACAGAAGGAATCCATTTATACTCGGCAAATAACACATTAATATGGAATTCAAACATAAGCGCAAGCACAAATAATGACATCAAAATAACAAAATCAATTAATATAACATTATTAAACGTAAACTACTCAAAAATAAACTTCACAACCTCATCAAACTACACAAGACAATGGTATATAAGAACAAAAGTAAATTACACAAATGGAACAAATGTAAATGGAGCAACAGTTATAGCATTTAACTCAACCTCAGCAACTTACACATTAACAACAAATTCATCAGGTCATGCAATCTTCAATGCAACAGAATACACAAATGATACAGCATCAGGAACAGCATATTATGCAACATATTCTGTAAATGCAACAATAGGAAATTTCAGAGCAGTAAACTCATCAATATTAATAGGCTCTGGAAACAAGGATGTAATATTAACATTAACACAAGACAATCCTCCAAACGTCTCAAACTTAACTTACCCATTAAATGCATCATCAATAACCTCTTCCCCAATAGACTTCAACTTTACAGTAGAAGATGATTATTTAGTAGTAAACTGCACTTTATACGCAAATTTCTCAGGTTCTTGGTTAGCTAACAATTCAAGAGATATAAACTACAATTACTCAAACAAAACATTCAACATTACAATCCCATCATTAAGAGATGGAACATATTTATGGAATATTCAATGTACAGACAATTCAACAATAGTCCAAACAGATTTCTATGACAATAACTTCACATTTACAATAAACACCTGCGGTGGTGGATTATGCTCAGGAACAGAATTATGCTCTTCTTGTTCATCAGATTGCGGTGCATGCCCCTCTTCAGGTAGCAGTTCTTCAGGTGGAGGAAGCTCAGGTGGTAGTTCATCAGGTTGCTCAAGCAGCTGTAACACCTTAAACGAGAAAAAATGCACTTATGATAATGAAGCTTATGATACTTGCCTGCAAAATCCAGATGGCTGCAGATATTGGAGTAATAGAATTTACTGTGAAACATACCAAACCTGCAGTAATGGAGAATGTGTCTGCAAGAATGAATGCTCTTATGCATATAAAAAATGTGTTAAAGATGAAATAGAAGAATGTGTTTATGAAAGAGGATGTTTTAAAAAATACACAAGACCAGATGAAGAATGCAAGCAGCAATATCTAGCATTAACCCAAGGAGATTGTCATAATCATTGCAATAACTCAAAACAGGACTGCTTTGAAACAGGAGTAGATTGCGGAGATGGATGCAAAAAATGCCCTGTAGAAGAGCAGCCAATTTCAATTCCAGTAATACCAAAAAACATATTAACATTCAGTGCAGTAATTATCACAACAGGAATTATATTCTCATTATGGCCATTATTATTGGCATTATTAATTCCATTTATGTTATTAAGATTCAAGCATTATTATGTTTATTTGATAGACTTAAACTCATTAATAAATGAAAGCAGCTTGATAAAAACAACAGAGCATAATTTCAGAGAGCCGATAACTCATATACATTCAGAAGAAGAAAATAGGAATAAATATATCTTCAAAAAAGATGGGTTTATTGATGTAATAGAAAACAAGCCATTGACATTGGTAGCTCATTTCATATATAAAAAACGGGCTAAAAAATTCGCTCATGCATTGAAAAATTCATTAAAGCATTCACTTCCAGAAACAAAGGAAAAATACTTGTTGATTCATTCAATAAAAGTAGGGAGAGAGCATCCATCTATTGCATATAAATTAAAGCATAGAAAAATTTGATTACCCTCTACAATTTAATTTATTAATGTAAAGGGTAAAGTTTATAAATAGAGATTACTCATCTTAATTATGGTTTATATATACAAAAAAATCGTCAGCGGAAAACCTTATTATTACCTCAGAGCTTCTGAAAGAATAAAAAATAAAATAATGGTTAAAGACATTGCTTACTTAGGCAGTTCCATAGAAGAAGTAAGGAAATCTATGAGCAAGCTGAAGAAATATAAAAAACAAATAAGAAAAGCCTACAAAACTATTAACTCCTTTATAGAATCAAATCATTTTCTGGAAAAGGCTGCTTCGTTGAAGCTTAAAAAAGACCAGTTTCTGGATAAAAAGCTTATTGAAGTAGAAGCCTGTAAATTGCATTATAATAATGTTTTTTTAAAAAAAGATAATCTCGGAAAAAAAGAAATATTTAAGTATTTTATAATAGAATTTGCATTTAACACAGCATCTATAGAAGGAAACACAATAACGCTAAAAGAAGCAGCAAACCTATTAGAAGAAGGCCTTACCCCCAAGAATAAAACATTAAGAGAAATTTATGATTTGCAAAACACAGAAAGAGTTTTTTTAGATTTAATAAAATGCAATGAAGAAATAAACCATGAGCTTATAATTAAAGTTCATTCTGATCTAACAGAAAATATAGACCAAAGAAAAGGATATAGAAATGCTGATGTAAGAGTTTTAAGGTCTAATTTTGATGCAACGCCAGCCCCCTATGTTAAAACAGATATGGACCTATTGCTAAGATGGTATGAACAGAATAAAAAAAAGCTTCATCCGATAGCTTTAGCCTCTATCTTTCATCATAAAATAGAAAAGATACATCCATTTATGGATGGCAATGGAAGAACAGGAAGAATGCTCTTGAATTTTATCTTGATGAAAAATGGATATCCGCCGCTGGTAATATACAAAAAAAGAAGAGCAGAATACTTAAATCAGCTTAGAAGATCCGATAAAAGTCCGCTTACCCAATCCCCAAGAGAGGATTACTTTGGATTAATTCAATTTATCTCGCAAGAGATGATAGATTCCTATTGGAGCATATTCCTTTAATTTACCCTTTACAATCTAATTTTAAGATGTAGAGGGTAAGAGCAAGATGATATAAAAATCAAAAACAATAGGTTTATATTTATTGAATAAATAATATATAAAAGATGAAATCATACACAATAAGACTCAATGATAAAAGAAGTATACTGCCTTTTGCAGTAAAAGAAGAGTTAAAACTGGATAAAAAGTTGAAGAAAACTCATGAAGCATGGAGCTCATTGGAAAAATTCATGAAAATTCTTGAAAAATACTTTAAGGAAAAAATCTATTCAATGGGATTTGACATAATAAACAACAAGTGCTATGAAAGGTTTATGTTTGAAAAAAATGGTTTTCTTGAGATTGTCATAAGCAAAAATCCAGAGATAGAAGCAGCATTTATCAATGAAAAAAAATCATTAAGATTCAGAAAAGCATTGGATAAAACAATTAAGTATTTTAAGTCTAGAAAATAATGCACCATAAAGCTTATAAATAAATAAAACAATTAAGTGTATATGGAAAGAAAAATGAATGGAGTTTTTGACATAGCTGTAAATGAAGAAATAATTAATGGAAAAAAAGTTTTTGTTGCTCATTGCTTAAATTTAGGAATTGCTAGTCAAGGTTATAGTTATGAAGAAGCAATAGAAAACATAAAAGATGCAATTAATCTTTACTTAGAAGAATGTCCAGAAAAGTTTCCTAAAGAACAAGAAAAACTTCTGCCTCCAATAGCTACAAGATTATTCTTATGAAATTACCCATTGTTTCAGGTGATGAAATAGTAAAGGTGCTAAAGAAGACAGGATTTATATTGACTAGGCAATCAGGAAGCCATATGATCTTATGCAAAAATATTCCAGAACAAAAGATAACTGTAGTTGTTCCAAAGCACAAAGAACTTGCGAAAGGAACATTATTAAGCATAATCTCTCAAAGCGGATTAGGCAGAGAGGATTTTCTTAAATTGCTTAGAAAATAAATAAAATAATAAATTATTTTAAGTCTAGAAAATAGCAATTGCAAAGATTGTTTTACTTAATAAAAAAGCTTATATTCTAAAAGATTTTTTGTTATAAATGCACAATAATACAAGATTGGAAATAAGACTACTATATGCCCACATTAATTCTGTATCTAAGGGAATATTTCCTTGTTCATTCTTTTACAATAAAAAATGCAACATACTTGATTTTTATTCTGAATTGACAAAAAAACAAGCAGAAAAAATAAGATCAAAATGCCCCTATTATAAGAATCAATGTACCTTTCCAACCAAGAGATATTCAAAAGAAGATATTATTTTTTAACAACAATTCCTTTATTGGTAATCTGCATTGGTACAACTCCCCTAGCATGAGCTGTCCTTCTCATCTTGACAATTCTTAATGCTCTATCTGCTTCTCCTCCAATTCCAGCATTATGCAGAGTAATTACAGAATCAGCAATAAACTCTTCTACGCCATATCTTGTTAATCTTCCGCCAGAACTGACATCTAATGGAGCTTCTCCAACCGTTTCAGAAGTAGCAATAACAGTGCAGTTTATTCTGTTCAATAAATTCCCTAAAGTATAAATCTGTCTTCTAATCTCATATTCATCTTTAAAGGACATTGCAAAAACGCTTAATGAATCTATTGCAACTCTTGAAGCTTTAAACTTGCTAACCTCTTTAAGAATTTCAGCCTGTAAATCTTTTTGTTTGTAAGGACCCATATAAATAAATTTTATTAATCCTTTGCTTTCAAGCTTGTCAAAATTAAATCCAAAACCCTCTAAATCCTTTTTTACGCTTATTATATCCTGCTCAAACGAAATAAACAATCCCTTTTCATTCTTTAAAGCTCCATCATACAGGAAATGAGCTAAAAATATTGTTTTTCCAGCTCCTGCTCCGCCTGTAACTAAGTTTATAGAATTGCTTACAAACCCCCCATTAATCAAAGGATCTAGTCCATTTATCCCAGAAGATACCCTCTCATTCATTATTAAACCTACATTTTTATTCTATTTAAATGTTTTGTGCTACTATTACATTATAAAAAAGGTTTTATAAAGATTAGAATATTCACTTATTTATGATAAAAAACAAATTAAAGAGGTTGGCATGGATTTTTTTAACAGGAACTCTTGCTCTTGGAAATTTTGCTTGTAGTTCACCAGATTATACTATTGAAATAGAAAAAATATCAAAAAGAACAGGTTATAGTGAAGATAAAATATATGATATGATTGGTAAAACTTTAGATAGGATGATGAGCATTTCAGACCAGCCTCAAGCAATTGTTAAAAGGCAGAATTATGAAATAAAAGCTGAAATCGGTAAAAAAATGTTTTGTAGTTTAGCTGACAAATTTGGAAATGAAGATTATATGACAAGTAATGATGAATTTGACTCATTATGCATAGTTTTAAGCAGTCCAGAAGTTTATACTCGATTTGAAAATCTATTTGACAAATATTTAGGTAATAATGATGGAAAATTTGATGAAGAGGAATGTAAAAAGATTAATGAGAAATTTAATGATCAAAAAGATAACAACAAACGCTTTCATGGCTTAACTAGATATTTTCCAGGATTAATGGTGCTAGAAGAAGGAAAATTATACTAAAAAAGATAATTAATAAAAGAAATCTTTAAATACGAATAATATCTTTAAAATACTATGATTTCAGACTTTGTAAAGAGGTTGATATTTGCAAGGCAGTTCTCTTTAATTGATGGAAAAATAGAAATTCTTGGGCAAAAACATATTATGCTCAGCAATGATGCAGTCTTGGAGCTTCAAAACATTGACCAAAGTAAAATATATTCTATAATAAAAACAAGCACATTAAAAAATCTTGAGTTGATGCATTCTAAAGCATACAAAGTATTAAAAGAAGTTTCATTTGCAGATATAAGTGAATTCGGAAAAAAATTAGGCTCTAGCTTGGGCGGAGTATTAAAAAATATTGAAGAGATTTACCAGGTTTATGGATTAGGCAAATTGCAGGTAGTAGATTTAAACAATGATAAAAAACAAGCTGTAATTCGTGTTTATGAAAGTCCAATCGCTCAAGCTTCTCTTAAGCAAGGCAAATCTAAAACAAATTCTTGTACAATTAATGCAGCTGTTCTAGCAGGAATGTTCTCTTATCTGTTTAATAAAAAAATTGACTGCGTTGAAACAAGATGTCTTGCAAAAGGAAATAGTTTTTGCGAATTCATATGTAAATGAAACCAAAAATATTCTTGATAATTTTGATTCCATTAATAATTATCTTATTGAGTTTTAGGTTGATTGTTTTTGATTCTTCAATGTACAAGCAGGAATTCAAGAAATATAATATTTATGATAAAGTAGAAAATGCAGATTCAATGCTTGAAAATTTATTAAACTATTTAAAGAACAAAGAACAATTAAGCTATTTTAATCAAAAAGAGCAATTGCATCTAAAAGATGTAAAATCCCTGATTCAAAATGCATTTATTCTTTTATATTCCCTGTCTTTGATTGCATTGGCATTGATTATAATCCAATTCAGGAAAAATAAATCAGAATTCAAGAAAATATTTCTTTATTCAGGATTGATAATAATATCCATAGTCTTGCTTTTTATATTGCTTTCAATAATTAATTTTTCAGATTTATTCATAAAATTTCATATTGTATTCTTTAATAATGATCTTTGGATGTTAAATCCTTTAGAAGACAAGTTAATCCTGCTTTTCCCAGAGCAAATCTTCAAAGATATAGCAAGAAAAATCTTTACATACACAGCAATAATATCTACACTTCTGATAATCCTGAGCTTTGTAATAAAGAAGAAAGTTTTAAATACTGCTAAAGATTAAAAATAATATGGCAACCCAAGAAAGACAAATAGATAGCTTAAATTTATCTGAAAAAAGAATGTTAATATTAGTTGGCGCTAAATTAAGAGAAACAAATAGGATTGATTCTGCAATAAGAATACAAAACTTCATAAGATCTAAAATAGGTAAATGGCAAGGTTCTAAAGAGATTAAAAAACTTTAGAAGCAAAAACAATTACGCATAATCTAAAGAAAGTTTTAAATATAACTCAATCATAAAAAGAATATGCCAAGCCAATCAATTAAGCAAGAAAAAATAATGACTTTATTGTCTGAAAAACGCACAGTTCTATCAGAATTCAGAACAGGCATAACAACATTGATTCTCCCATTATCAATAATAACGCTGTTAGTGGCAACATCAAAATATTATAATATAAAAGAAATCCCTTACATGTTCACTTCTCTGATTGTTGTTTGCATTATCCTATTTTTAATCGGAGGATATCTTACAATAAAACCAATGTCAAGATTAAGGGAAATAGATAAAAAACTTAGAAAAACCGGTGAATATGTATGAAAAAAACTATCTTGAAAATTAAAAAAATCGAAGTAGTTAACTTTGCTCCAAATGAAAATATAATAAAATTCCGCGTTCTTTATGATATAGACAATAAGTTGGCAGAATTAACCCAGGAATGCAGGGAAATAGTTTCAGATTACCTAGCCGATCAGATAATCAAGAGAGTTAAAAGAAGCGCAGATGTAACTTATGAAACAGATGATATTTTGGACAGCATTCAAATAATAAGGATTGAAGATGAAGAAGATGTAAAGGAAAAAATATTCAATTTCTTTGAAAAATTAAGGAGAAATGCATTAAAGTTAAAGCATATGTCTTCTGCTCCAGATTATATGCATCTGTATGACCAATTAAAAACAGAAAAATTTATTCTGTAATTGAAAACATTAAATATTCTATTGGTTAGTAGAATAGTTAATCTAAATTATTCTCCGATAATTTTACAAATTTCGTTAATTCTTTCAGGATTTAAACTAACCTGTAATCCATAAGAAGTTGGTTTTGCTAAGATAAACCTTTCTTTAATCAGTTCATTAACAACATCTCTTGCTTTCCCTATCATATGCTTTGGCAAACTTTTTGTTAAATTTTCTATTGCAGTATGCTTTCCGCCAATTATCCTGCGTCTGTATAATTTCCTCAAAATAATTTCTCTTAAATTCATATTATTATTAATACTCCTATATTTTTAAGCTTTTATTCAGATTTATGAATGTTTAAATACCAAAAAGTATATAAATAAGCTAATATTATCATACATTACAATGGAAGAAAAATCATCCTTTAGGCTAGTATTTGGAGATTCTCCAATAGTAAAAGTTATAGATTTCTTTCTAGACAATAGGGAATTTGATTACAGCTTAACAAATATTGCAAAAAATGCAGATATTGGTTGGAGTACATTGCACCTATTTTGGGATAAACTTGTAAAACTAGAGATAGTTATAAAAACTAGAAGAATTGGAAGAGCAGAACTATACAAACTAAATCTGAATAACCAACTAGTAAAAAAATTAATGGATTTAGACTTAGCTATCTCTAAAAAATTTATGGATCAAGAAATTAACAAACAGAAATTAAAAATTACAATATAAACTCAAGCGAAAACATTAAATATTCTATTTTTAACTTAAATATTAATGGAATTTTACCAGAGAGAAATAAAAGAGGTATTTAAGGAATTAGATAGTTCTGAAAAAGGTTTAACTAATAAAGAATTTCTTAGAAGGTTAAAACAATATGGATTGAATCAGATAAAAGAAAAAGAAAAACTTGTTCCTCTAAAAATATTCTTAAACCAGTTCAAAGATATTTTAATATGGATATTGATTATTGCAGCTGTAATCTCTATTATTCTTCCGCTCTATGAAAACCCTGGAAATACAAGATTAATTGACTTTGCAGAAGCAATTGCAATAATCTTCATCTTGATTTCAAATGCAATTCTGGGTTTTATGCAGGAGTATAAAGCAGAAAAATCAATCCAGGCATTAAAAAAATTATCAAGCTTAAAAACAGAAGTTCTGAGAGATGGCAAAAAACAAACAATAGATGTAATTGAATTAGTTCCAGGTGATATTATATTTATTGAAACAGGCGATAAAATTCCAGCTGATGCTCGCTTGATAGAATCTTACA
>CAZHCT010000001.1:33112-53004 GCA_964531355.1 Candidatus Woesearchaeota archaeon | reverse complement strand
TCTCTGCAAGAATATTATCAACAAACTTGCCTATCTTAACAACCTTGATTTTTCTATTTTCTTTAATAACAATCGGCTCATCATAATCAACACTATATGTCATAGGTCCGCCGGTTCTTCTTCTTCCAGACTGCTCAGACTCAAACTCTCTCCATTCTTGCTCAAAATCAACCATCTTTTCTTCAATAACTAAACCGCAATCCTTGCAAATAACCTCCCCCTTTTCCCTGTTTATGCTTAAATTAATGCTTCCGCATTCAGGACATTTTTTAATATAATGTGGCATTTTTTCCTCCAAAAACCATAAACCTATCTACTTCATCACAATAAACTTTATAAACAAATTAAAGAACTACTATATAAACCTTTTGTTTTTAACCTTTATTTCTCATAGAAATATTTAAAATTTAAAGGTTTTAAGCCTTAAAACACTAATCTGTAAAAATCAAAAAATTAACCTATTTTTCCTATAGAGATAAGTTTTCCACAGGAAATCAAGCTTTTTCAATCAAAACAGCATTTATCATTCCAGATTGCCCAGGTCTTGAAGTTATTCTCGCATTTCCCTTTTCTGTTTTTATTATTGCCCCTTTATTCATTATGTTTCTTCTTACAAAATGCCTGTTCGCAGGATTTTCAGCAATAGTTATTATTTTTAATTTCTCATATTTTTTTTCTTTAGGATTATAAACATTTGCTGTATCATCTGAAAGAATTCTTAGCTTTTTATTGTCTCCTCTTACTCTAATGTTTAATATCTTTTTCTTTGCTAATTTAGTATAAGCAGGCAGTCTTCCTAACTCATGAAGTTTTTTCTTTTTCCAAGTCCTATATCTTCCACCAGTTGATTTTCTTCTGCTTCTTTCTTGCGATATTGCCATGCTCTTTATTTAAAGCAGCTTATTTAAAAACCTTATGTTTTCAAATTTGAAAAGAAAAAGCTTTATATAGTATTAATTTGTCTTGCTTCAAATGACAGAAGATCGTCCATTAGATGCATTAAACATCTCAAGGAATAAGCGAATTATTGTAGAGCTTAAAAATGGAAAGCAGTTAATTGGAAAGCTAAAAGCATTTGATATTCATATTAATACTGTTCTTGAAGATGCAGAAGAGCATGTAGATGGTCAATTAAAAAGAAAAATTGGAAATGTCTTTATTAGAGGAGACATGATAGTTCTTATTTCGACTGAATAAAATGTCAAAAGGTACAGCATCAAAGGGAAAGCATGGAGCAGCAAAACTAACAACTTTGTGCAGGCGTTGCGGTAGAAAATCATACCACAAGAAAAAAGGAATTTGCTCTCATTGCGGTTACGGAAAAACAAAAAAAATAAGAAAATACTCCTGGAAGAAAAAGCATTATTTTAAAAAATATAACAAATAAAAACCTTTTTATATCATCTAATTCTTAGTTTTATTATGCGGGAGTGCCGGAGCGGTCAAACGGGATAGCCTTAGGCGATTTTTATTAAAAACTCGAAGAAAGCTATTGCTTAGTGCTACGCAGGTTCGAATCCTGTCTCCCGCATATCATTATTTAGAATACCGAAAGCTTTATAAATAAGCGATATTTAGAATACTTATGAACTTTGACATACTTCTTGAAAAAAACCCTTGGTGGAAAGGAAAAGAGCATTTTAAAGAAGATCAGGATTATTTAAAATGGCAGGAAAAATCTATAAATTGGATACCAAAGATAATCAATGAAATTGAATTGAAGCCCTTTTCCCTCAATTTCATATTTGGCCCAAGACAAGTAGGTAAAACAACTGCTCTTAAGTTGCTTATTAAAGAAATTTTAGAAAAAATTAATCCAAAATCAGTATTCTACTTTAGATGCGATGAAATCTCAGATTATAAAGAACTGGACGAATTATTAAGATTGTACAAAGAATTCAAAGATAGGGAAAAAATAAAAAACTCGATTATATTGCTGGATGAAATTACTTTTCCAAGAGAATGGTGGAGAACAATCAAAAGTTTTATAGATGACGGAATATTCAAAAATGATACCTTGATTTTAACAGGCTCTGCAAGCTTAGAAGTTAAAAAAGAAACAGAATACTTTCCTGGCAGGAGGGGGAATGGAAAAGATTTCATAATGTGGCCCCTTTCTTTTAAAGAATTTGTTGATATTATCAAAAAAGATTTGGCAGAAAAGCTTAGAGGAAATATTTCAGATATTCTATATCTAAAAGAAATGAACCTTTTGCTTTTGGATTACTTTAACTGCGGGGGTTTTCCATTGTCTATAAATTCTTACTTTGAAAAAGGGTATGTTGAAGAGAGCATTAAGGAAACATACTTAACTTGGATAAAAAATGACTTGGCTAAAATAGGAAAAAATGATAGCATAGCAAGAGAGATAATAAAATCAGTTTTAACAAAAATTCCATCTGCAATTAGTTGGGAGAATATCTCAAAGGAAATAAGCATAAAGTCCCCAAAAACAGTTTATTCTTATCTTCACGTGCTGTCTGAACTTTCAGTCTTGCTTCTCTCTTATTTCATAGATCCTAATACAGCTTTGATAAAATTTGGGAAAAATAAAAAAATCCATTTTATAGACCCATTATATTTCCATATCTTTGAAGGATGGTGTTTGACAAAAATCAAAGAAAAGGAGAGTGTGATAGCTGAAAGCATTCTTGCTTCGCATCTCTTTAGAAAACACAAAAACATTTTTTATTGGAAAAATAATGAAGAGATAGATTCTATAGTCAAAGAAAAGGACAGATTAATCGGGTATGAATGCAAATGGCAGGAAAAAGCTAATGAAAAAAAGATATTTATAGGAAAATTAAAATCTGTTTGGACAATCTCTAAAAAAGACTTTAAAGGAAAAATAATTCCAATGAGCTTGTTTTTATATGGTCTAAGTTAAATGTTTTCATTAAGCATTTAGAAGACTTACATTAGAAGCTATTGCTTAGTGCTACGCAGGTTCGAATCCTGTCTCCTGCACTTTTATCCAATTAATTTAGAACCCATAAAAGATATATTTAAATAGATAAAAATAATATACTTCAATATGAAACAAATACTTAGCGCAGTTATACATAAGGAAGAAGATATGTATATCGCTGAATGCCCTGAAACCAGAACAGTTAGTCAAGGTAAAACAATAGAAGAAGCTGTATCTAATCTAAAAGAAGCTACTGAATTGTATCTAGAAGAATTTCCAATAGCCAAAGAAGAAAAATCATTAATGACTATTTTTGAGATAAATGAGTATAGGTAAAATCAGCCATTTTATTGACTAATAATTCTCTTTTTATGAACAGAAATATATCTCCTCAAGAAATAATCAGCAAATTTTTCTTCATCTTTTTGCAATGCTTTATAATACAGGTTTCTTTTTTTGTATTCAATTATCAGCATAGGGTATTTGTTATGCCATAAGAGATAATTCATTATCAGTCTTCCAATTCTTCCGTTGCCATCTCCAAAAGGATGTATTTTTTCAAATTGATAATGGGCTCTTGCTGCTAACTCAACATTATTTAATTTATCAGTATTAACAAATTTAATGAACTGGTTCATCAATCTCTCAACATCCTGCCAGTCTGGCGCGATATATTCCCCAACCCTAACAAGATAATTTCTAAATTTTCCAGCTATATCTTGTTTTGTTTGCTCAAAAATTTCTTTATGCCATTTCAATAAAGCCTCTTTGGATAGTCTTTCTTTCTTATCAAGAATTTTTAGAAATAATTTAGAATGCGCTTCAGTTTCTTTAATATCTTTAATAGGCTTGTTTACAGCTATTTTATCTTGAATAATTTCTCTTGTTTCTTCCAAGGTTATTGTTGAGCCCTCAATTGCATTGCTGTTATATGTAAAAGCTATCGCTATTTCTTCCTTCTCTCTTTCCTTTGCTGATTCAGGGATTTTCTTCCATTCTTTCTGAAAACTCTCTTTGATTCTCTCTAACTTTTCATACAATTCTTTTTTTGATTCGTATTCTATTTTTTCCTTAATTTTGTCTATATCTTTAGGAATTTCTTTCCCAAGGTATTCTTCTTTTGTTATAACTTTATTCCCTTTTCTGAATGAATGCTGCAAATAGAAATATTCATTATTTCCTTTCTTCCTTTTTATGATTCTCATATTTATATTACCATTACAAAGTATTTAAATTTATCGATTTTGATAGAAATGTAATGGTAATTTATTCCTCCTAATCTCTTCTGCCTATTGAACTATGATCTACCTTACAAAAATGGATTCTCAACTTGCAAATTAAAAGTCTGTGACTATAATCAGAAACTTTTTAGATAAGTATGTGATTATATTCAGTATGAAATTGAAGACTAAATTAAGTTTATTCAACTCTGGAAATGGTTACTGCAGGAAAGAATATGACAAAAGTTGTATAGAAAACTGTTCAGGACATAAATAATTAGTTTTTCTTAGGGGGAAAGATTTATAAATAGTATACCCCTATAAAAAATATGGAAAAAAACATAATTTTAAAGTATATTATTGACAAGAAAGAAAACATAAAAACTTCAAAAGTTTTTCCAAGAAGAATTGCCTTTGAATTAACAGAGAATTTTGTAAATGTCTTAGTAGGGCCTAGAAGAGCTGGAAAAACATATTTTTTGTATGACTTAATTCTAAACAAATTAAAAATTGGTGATGAAGAATTTATTTTTATGGATTTTGAAGATGCGGCATTAAGTGATATAAAATCAAATGATATTTTAGAAACAATCAACCTTCATGAGGAATATTACAAAAAAAAGCCGAAATATTTGTTCTTTGATGAGATACAAGGTGTTGATAACTGGGACAAAGTCATAAGAACTATTTTTGAAACAAAAAAATATGTTATTTTTCTGTCTGGTTCTTCATCTAAGATTTTGAGCAAAGAAATTGCTACTTCTTTGAGAGGAAGAGCGATTTCACATTCTATTCTACCCCTTTCATTTAAGGAATTTCTTAATTTCAGGAAATTTGAACTTAAAGATTTTTATTCTTCTTCTGAAGAAAACAAAATTAAAAATTATCTGAGGGAATATTTGAAATATGGCGGGTTCCCAAATATTGTCATTGAAAAAGAAATTGCTGAGAGATTTTTCAAAGAATATATTGATTTAGTTGTATTCAGAGATGTTATAGAAAGGCATAAAATTAAAAACGTTTTTATAATAAAGTTTTTAATAAAAAACATGATTTCTTCATTTGCAAAAGAATTTTCAATACATAATATTTTCAATACATTAAAATCTCAAAACATAAAAGTTAGCAAAAAAACCTTATATGAATATGCCTCATATTTAGAAGATGCTTTTTTTTCATTCTTTTTAAAAAAATTTTCTTATTCAATGAAAAAAACAGAGCTTTCTATACCTAAGATTTTTATAAATGATACCGGACTAGTAAATTTTTCTTCTATGAATTTTTCAAAAAATCTTGGAAAAATTATGGAAAATGCAGTTTTTTTGGAGCTCTTGAGGAAAAAAGGGGAAATATTTTATTTTAAGGCAGCAACAAAAGAAGAAGCTGATTTTGTTATTAAAGAAGGAGAAAAAATAAAACAGATTTTCCAGGTTTGTTATGATCTTTCTGAACCCGAAGTTAGAAAAAGGGAAATTAATTCTTTGATTAAAGCAAGCAAAGAATTGAAATGCGGCAATCTATTTATAATAACTTGGGATTATGAAGCAGAAGAAAAAATAAAAAATAAAAAAATTAAGTTTATTCCGCTCTGGAAATGGATTCTTGATTAAGAAAAATCTTCATTAATCCCTTTAAAGGCAAAAATAATATTAGCCATAATAAAAACCAGAAATTCTTGTCATTTGCAATTACCTTGATATGAGTATATAAAAATATAAATAATATTATTAAGCAGATTATAAACAATAAAAATATCAAAAGAAAAGTTTTGATGTTTAATCTAATCTTCTTTAAATTTTCAAAATTGAGATAATAAACAATTAAACCAAAAAACCAAATAAAAATTAAGATAAACAATAAAATCAAATTAAACCTTAAAAAAGAAATTAAAGCAGATAAAATAATAAACAATATTAGATTTCCAATTAAAAACTTTAAAAAATCCTTCTTAAAATCTTTTATAAAATTTTTCTCTTTTATCAATTTCCAGCTTAAATATTGCGAAAATGTAAATAATAAAAACAAAATTAAAGGAAAAATAATAAAAGCAAGTGTTAATGCCTTGTTTGATATTTTTTCCAATGAGCTTAATGTTCCTTCATAATTCAAGATTAAACTTGTATTTGCTTCAACATCCTGCTGCAATTGTTCTATGTTTCCTTGATAACCTTGAATTGCATTTAAAGAATTATAAATATAACTTCTGGTGAAAATTAGCAAAGAAAAAGCTAAAACTAAAAAGACTATATCTATCAAGATTAAGTAAAATAATTTTTGTTTTAGAGATTTAGATTTCATCTTAAAGCAAAGAAACCTTTTCAATTATTTTTTCTTCAGACCAACCAGCTTGATCAGTTACACTTATTTTTATATCATAAGAACCGGTACCAACACTAGATACCACACAAGTATCTTTATAATAACCATCTGTCTGAACTTTAGTGTTTGTATCCAGCTTCGTATCTAATGAAGGTATCCAATCGGAAGTACTACTTAATCTAAAATCACACTTAGCCTCTGATAAAAATTTATCTACTACAACAAATTCTATGGCTATAGAACCAACATTAGAAGAAATTTTATCAA
The DNA here is from genome assembly GCA_964531355.1 of Candidatus Woesearchaeota archaeon. Classification (GTDB taxonomy): domain Archaea; phylum Nanobdellota; class Nanobdellia; order SCGC-AAA011-G17; family CAZHCT01; genus CAZHCT01. The sequence goes on along the minus strand of CAZHCT010000001.1, from coordinate 46,290 downwards.
CCATGATCCCAGGTTTAGTTTTGTCTATTTTCATTGTTATAAGTCTATCAAATCCATTGTAGCTTTCACGATTTCCTATTTTATCAATACTATAATAAAAAAATTCAATAGAGCCTTCATCAGAAATAATTATAGGATTGGTATAAATAGAAGCAATATCTTCGCCCCTTTTAGAATAATAAGTTTTATCACAACCATTAGAAACTACATTACCTTGATTATCTTTATCCTCACAAGTCAAAGTTACAGTAACATCTGAAGTATACCAATCATTATTTCCTTTAGTTCCTTCTACTTTTATTGTTGTAGTTGGTGCAGTTTTATCTTTAACTTCTTCTGAAAGGGGTATAATCTCTACTTCAACTTGCACAGGTTCCAATTTTTCAGGTTCTTTTATAAAACCTTTTTGTTTTAAAAGGTTTTCTGGGGATACTATTATTTGTCCTTTTATTATCCCAACAGCAACTCTCTCATAAAACTTTCCAATCTCAAACCAGATATTTGCATTTTCTTCATTACTAAGACCGCAGCCAGTAAGTTTATTTTTAATTTCTTCTATTTTATTTGAATATGTTGCTGATTGAATAGCGCTTATTAAATCACTATATTTACAATTAACCATCCCGGGAATTTCTTTATTTAATTCTTCTGCAGTATTTTTTAGATTTTGATTTACTGTTGCTTCTCGTGTTGTGTCTTTGATTAATCCACTTAAAGCAGGTGCATATAACCAGCATTGTCCTAAATTTCTGCCTAGCTCATCTGTGCCGCAGCTTCCAACAGGTTTCCATTCATCTTTGCCAGTGCCAACATCTGGATCATAAGCAGAGCATGTTCTTACAATTCCCGTTTGTGTTAATCCAGTTGAAACAGCTCCAACAGCTGCTTCTGGAATTACTGTTAAACTAGAACCTGTAAATTGAGTTCCACCTGCATATTCTATATTTGTAACTCTTCCTGTTTCTGAAACACATTGTTCTTTGGTGTTTATTTTCTTTGATGCTTCCTGTGCTGTATAAGCATCGTTCAACCAATTTATTCCAAAATCAGTTGTTACTTTTCCAAATCCACATACTGTGTTTTTTCCTTTTAAGCTTGTGCTGGTTTCAACGCATATTTGGTTATATCCTGAAAAGAAAACTTTTTCCAGGTTTTCATCTGCAAATTGTCCTGCATCCAATCTTCTATTTGGAACTAGATAAACACGGCCAAAGGAGGTTATTGGTTTTCCTGTTTCATCTACATTTTGTATATAAACACTGTAGATTATATCTTCATTTTCTCCAGCATAGATATGATAAAACACAGTATAGATGCTTTCTTGTTTTTCCAATACATCTTGATAAGGAGCTTCATCAAAAAATGCAAAAAACTGAGGAGGGCTTTCTGGTTTTAATGCTTGCTCAAAAAAATCTCCAATTCCAGGAACATTTCCATAAATAGCGCTCTTGCATATTTCTGTTCCTATTTCTCCAAAACCTTTTCCAGAATATGCTGCAAATATATTTTTAGCATAACTTTGCGTAAAATAGCTTACAGCTCCTACCGAATTATCCAAAGATTGCTTGAAGTTGCTGTATTCTGCTCCGCCTTCTGCTTTTCCTGCTATCTTATCTGTTATAAATCCTAGTAAACCGCCTTTAATGTTGAAGATTGCTATTGCTTCTCTCCATAATATTTCGCAAATGCCAACATTTCTTATTCTATCGCATATACCCAAGCTTTTTCCATCTACCTTTGCTGATTTTAAGCATTCATTAAATCCTTTTAATATAGATTGTATATTTTTCAATCCAGCTAATATTCCTGTTATGCATATAGGCACTAAAACTTTATCAGGTGGTGGTCCAAAATTAGGAAGGCACAAAACTGTGCTGCCTACTATCCCGGTTTCAACAACATTTTTTACAGTCCATCTTCCAGCTAGATTGCATCTAGAGGCTGGACAGATTACTGGATCACATGCATTAAATAAAATTCCGCAATCAGTTGGAGTCATAAAGTCTGTGCATTGAGGACCGATTACTTCAGGTGCTTTTTCAGTTACTTTATAACTTTCGCATCCTGCGCCGACTCCAACACCTACTCCCCATGTTTTGAACTCTAATTTCCTATTGCAATTTTGAATTTGGTTTGAAAGGCTATTTAATTCTTTTAATAATTGTTTTTCCTCTTCACTTATTGAATTTTCTTTTCTTTTATTTTCTAAATTTCTTATTACTTCATTGAGTTCTCCAACTAAATTTCCAGTGCCTAAAGGTTCATTAGCAATTCTTCTTCTCCATACACTAATCTTATTTGATAAACCACTTGCAAAGTAATCTTCTACCTGGGCATAATACATAGCATCTAAGCTTATCATTTCAACTTTGCCTTTGCTTCTTCCTTCTTTAATTTGGGTTAGCAAAGGGTTATGCTGGAATGATGTCGCTGTTGTATCGGTTATTTTTGCATTTATTCCTGAGCCAGTTGCTTTTTCTCCAGCAGGGAATATTACTAAAAATTTATCTGGTTGGACTTGTACATCACCTATTTTTAGACCTGTATCTAAATTAAGGTAAGTATATTTTTTTGTAGCCTCATTGTAAAAAAGATCTCTTTTATTTACTTCTGTGATTACAGCATTTTGGTCTGGTTGGATTTGAAGATTTGTAATAGCTTGGTCTACACTTTTTTTAGTTGTGCCATCCATTTTAGTATACTCGTCTTTTCCTTGGAATTCAGTAAAGAAATCAGTTTTTTCATTTTTTGATCTAAGCCAATAATAAACCTGTACAATTCTTTCTTTATCATTATCAAACTTCGTTTGATCTAATGTTCCTGTTATTGCTTCCACATCCCCCTTATAATCTCCAAGTCCTTCAGGTGTTTTTATTTTTTCCATATCATCATAAATAGCTTCCTTTCTTAATTCAAGTTCAGAACTAATATATGCAGACCATGTATCTTCAGGATTATCTTTAAACATTCCCCTTTCCCAATATGCATCAGCTTTTCTATCATTGCTTACCCCATCAAATTCAGAACCAAATGCTGTTTTGTGTTTTCCTTCTTTAATATCCTGAAGAATAGTTTCTGCATTTTTTAAATCAGCATTGTATTCACCCTTATGGTTTATTACATATTGATCATAGCTTATCTTTTCACCGCTTCTTTTATATTTATCATGCCATTCACCAGAGATTTTCTTTCTTGCTACTCCCGCACTACCTAAGAATCCGGTTACTAGATTTTTAACCCATAATGTTCCAAATGTAACATAACAAGATTTAGTCCAAATATTTTGGATTTTTTCTGTATTCTTAATTATATTGTCTAGTTTTTTAATTAGTTTTTCTGTTTTATTAATTGTATTATCCAAATTACCGACAAAATCTTCTAGTTTAGGTCTTTTTTCTATTGTTAGACGCAAGTTGAAATTTGCTTCTGTCATTGCTCCCTCAACTTGAGGTGTGATTGTAATACGAGCTTCTAGTTTGAGGTCTATATTTGTCAGTAATACATTATGTTTTACTCCATTTTCATCGTTTATTATTTTTTCCCTATTTAATTCTAAATTATCTGTTACTTCTTTTCCTTCAACAATTTTTTTAATAATTATTTTATTTCTATCCGTAATACTTGAGATACTCCAACCACCGATTAGAGCTTCGCCCTCGCCATATTTTGTTATAATCCCATTCTCAATTCTTAAATCTGCCTTTGGTTTATCTTGCTCGGTTATTGTGTTGACTTCTCTCAATTGAATACTTATTTGTTCACCATTGTCAGTAGCTGATATAGTTTCGGTTGTTGATTTTAGATTTGATTCCATGTTTGAAATTCTAGCTGAATAAGTGCCTCTTTTTACTAAATCAGTAGTAGAATCAAACAATTTTTTGTAGTAGGCTAAGGAATTTGTATAATCTCCTATAGTTCCGTATATTCTAGCTATATTCTCCATTGCTTCAATCTTTTTATTTTTTATATCTTCATTGCTTCCTTCATAATTAAGTAATTTTTCATAAGCACTGATTGCTTTTTGATAGTTAGATATCTGGTCTTGAGTAAGTGAATTGCTGGAAATTGATTCAACTTTTTCTTCTACTTTTACTGTTTCTTTAACCCCCTCCTTAACAATAGGAATCTTTCTTAATATCTTTTCTAGAGGAAGATTTAATCCTTTTTTAGTCTTTAAAATAATTTGAGCTACTTCATAATTATTTTCATTATCTTTTTTACTTTTTTCTACTATATCATAAACATACCATTCGCTTCCATCATACAAACTATCTCCTTTTCTTACTGTAACATCCCTAATTTGATTGTCTTTTGTAAATATCAACAACCGAGCATTTATCCCTATGCCTGTTATACTATCTAATTTAATTCTAAAATTATCAAATAATCCAGAATAACCAGAACCACTTAATGTTCTATCCAATCTTGCATATGAATTAACTGATTTAATCTCTCCAGGTTTTAGACTAAATGAACTTATTTTATTTTTGTCAATATCATAAAATACAAAACTTGCTTTGTCATCTTTTATTTCATCTGCCCTTACATAACCTCCAAAAAACTGGTGCTGAGTCATTTCTTTTGACCAGTCATTTTCACTTTGTTCAAGCAAAGCATCTGTGTATTCTGAATACAATAAAGTTCCAGAGATATCAAAAAGTATTCTAGCATTAACAGATAATTTTATTTCATTGGGCATCTCATCTTCATTCATTTTACTTAGGGGGATAACCATATAACCCATATTATCATAGCTGATCTCTTCTCTTTTGGGGGCTCTATATGTTGGGCTTGCAATATTAAGTTTTTTTCCTTCTGGTTTTGTTGTTATATTCACTATTTTTGCGTCTATGCTTTTTATTCTTGCAATTTTAATACTCGGATTTATTGGAGTACCTCTTAGCAAAGCATAAACATTGATATTTTGTTTGGATAATAAACTAGAACGAATTATGTTGGGTTGGTATTCATCTACATTTATCAGAATATCTTCTCCGATACTTCTCTCCTGCGGTTGCTCAACTGTTTCATCTACGGTTCCTTTGATTTCTTCAGCATAACTAAAAGGCATAGTTAAAACTAGTAAAATCATTAAGATGCTTATTATTCTTAGTTTATTGTATTTCTGGCAATCTGAAAAATTCATTCTTGCTGTTCTCCTCTATATTTGCAGTTATTTTATTTACATCATTTATATTCATCGGATAATTATCATAAATAGAATAAAATGTAATTGATTTTGCTTTTGATAATTCATCCCTATTAACTGTAAATTCAAATTGATTACCTCCAATCATTACTTGATCCAAAGTCATGCTAGGCAAAGTAGTCTCGTAACATTTCTTTTCTGTCCCACCTAATAATCCAGCAATACCGGTTTTAGGTATATCTATGCAGTTTTCTATTTTCTGTTCATCTAGTTTTATTCCTCTTGTGCTGTTTGCTATTATATATATTTTAACAAAATATTTACCATCTATTAATTCAATAGATGAGCTAGGATAAACTGATGTAGTTGCATATCCTTTTTCTATATCTTGCATTTCTATGAAAGCTGTTTCATCTTGATATAAATCTCTTATATTTCCATTTTTATTTATTAATCTTACTGTGAAATTTATTTTATATATTGGATCCATAAGCAGATTTATAGTTTCTGGTTTTGTTGTTGTAATTGTATCTTCTGTTCTGAATAAGCCCTCTTTTTCAGCGATTATTTGAGCATTCATACATTGAGGGAATTTTTCTGTTAATAATCCGTTTCTGTCTGTTTCTCCTATATCACAACTAGTTCCTAAACATTTAAATGAGATTTTTGCATTATTCACAGGGATTAAATTATTACTTAGATCATATTTTAAGGTATATACATTTAGATCTGTTATCTTTTTATCGCAGATTTTACTTTCTGTATCATATGCATAGTTTACATCTATTCTATTTTTCCTGGCTTGATTATTATCTATTACAGTCTGCAAGGCAAATTGAAATATATATCCATTTTTATCCAAGCTGATCAAAACAGGATATTTAATATCATAAACAAAATGATAGCTGTTCAAGCATAAAAACTGAGTTAAAAATCTTCCAACTCCTGTATTATAAGAATCTCCTTTTAACACTTCTCCATTAGGGCTTATATCAATTAAAAAAGGCCAGTCTTTGCTGTACATAAATGAAACATCAGTATTCTTATCGCTTATCCCAACATCCTTGATATAATATTTTTCTTTTAGCTCAAAATTAGTTCCCTTGATAGAATTCATTGGTACATTTATTTCCAATATATCCTTAAAATCCTCAATAACCTTTGTTTTGGTCCAAATTTTAGGCGAACAGTCAAAATCAATTCCAGAATAGGGAATTTCATCATACACAACCATGTAATCTATCGTATTTTCCTCTAAAAAATTATTTTTCTGCTCATATTCAAAAATCTTTCTTGCAATACTATAAAGTCTTCCTAAGCTTATATCAACCTTGCTTGAAAACTTCTCTAACTTAAACTCAGAATTTTTGTAATTGATAGTTCCTGGCATATTTAGATTTACCAAAATATTGTTGTCATTTATCTCAACGCTTGCATTTGCCCTGCTGAACTCAAACTCATAGCCTTGATCTTTAAAAACATTCAAATTGCATCTCCAATTTTTCTCAATATAATTTTTTAATTCTTCCTGCATGCTGTTAATGCTTGGCACTCTTATATTCTCAATGCCATTTTGAGTTATATACCACCAATACTGTACTCTGCTTGTTCCAGAAGGAAATATTCTTAATGCGCTTCCCAAAGGATCAGCAAAACTAGCATCATCCTTGACATCAATAAAACCTCCCTGGCTTCCCAATAAACCAGCTCCTTCCAATGTAACTTCTTTAATGCAATCTTCAATATAAGAATTAATATTGCTCGCTTGTATAGGAACTGTAACCTCTCCTGGCTGCTTAAAAATATAATTTTTTACTATAACATATCCGACAATGGAAGCAACAAGAATTATTCCTAAAATAACAAAAGCTGTTACTTGCCCTTTTTTGACATTTAGAAATTCCCTTATTATTTTTTTTATTGCCTTTTCCTTGCTTTTTAGCCTATTTTTTGCTTTATATACATCTAATTCTAAATCCTCTTTTTCATCTAAACCGACGATTACTTTAGGCATCCTCTTTTTTCCAGATATTATATTTTATTACTTTTTATTATAAATTATTATTAAATTTATTAATTATTATAACTTATTATTGAATATTATAAGCATATTTAAGCTTTTTGGTAATGGGCCCACCCAGATTCGAACTGGGGACCTCTTCGACGTCAACGAAGCATCATGCCATTGTCCATCTTTTTAAAGAATCTAGACTATGAGCCCACAACAATTAAAACAATTCAAACTTTTTAAAATTATCTAAATAAAAAAGCCTCGGAAGAGATTCGCACTCCTGACCTACTGCTCTCTTGCTAGTTACAAGGTTCAACTATTTCTATCAGTTGCTCTACTAGCTGAGCTACCGAGGCTTAAAAAACCTTAAAGAAAAATTATTTATAAAACTTTCTTAATTCGATTTTGTCAGGTCTTCAGCGAGTAGATACAATAATATCTCTATAAACTTTTTCAATAGTTTTATAAATATGTTAAAGATTATATTCTTAATATGGACGCAAAAGAAATTGAATCCATTGAAAAACGATATCTTGAAGAAATTTACTTTTTTGTAGATAAAAATATTCAGTGGTTTCTTGAAAGATTAAAATCAAAGAATGAGATTAAGAAAGATTGGTTACAAATTTTTAAAACAACAAGTAGAGAAGCTTATGATAAGGCATCAGAATTAGATAAAGGGGCAGAAAGAGTCGTTCATAATTTGTTTGGTCAGTATAGATTATTTGCGGTTAATTCTTCACCAATCGGATCTGATTTAATGTTCGAAACACCAGATGCTTTTGTTCATCTTGAAGTAAAAACTGCTATCGATTCAAATCCTGCTGATTTCAAAGGTAAAATACAAATTGCACAAAATCAAACTACTTATGCAATTACTCAAACAAAAACAGGCAATGATTACCCTTTCATCCCGAGCCTACCAACAATTTATTCAAACAATAAAATTTGTTTAACTTATGTAATTCAAATCATACATAACAATTCAGAAGATTTACCTAAAATAATTGTATTATTCTCTATACCTAATGGTTTATTAAAATCTACTTATGGTAATTGTATTAATTCTGGAAAGCATACTCAAGAATTAAATCGTTTAAGTTCGAGAGGGGATATTCGATTTTTATATAAAGATGCAAAGAAATTTGAAAATCTAAAAGATAAACCAAGTAGAATAAAAATAATTTATCCAAAACCACCCTCAAAAGATTTACTTAATGATTATTTAGGTTTAGATGAATTATAAAATTTTGATAGTTCCACATCTTTTTTCAATAATTTTCAAATAATCTTTTTGTAATTCTATTCCAATAGATTTTCTATTAAGCTCTTTTGCTACTTTCAAACTTGTTCCACTTCCAGCAAATGGATCAAGAACAATCCCATTTTTAGGACAACATGCCATTATTACCCTTCGAGGTAATTCTTCAGGGAATATTGCGAAATGTGAGTCCTGCAATTTTCCTGTTGCAAAATCCCAAACATCTCCCGGATTTTTTCCTAATTCATGAGGTTTTACTGTTTGTAAAACATAATGTTCTTCTGTCATAATTTTATCATATTTTTCTTCTTTAATTTCTAAAATTTCTTTAAGTTTAAACCAATCTTCTGGTTTAGGTAAACATCTACCACCCCTATCTATCCTAAACCAATGTCCAGCAGTATCTTTATATCCAAATAATTTATCTATTTTTTTACTTGAAATTCCTTTCTTTTTTCTGCAATCTTTTATAAAATTAATTATTTCTAATTCTAAATTAGTATCTATTTTATGTTTTCTTTGTAGTGAATAAAACTCTCCATTAACAGATAATCTTGCACCAGGAGAAGCTCCAAGATTTATTTTATTGGTATTTTTAAATTTACCATTATATCCATTACCATTTATTTTACCTTTCAATTTTTTATATTCTTCAATAGATAAGGTTAATGGCAATCCAAACTCATTATTTTCATCTTCCATCAATAAAGTTTTTTGTTGATGTTTTTTTCCATTAGTATCTCCATTGGTTTTGTGCGCAACTCGAATAGAATCTAAATCAAAATAATATTCGGGTGTTAAGTATCCATTAGGTTTCTTTACAAATAAAAATATAGGTTCATAAACATTAGAGAATCTATCTTTAATTGATGAAGGCATTGCATTTGTTTTTTGCCATATTAAAACATTTCTTATGGCCCAGCCTCTTTTTTGCGTTTCTATTGCTAATCTAAATGGTATCATTTGTAGGTTTTTATCAGTATATTTATCACCAATATTCAAAAAATATGCCCCATCATCAGTTAAAACTCTCTTTAATTCATCTGTAACATTTAACATTTTTGTAATGTATTCTTCAGATGTTTGTTCATTTCCAATTTGTCCTTTTATTCCATAATCTCTTTGTCCCCAATAAGGCGGAGAGGTTACAATAAGATTAATAGATTTATCAGGAATGTCTTTTAATCTTTCAATTACATCTCCGATTAAAATTAAGGGTCTTGAATTTTCCGGTAAATTTATTTTTTCTTTCATTTTTGAAATATCCATATATATTCGTGATTTTCCATCAATTTTTGATATTTTATATTCCAATCTCTTATCATAATATCCTTATCCCAGATAATACTATTTTTAAATTTAAATCCTATCTTTTTACAAGCATAAATTAAATCATAAGGAAAGGTTGTAAAATGTTTTTTATCTTCTCTTGGAACATCAGAAACATTTAAGCAAAAATATCCGTCTCTTTTTAATGCTCTATATACCTCTTTAAATACATTTGTTAATGCTGGATAAGGATTAGGATGATTTCCTATATTTTCAGGATTTTCTGAGTATCTCCTTAAGTGTAAATAAGGTGGGCTAGTTATACAAAGTTGAATACTATCATTATATAATTCATCCATCTTTTCAGAAGATTTACAATGAAATATTCCTATATTATTACATCTTTTTTTAGCCATATCAATATGTTTAGGTTCAAGATCATAACCAATTGTTTTTCTTCTTAGCCTAACTGCCATGAAGTTAGTTGTACCACTTCCACAAAATGGGTCTAATATATAATCTCCTTCTTTAGAATACATTTGGATAAGCCGATTAGGAATTTCTTCAGGAAAAGGAGCTATATGTCTATCTTCTAATGTATTGGCTAAAGGATTAACAGTTGTTATTCTCCAAATACTACTTAACCACCCCAAATTTTTTATGACCATTTTAGTTTTTTAGTATAATAACTTTCCATCTTAAATATTTATTGTTTTTGATTTATATTCATTAAGAAATAATGCAAAGTGTATACTTTTAAGGTTTACTTAACATTAATCCAAAACTTTAATCGCTTTTTGCTCGCAAGAACTCTCGCAGGCCATGCATCCAATGCATTCATCAGGACTTTTAACAATTACTTTTTTCCCTTGCTTGAAAAAAACTTTAACAGGGCAAACCTCAATGCATGTTTCGCATACGCTGCATTTTTTATAGTCAATAACAGGCTTAGGCATTATATTATCTCAAGATTTTTTATGTCGCATATGCCCAAAGGATATATTTTTTTTATGTGATCCTTCAAGCTTCTCTGGAATTTATTCATGGCTATATCTTTTAAAACATCTAAAAAATCAAGTTTTTTAATTTCCTCGATTATTACGTCTCTAGACTCTTTTCTTATTCTTGTTAAAATAGTGTGTTTTGTCCTGTCTTTGGTTATCATTAATGTCTTTAATCTTATTTTTATATTGTCTTTAGTCATGCATATAAAAGAATCCTCTATCTTTTCCTTGTCTCTTCTCACAACTCTTCTTATATAAGAAGGCAATAGATTATAAGATACAAATTTAGTATTCAGCTTATCCCCTGCAGCATTTATAATCCTAAAAACAATCTTGACATTTTGCTTTTTTATATCATTGATTAAATTAGCCAGGTTAGCCTCTACATTTTTTCCTATCATATTTTTAACCTCAAATGTTAAAGTTTCTCCTATTTCAACATTGTTAAAGTCATTGCTGGCTAAAATAGTATACCATTTCTTTTTCTTCTTCTTTATTTCTTCAACCATTTTTATTTTTCTCTTAGATATAATTAATAAACCTTTCTATTTAAACTATTTCCTCAATTCTTGCTCTTTTTAGCAGATTAATTGCGCTTTCTATGAATTTTTCTTCTTTCTCAATAGGTATGCCCATCCCGGCAGCTAAAACATGCCCACCAGCGCTTTCTCCAATCATCTTTCCAATATTGCTGGCAATTTCATTTAATCTGATATTTTTTACTCTTCCAGCTAATCTAAAGCTGATTTTTATGTTATTATCTAAAGTATTAGCCATCCCGATTATTATTGTCCCATCCTTGTAAAAATTAGATTTTGCAATCATGCTCAGTAAAGTTCCAATTAATGTATCCTTTATATTGTCTCCTGCATTGATTATCACAAAACCCTCTTCTTCTAAAACATTTTTCTTCCGGTTCTTGTAAAACCAATCTAAAGAACTTATCAATTCTCTTTTATAATTAATTAATAATTCAATTGCTTCTTCTTTTGCCTTCTTGTCCCCCAAGCAAGTTCCAATTCCCAAGCTCGGCTTCAACAATCTTCCGCATGAATTTAATAAAGTGGCAAATTCCTTAGCGTCTTTTGTAGGCATTTCCTCATTTTCTTCTTTAAGCAGATAAATCGGACCTAAAACATCATCAGGATTATCCTCGCTTCCTAATCTTCTAAGTATTATTCCTGTAATCAATTTCTTCATTTCCTCTTCATTCAAATTAACAATCTTCCTGTATTCATCATCTATCTTGTAATTTATTCCTAATTCCTTCAAAAACTCAATTGCTCCAGCTTCATTTCCCGTTACATTTGGAATATAAGAATCAGTGCTGTATTCTAATGCTTTATGAATTGGCTTGGTTTGCATTCCAAACATTCTCAGTCCATTTTTTACCTCAATCTTTCCAATCTTTACTGCATCATCTAGAATCGATTTATTAATCCCTGAAAAACCCTTGTTTTCCTGCATATCCCCTATCGCTCCTATGACTGCTAAATGCGCTAAATCAATATTTTTTTTATTCATTAGCTTGGCGCATAAATAAGAAATGCCTGCTCCGGAAATCTCTGCATTGCCGTCAATCCCAAACATATGCGGATTAACATGAATCAAATCGCTTTTCTCTCCAAGCATATGATGATCAAGAATAAATATCTCTTTTTTCAGATTATCTTTAATCAAATTTGCGCATCCCGAACCAAGGTCTAAAAAAACAATGATTTCATAATGCTCATTGCTTATTTCTTTTAATGCATTTTCTGTTATTTGCTTTACAACAGAAACAGAAAACTTCTTGTCTTCTCTTCTTAATGCAGCTATCATAATTGAAGCAGCGCTTAATCCATCACAATCTAAATGTGTTATTATTTTTATAGGCTTGTCTGCTTCTTTCAATCTTTTTGCTATATTCTCTAAAGAAAATATAAATTCATCATGCATAAAACTTCCCCCAATATTCAGCTTATGAATGTCTTTGCTTTTGTTCTGTCAAAAATCCAGTCTTTGGATAATTTTCCAGTTCTTTTGTAATACTTTGCAAGCTTGTCTATCTTGCTTTCTGTAATTATTTGTCCTCTTTTAACAGCCATATCATGCTTATTAGCTTCTAAATGCTTCATTATCAAAATATCTTTATTGATTAAGGCAACTATGTCTTCAGGCAATTTTGGTTTTAAATTGTTTTTTTCTAATATCTTGGTGATTTTATTTCCAGTTATATTTTTAACGCTTGGAACACCATAGCTGTCTCTTAATATCAAGCCAATCTCGCTTGTTGTCTTTCCTGTCTTGGCTAATTTAACAATTAATGCCTCTGTTTCCTTAGCATCATATCTAACCCATCCAGGTATAGCTTTCTTAATAGGCTTCTTGCTTCCATGCTTGCCTTTTTTGCGCGAATATACTCTTGCCGTTCAATCACCGCGCTTTTTGAAAAACCAGAGAAGGACAAACATCAAAGAGAAAACGAGAATAAGAAAACCGCCG
>CAZHCT010000001.1:14770-33102 GCA_964531355.1 Candidatus Woesearchaeota archaeon | reverse complement strand
TATTTTTATTTTTTTCTTATTTAGGTATATCTTTCTTATTATGTTTCTTGCTTCCATGCTTTCTTTTTTTCCTTGAATACATCCTTGCCATTTTTTTATAATATCGAGAGAATTATTTCTCCAGTATAAGCTCGCATTGCTAGCCTATCTCTCGAATTTATTTTCTATTAAATCATTTATTTATAAAGATTTGTATTTAAAATTAGCCCTGCCAGGATTCGAACCTGGGTCACAGCCTCCAAAGGGCTATATACCTAGTCTTTTTTTACCATTGTTAAAAAAATTTGACCGCTATACGACAGGGCTATAAATATGAAGAATTATAGTAAATTTAAAAACCTTTTCTTTTATATCTGCCTCTGCTTTCAACCCTATTCAATCTTTCCATTATCTTATCAAAATCATTGTTTTTTTCTTTATATCCTTTCAAAACAGCATTAAAACTCTCCTCAACAATTCTAAAATGCTTGCTGTTTAATGCTTGTTTAAGCAAATGCAGATCAACAGCCTTATCTTCTGCTTTATTTGAAAAAAAACCTAATCCAAAATCAATAAAATATATTTTTTCTTTAAATAAAAAATTGCTTGTAGTCAAATCCCCGTGTATTATTGAATTATTATGCAATACAGCTATATTTCTCCCAATTTCTATGCATATATTTTCCCTTTCTTTCTCGCTTAAACTTTCTAAAACATCTCTTACTCTTTTTCCATCAATATTCTCAAGTACTATGCTCTTATTTTCTTCATTGACATCAAGAACCTTTGGGGTATTTATCAACAAATTAGCTTTATTCAATAATTTTATTTCATTTCTTGTGCAAATTTTTCTTATTTTATCATCAATCTCTTTTATTCTATAGCTCTTGCTGACTCTTTCTTTGATTATTTTATCTCCTTCTAAATGCAAAACAGCTTCTGCTCCTCTATATATTTCCATGATTATTTTGCACAACCATAATCTTTTTAAACATTATTAATCATAAAAATTAAATGGGAATTGAAGATATTACAGGAATAAGTGTTAAAGAAGCTTTACATAAAGAGAAACTACCTCAACCTGAAAAATCATTCTTAAATACATTTAATGTTCAAGAAATTAAAACCTTGCCTTATTCTAGAAATGAAATTCAAACTCCTTTTTGTTCAGTAAGCGAAGCTGCCAGATTTGCTATAAGTGTAGTGAAAGAGACAGATTATTTTGCTGGAGAAGCTATAGAAAATGAGAGAGCTAGAAAAATAAATTATAATGGTAAAACAATTGAACTCTGGCCAAGACCAATAGCTTAAAACCCAAAACCCTTGGGAATTTTCCCTTTGAATTTTTTCATTAATTTACCCATATCTTGCTCATTCCCCCCTTTAAACATCTTCATCAACTTTTTCCCTTGCTTGTATTGCTTTAATAATTCCCTTATCTCGCTTACATTAACACTACTTCCTTTGCTTATTCTTTGCATTCTGGAACTATCAATCAAATCAGGATTTTCTAATTCTTTTTTTGTCATGCTCATCATTGCAAATTTCCATCTTTTCAATTTATCTTCTTGAACCTGCAATAATTCTTTTGGTAATTTTACTTGGCTCATTCCAGGAATCATTTCCATTATCTTGTTTAAAGGCCCCATTTTGGACATTGCTTCCATCTGCTCATACAAATCAATTAAATTAAATTCTCCTTTCAAAAATTTTTTCTTTATATCTTCTGCTTTTTCTTCTGTTACAGCTTCTTTTGCTTTTTCCAATAATGCCTCTATATCACCCATTCCTAATAACCTGGAAATAAAACCCTCTGGATTAAAAACTTCTAAATCTTCTGCTTTTTCTCCAACTCCAATAAACTTGATCTTTGCCTTTGTAACAGCAGCTCCTGTAAGTGCACCTCCGCCTTTTGCAGTTCCGTCTAATTTAGTAATAACTATCCCAGTAACCCCACAATTTTTATGAAAAGTTTCGGCAATTTCTTTACTTCCTTGTCCAAGATCTGCTCCTATTATAAGCAAATTTTCATCTGGTTTAATTATTTCATTTAATTCCCTTATCTCTTTAATTAATTCTTCATCAACAGAATCTCTACCAGCCGTATCTATTATAATTATATCAAACTTCTCTAAATCTTCTTTAAATTGATTATAAATTTATAATGGATTTTTTTCTTTTTCATTAATAAAGCATTTTATACCTGCTTGTTCAGAAACTTGCTTTAATTGTAGAGGAGCCATAGCCCTATGGACATCTAAACCTAATGTAGCAATTTTATATCCCCTTTTTAAATAATATTTACCAAGTTTACCGGCAAAACTCGTCTTTCCATTACCAAAAGTTCCGACAAGCATTATCTTAAATGGTTTTTTCTTGACAATATTTATTCCTGCTTTCTCTCCACCCGTAAACTTAACCAATTCCTCATAAACAATCTTAATTAAATGCTCCTTTTGCTCAAATCCTGATGGAGCTTTTTCTTTTAATGCCCTTTCTTTAATTTCTTTGCTTAATTCAAATACCAATTTAACATTAACATCAGCGCTCAATAATGCTCTTTGAATATCTTTTACTAGCTCATTTATCAGTTTTTCATCAACAAATATTGCTTTAGCTATCTTAGACAATGTATTTTTTAAGCTCTCTCCTAATTTCTCCAATACCATTTTCTATTCTACGAAGGGATTATTTATAAATGTTATTTTCTAGCTTTATAAACATATACTCAAGTATATAAATATTTATATACCTAAAAGTATTTACAAAGTATATATCAAATGAGACGAGAAATTGATACAAAAATATGGAAAACCGGGCATAGTTTTGTGATAACTCTACCTAAAAAGATAGTAAAGAAGTGGAAATTAAAAGTTGGGGACGATTTAACTGTAATTATTAAAAAATGAATTAAAGTGACTCAAAGATTTGGAGGTCTACTTGAAAAATAACAAAGTAATATTAGACTTATTCCAACTTCACAAAGATGAAGATACCTATAGAAAAGCTTGGATTTTAGCTAGCGGAAAAAATCTTAAAAAAGAGGTTAGTTATTTACTTAAGCAGTTAAATAAAAAATACAAAAGGTATGATCTACTTAATAAAATAGTTGATAAATTAGGGATTAATATAAAATTTTCAGAAAAAACTAATCCTTTACTATTCGGGTTTTTGATTAAAAATAAAAGAGAAAAATTGGGACTTAAAAAATATTTTCTTCAAAAGACTAGCAAAACTTCGGGAAGTAATTGGAAAAAGATCGAAGAGAATAAATTCATCCCCTCATGTAAAAAATTAAAAAGAATCCTTAAAATATTGGAAATTGAAGAAATCGAATTTAAATGCAATAAAAACGATTATTGTTTAGAAAAATTTATTCAAATTTATAAAGGAATTTATTTCAAAGAATATGTTCCTTTGGTTTTATTTAAAAAACTTTTAGATATATGGAAGAATGACTTTGATATAAATAAGAAACAATTTAATGAACAGAAAAGAAGAATCTTAAATTCAATAACCAAACTAACAATAGAAAGGTATCATGCTCAAAACCCAAATGTAAAAGCAATATTAGATGAGGATCTAGCTAAGATTATTGGGGCATTTTGTGCAGATGGCTACTTAGGTAGGGAAAATAAGATATGTTGGGAGGAAGAACATTTATCTAATTTACAAGCATTGCAAAGATGGATTAAAAATTATTTTAACAAAACAATTAAAATTGAAAAGTCGCGTAGAAAAAGAAATAGCTGGACAATAGAATTCAAAGATGCAATTATGGCTAGATATCTAAATAGATTTTTTGAATTTAAAGCTGGTTCTAAACAATATAAAGTAAGAGAACCAATGAAGATAAGAAGAAGTTCTTTTTATATTCAAAAAGCATTTGCGATTGGAGCTATGACCTTCGAAGCTGGAATGAACAATGATGGGAATATATCCTTTGGTGTAGTTAGCAAAAGATTCAGGGATGATTTAGCTAAGATATTAAAAAATGGGGGCATAGGATTACACTTTTCAACTAGAAAAGATAAGAAAAAGCATAGATTATATGCCTTCGAATTTAACAAGCTACTTAATAAAGATGAAAGGATAAAGATGTTATCTTATTTTGAAAAGAATACTTTTAAATGGTTAAAATTAAAAGAGCATATTTTTGGTTTTAAAGGAAAAGTTGAGGGTTTAAATGAAGCTAAGAATAGACTTAAGAAATATTATTACAAAAAAAGGGACGATCCAAAAATAGAGACATTATTCAATTTAATAAAAGATCTTAAAAATTTTGATATCTACGACTTAATAAAAATAATAAATTGTCCAAGAGGATCGCTAGTTAAACCTTTAAGTATATTGAATAGATGTAACATTATAGATAAAAATTTAGAAGGTCATAGGATAAGATATAAGTATAATGAAAACGTAAGAGAGTGGAGATTGCCTAATGTTTCTCTTCACCCAATCCTAAATTCTGTAAAACCTCTTCAGGGTTATACTCCTTAAAATCACTCATTCCTTGCCCAACACCAAAAAATAAAACTGGTTTTTTTAAGATATAAGTTCCAGATAAAATTCCCCCCCCTTTCTCATATGCATCAACCTTAGTGATTATCAAGGCATCTACTCCAACAGCCTCATCAAATTTTCTTGCTTGTTCAACTATATCTGTTCCTGTTAAAGCATCCAAAACTAATATCTTTAAATCGGGCTTATTTACTCTAACAATTTTTTTAAGCTCGTCCATTAAGTCTGCATTTGAGTGAATTCTGCCAGCTGTATCAGCAATAACAATATCATAGTTTTTAGCCTTTGCTGAACTAATCGCATCAAAAATTACAGCACAACTATCACTTCCCATTTGATGTTTTATTACAGGAACTTCAATTTTCTTTGCATATTCCTCAGTCTGAGCAACTCCAGCAGCACGAAAAGTATCTCCAGCAGCTAATAATGGCTTTAGACCTTTATTCTTAAGATAATTAGCTAATCTCGCAGCACTTAAACTCTTTCCTGTGCCATTATAACCCAAAATTATAAAAACTGCAGGTCTATTTTCTTTTCTGATATCTTTCACTAATTTTAACAAATCAAGTCTTGGAACAGTTAAAATTTTGCTTATACTTTCTTTTAAACTTTCTTTGATTTCTTTCTCAACCTCTCCCCTTTTAATCTGCCTTTCAACCAAACTTTTGTTTAAATCTTCTTTTATCTTGTCAATAACTTCAACAGCAACATTATTCTCTAATAAAACAATTTCCAATTCAGAAAATAATTCATCAAACTTGTCTCCAGAAATCTTGACAGTAGTTATCTTTTCTTTTATTTTCTCAAAAAATCCCTTCTTTTCTCCAGCTTCTTCTTTTATCTCTGGTTTCTCTTCAGCTTTTTCTTCTTTAATTTCTTCTTTTTTCTTGAACTTATCCTTTATTTTCTCAAAAAATCCTTTTTTATCTTCTTTAATTTCTGGTTTTTCCTCAGCTTTCTCTTCTATAACAATTTCTTCCTTTTTCTCAATTTTTTCTTGTTTCTTCTCTTTTACTTCTTTCTTGGGCTTTTCTTCTTTAATCTCTTCCCTAATTTCCTCTTTAATTTCTTCCTTAGCCCCTTCTTCAGCCTTCTTGCTGAATATTTCTACTGCGTTTTTTAATTTCTCTTTCAAAAACTTGAACATAGAACTATGCCTAATTTAAACATTTATAAACTTTTAGAAATAAAAATTATAAGGACTCTAAACTTTGCTTGAATTTCTCATATAGCTCTTCATTGCTGATTATTCCTCGAATAGTAAGTCCAATATCTTCTCCATTAACAGTAGAAGAATTCCTTTCAATATTCATGCCAGATTCATTTAATAATTCAATTATCTTTTCATATCTTTCTTTTGCCATTTCTGGCGTAGCATAAGTCCTCCCCCCAATAATCTTAATAGAATTTCCTTCTCTTTTCTCATTTACCTTCATTTTCCACCCCCTAAAATAAGATATAAAAGAACCTTATAAATTTTATGAAACAAACTCTTTTACAACCAAAGTTCCATAGTCTCCTTTTCCCAATCTGAAACCAATAATTTCTTTAAACTTGCCTTCATTCAACTCATCTTTGTCAAAATCTAAAATCTTAAAGTCTTTTACATCTGCAAACATTTCTCTTTCACCCCCTTCATTGTTTAATTCAGGCATTGACTTGATATTAAAATCCTCTAGTTTAATTCCTTCTTCTTCCAAAATTTTCTCATAAACCTTTTTTACATCCTCATTTTTAAATTCAGTCGAAAAGCCCAAAATAGGAATTTTTCCATAATCTTTATCCAATAATCCTAAAGCCCGATTAAATAAATCCGAACTGTAAGAATGAACATAAAATCTCAATAATCTTCTGTCTATATTTCTCAATGCTCCAATAAAATCATTTCCAACAAATTCCAAATTAAGCAACTCGCATGCTTTCTTAAAATCTTTCTTGACTAAACATCCGCCAATCAAATGATTTAGCTTGTTTATTCCAAACCTTTGCTCATCAAAAAAATTCTTGATTCTATCAACCTTTTTCTCAATCTTTTTATCCAAATTTCTTATCGTTATAATAAAATCATTTTCCTCTAAATCACCAAGATTAATTCTTTTGTCCCCATAACCAACAAAACTAAACTCAACATCTCTTATTTTTAATCCTAAAACCCTTTCTTTGCGAGTTTTTGAAAAAGAAAAATACTGCTCAGTTATAGCATTTTTATCTTTGCTTCCTGCTATTCCAATAAACTTTCTTCTTAATCTTAATCTTTCGCTTATTTTTCCAATTAAGTTTAAAGTGCTCCAATTTGTCTTTTTTACTAAAAAGTATGTAAAATTCCCTTTATCCTTGATTTCCAAATTGCTGATTTCTTTTACTCTAAAATCCTCTGGAATTTTCTTTATTTCAAACATAAAAAACTTTATATAATCATCAAATTTAAATGTTTGTATGAAAAAGGTGATAATAATTCTGGATGGATTATCAGATATAGGAACAAAAACATCATTAGCATTGTCAAAACATCCTAATCTGGATTTTTTTGCAAAAAACTCTCTTACAGGTTTAATGTATCCTGTTAAAGGTCTTGCAACAGAATCTGGCTTATCTCAGTTTATGATATTAGGTTATCCAAAAAAACTTTATCCAGGCAGAGGTGTTCTTGAAGCATTAGGAGTTAACCTAAAAATAAATCCAAAAAATGTATATTTAAGATGTAACTTCATGTATATTCAAAACAAAACAATAGGAAAAAGAGCTAATATTCCCAATAAAAAAATAATAAAAAAACTAAATCAAATAGACAAAGATATCAAAATAATTCCGACAATAGGGTATAGGGCCGTAATGGTTATTAAAGACTCATCTCCAAATATTACAGCAACTCATCCAGGATATATAGAAAAAGCTCATATTTCAAAAGCAATCTCTTCGACAAAAGAAAAACAAGTAAAAGGAGATAGAAAAACAGCTCAAAAACTAAACAACTTTATAAAAAAAGCAAAACAAATTCTAAAAGATAAAACAATTGTGATTAGAGGAGCATCAAACTCATTGCCTAAACTAAAAAAACTGAAAAATTGGTCAATGATAGCAGATATGCCAATTGAATTAGGTCTAGGAAAACTTTTCAAAATGAAAATTTTGTCAAGAAAAAATGAAATAAAACAAGTTATTAATAATAAAACAAATATTTATGTTCAAATTAAAGGTCCAGATATATATGGGCATTTAGGAAATCTAAAACAAAAGATAAAGTCAATAGAAAAAATAGACAAAATGCTTGCCCCTCTTAAAAAACTTAAAAATACATTAATTTGCATTACCTCAGACCATTCAACACCTTATCAGCTGAAAAGGCATTCAAAAGATCCTGTTCCAATTCTAATCTATCCAGGAAAGTCAAAAATCAATAGGTTTACAGAGCAAGAATGCAAAAAAACAGGTTTTAAAATAGAAGGAAAAGACTTGATGAAATTCTTAAATTCTCTAAAATAACCTCTAAAGAATACAAATCTATTTAAAAAACACCTATCTAAATCTAATGGGGGTTATCATGGAAATCATCACTTATGAAAATTTATATGAAATATTAAGAAGGGAAAAATACGAGAAAGAACTCCAGAAGATAGA
Organism: Candidatus Woesearchaeota archaeon; assembly: GCA_964531355.1. Classification (GTDB taxonomy): domain Archaea; phylum Nanobdellota; class Nanobdellia; order SCGC-AAA011-G17; family CAZHCT01; genus CAZHCT01. The sequence continues at coordinate 24,984 of CAZHCT010000001.1, read as the reverse complement.
TGAGAACTTCTTTAAAAGCATCATTAATTATATGAAGGAAAAAGAAGAATTGCTCAAGAAAACAACTTTATTTACATTGGAAATAGATAAAACAAGAAAGCAGATTGAGAATATTAAGAAAATTATAAAGGAAATATATGAAAAAAGGGAAAATAAAATAATTCAGCTAGCCTTATTTTCATCTCGTTTTAATCAAAAACAATCAGCTGCTTTATTGGAAGAAGAAAAGCCATTTTATAATGCATTATTAAGCATATTCAACAATTCAAGAAAAAACATTCTTTTTAATGTTCTTTCTTCAAATCTTCCGGTAATTGAGACATTAGAAGAAAAACCGAAAGAATTAAAAACAGTTCAGGAGACTACAAAACTAATACGGTTTTTGCATGCTGTTCCAAAATTTGTTAGCACAGACTTAAACATTTATGGTCCATTTGAAGCAGAAGATATTGCTTCGTTGCATAGTGAAATAGCAAACTTATTAATAGAAAAAAACCGTGCAGAACAAGTAAAAAATGATAATTCCAAAAATAGCGAATAAATATTGTAAATTTTGCAAAAAATATACAGAGCATGCTATCTCTCAATCTAAGAATAAGGGAAGAGGAGCATTAAAGCGCGGATCTCTGGTTAGGGTTAAAAAGCGTGGTTTAGGTGTGGGTCATGGTAATCTAGGTAGATGGGGTTCAAGAAGCGCAATGTCATCTTGGAAAAGATATGGTGCTAAAACATCAAAAAAAGTAGATTTAAGATTAACATGCAAAGAATGCAAAAAATCCTCTATTAAAAACCAAGGTTTTAGGGCGAAAAAGGTGGAGATGAAATGAAGAAAATATATAAAATGGGAAGTATAGTAATGTTTGCTACACAATTAATGTTTGGATGTAGCACCGAGACAAGTAAAGAGCAAAGCAAAACAACAGTTATAGAAGGAATTGTCTTAAATGAAAAGTATACTCCAGAAAGATTCTCTTATATTTTTACTATAAACACGACAATAGGTAAAAGGGCCATTAATATAGGGTCTTATTACAATGAACAGGGTATTGTAGAAATCCCAATAGAGAGTATAGACACATTAATTGAAAAAGGAACAAAAGTAAAAATTGAGGTTGATAATAAAGAATTTAGTAAACAAACATACAATGTAAGAGCAGATAAAATAAGGATACTCGAAAAATGAAGCAATCAATAAGAGAGCCATCAAGTAAGTTTATTAAAGTGCGTTGTGCTCACTGTAAAAATGAACAGATAATATTTGGAAAAGCATCTACCGAAGTTAAATGCTTGGTCTGTGATAAAATTCTTTCCAAACCTTCAAGTGGAAAAGCGAAAATAAAAGCTCGTGTTCTTGAAGTTCTTGAATAGAAAGCCTTTTTTTAGCTTAAATCTTAACTCGAGATGATTATCAATTTTGATAATTTACTCAAGTCGAATTTAGAAAGGTTTATATACTAAATTTAATACAAAGAATGTATGGCAAAAACAATTGAAATACTAGAATATTTAAAAAAATATCCTGTTTTTGATAGTTTAACTCTTAACAATAAATTGAAAACAAGCAAGGAATATACCAACTTATTTCTAAATAGATTGGTTAAAAAAAATATGTTGCATAGAATAGAAAGAAATGCTTATACTCTTTATGATGACCCCTTTTTAATAGCCTCGAGGATATCATGGCCATCTTACATCTCTTGCTGGAGTGCGCTTAAATTTCATAACTTAACTGAACAAATACCTCATAATATAGGAATCATCACAACTCATTATAAAAAACCCGTAAAATTTCTAAAATCTGAAATTATTTTTATAACAATTAAAACCAAGAATTTCTTTGGATATGAAAAATTTGAATACAATGGATTTGATATATTTGTAGCAGACCCTGAAAAATCAATAATAGATTCTATATTATTTAAAAAAGTATCTTTTTCTGAAATAAGGGAAATTATTTCAAACAACATTAACACTTTAAGATTCAATAAATTTTTAAGATATTTAATAAGAATAAACAATAAAGCATTAATCAAACGTTTTGGTTTTTTACTTGAATCATTGGGTAAAAACTATTACAAAATCTTAAAAAAATATATTTCTGGTCCTTATACCCCTCTTGATTATTCTAAGAAACCAATAGGCAATAGAAATGAAAAATGGAGGATAATTATAAATGATTAAGCTCGAAGAATTAAAAAGAATAGCGGATATAAAAGGTTTAAATATCAGACTTATTGAAAAAGACTATCTGCTTGAATTGCTGTTGTTGATTTTATCTAAAGAAGCAGGAAGAAAATTAATTTTCAAAGGTGGTACAGCATTATACAAAATACATAGTTTAAATAGATTCAGCGAAGATCTTGATTTTACATTATCTTCTAAAATAGATATAAGCGGATTAATAAGAAAAGTAATCAAAAAATTAAAAGATGTGGGAATAAATGGAAGAATAAAAGAATTAAATGACTACAGAAACCAAAAAAATATAAAATTAGAAATAAAAGGGCCATTATTTAATGGGAATATAAAAACCCTTTCTTTGATTAATATTAATATAAGTCTAAAAGAAAAAGCAATCTATGAACCAGAACAAAAAATGCTGTTCTCCCAATATCCAGATATACCCTCATTTGATGTATTTATAATGCCATTAAGAGATATCTTTGCTGAAAAGATAAGGGCAATTTTAACAAGGGATAAAGCAAGGGATATTTATGATCTATGGTTTTTGTTGATGAAAGGAGTTGAATTTGACATTGGAAATATTAATAAAAAATTAAAATTATATAACCAAAAATTTGATTTAAAAGAATTCATTGCAAAAATAGAAGAAAAAAGAAGGAACTGGGATATTGATTTGAGAGGATTGATTATTGGTCAGCTCTATTCATTTGATAAAGTTAAATGGGAGATTATTGAAAAAATGGATGTATAAGCTGAAAAATCTAAAAATAAGATTAATAAAACATATAGAAATGCGCCTTAAATAGAAAGCCTTTTAAATTTAGCTTAAATCTTAGCTAAAATGTTTTACCAAAAAGATAATTACCCGGAAGAGAATGAATTAGTGATTTGCACAGTCCAAAAAATAATTCCTCACTCAGTTTTCTGCACATTGGATGAATACAAGAATAAAGAAGGTTTATTGCACATTTCAGAAGTAGCTCCAGGAAGGATTAGGAATATTCGGGATTATGTAATAGAAGGCAAGAAAATAATCTGCAAAATCTTAAGAGTAGACGCAGAAAAATCTCATATCGATCTTTCATTAAGAAGAGTTTCATTAACCCAAAGAAAAGAAAAAGATAAAGAGTACAGGCAGGAAGAAAAAGCAGAAAAACTTTTAGAAACAGTTGCAAAAGAGCTGAATTTAACTTTAGAAGACCTCTATAAAAAAGCAGGTAATATAATCATGCAAAAATATGGTTTATTACATCCATTTTTCCAGGAAGTTTCTGAAAAAGATGAATCCTTATTAATAGATTTAGGGATAGATAAGAAAATAGCTTCAATCTTAACAAAAATCGTAAAGGAAAAAATCAAGCCATCAGAAGTAAGGATAAATGTTGTATTAACATTAACAAATTATGAAGAAGGTATAGAAACAATAAAAAAGATATTAAAAGAAATTAAGAATATTAATCAAAATATCTCAATAAAATATATAAGCGCTCCAAAATATAGCATTACAATAAAATCAAAAAAATATAAGGAAGGAGAGGAAATTTTCAAGAAGATATCAGATAAACTGCCAATATTGTTAAAGCAATCCAATTCAGAAGGAGAATTGTCAAGGTGAAAGTTGAAATATTAAGATGTCCTATCTGTAAAACTTACACTCTAAATAAGATCTGTAAAGCATGCAATTCAAAAACAATTACATCAAAACCTCCAAAATATTCCCCAGAAGATAAATATGGAGCCTACAGAAGGATTTATAAGCAAGAAAACCTAAAAAAATAAAAATGTGGAAAATAAAGCAGTATTCTAAGCCAAAAATAAAAAATCCTATTTTAATAGAAGGTCTTCCAGGAATGGGAAATGTTGGCAAGATAGCAACAGATTTTATGATAGATTATTTAGATGCTGAAAAGATAATGGACTTTTCCTCATATAACTTTCCAAACATTGTTTTTGTCAATGAAGACAACTTGACAGAATTACCTGTAATTGAATTATACCAGAAAAACATTAAGAATAATTCTTTTCTGTTTCTTGCAGGCGATATTCAGCCTATTGACGAGCCCTCTTCTTATGAATTCTGCGACAAAATCTTGGATATATTTCAAAAATATAATGGAAAAGAAATAATTACCTTGGCTGGAATCGGATTGCATCAAATCCCAAAGCAACCTAAAGTGTATTGTACTGGAAATAATAAAAAAACAATACAAAAATATAAAGTAAATGGAGTAAAAACAGATATTTACGGGACTGTTGGTCCTATAATGGGCATTTCGGGTTTGCTTTTGGGCTTGGCAGGAAGAAAAAATATTCCAGCAGTATCCCTATTAGCAGAAACATTTGGCCATCCTCAATATTTAGGTGTAAGCGGAGCAAAAGAATTATTAAGTGTATTAAATAAAACATTAAAGCTGAACTTAGACCTAGACGAATTGGATTTTGAGATAAGAGAGATGGAAAAAGAGCTTAAAAAATCAAAAGAAATTGAAAAATTAACAGGTATTAAAAAAATTCAAAATCCAAAAAAGGAAGTAAATTATATTGGCTAAATTAAAGTATTTTGTTTTTCATTTAAAAGAAAAACAAAGATTTTTATACCCATTTTAACTAATATATTTTATGGCAAGAAACTTATTTGATATCCCTAAAGTAGGAGTTTTTGAAACCAATTCTAAGAAGAGCAAGAAAAAATGTCCAGCAACCGTGAAAAGAAGGGTTAGGAAAAGATTCTGGAAAGATAAGTTTGTAGGTGAATGCTTTTGTTGTGGGGATAAGCCATTGCGTTATGATGATGTAGAAGGTGCGAGAATACAAGCAGGTGGGCCTTATACTACTGAAAATGTTAGACTTACGTGTAAAGACTGTAATAGAGGTATGGGAAAGACAAATATGAAAGTATATATGCATAAACATTTTCCTGAAAGGTATAAAAAATATTTTCCAAAAATAATTGGTACTAAACCAAAACCAAGAAGAAAAGCAAAACCCTATAATCCATTTGGTGTAAATTTTAAACCAATAAAATTCTAAAATGTAAATTATATTGGTTGAACCAAACAATATAAATTAAGAAACTAGCTATCCAATAAAGAAGATCCATTTAAAAGATATGAAAAAATATTTGAAGGGGGTTTATAAAAATATAAAGGATACCAACCTAAACCGCTTAATTTTTATAGCAGGATTTATTGTTTTAGTTTCTACAATCGGATTTGGTATTATTATCCCAAAAATTAACTCGGAAATCGCAAGTACCCAACAAGAAATTAGTAATATAACAAAGGAACTTGATATGTTTGAGTTTAACGCAAAAATGCAATCTGATCAATTAGTAAAATTAACCTCAACATATGGAGATTTTAAGATATTAGATACGTTAAACTCTTCTTATATAAATGAATTTAAAAATCACATTAAAAGGCAAATGTATCAATCAATTGCTATATCAAGGGGGAGAGGGATTAATTCTACAGAAAAAATGTATCTAGAAACATTAAATTTTGAAAGATTGGAAAAAGAAGTTGAAATGTATTTGAAAGATTCAACAAATAGTTACAACAAAGTTATAGAAGATAAAAAGGATATAGAAAATAGATTAATCAATCTCATAAAGAAAAGGGATTGGTACAATTTAATTTTTGTAATAATCCAAATAATTGGTCTATCTTTAGGGATTATAGGAAATTTTTATAAGACAAAAACTGAATAAATCTAATCTAATAAAAATAATCAAAATTCCTCTAAACTTTTTTGATCAATCTTTGAAACATTAATATTTATATCTTCATCTGGTTTTATTAATTTGCCATAAACTCCTGCTCCACCCGGGATATACCTTATTTTATCATCTCGAAAATACTGCAAATACTTAGCTACCTTCTTATCTATTTTCTCTATCTCATTAATATCTGCTTCTAACAAAACTTTAATCTCATTGCCAAATATATCTATAAACTTTCTCCATAAAGACTGAACCTTGATTGACCATGCATTTTCTACATTTAAAGCCAAGGCAATTATCTCGCTTAATGGGATAATATGAACGCATTTTGGTCTATGCTCAGGATGTTTTCCTTCAGGCAAATCAGCTAATTCGTGAATTCTGTAATCAACGCCCTTTTTAATGGATTTTCCGCACTTCAAACATCTCCATTTTAATCTTATTGCTTGCTCAGGCTCATAAAACATTAAACATCCTGAACATCTAGTCTTATTGTACTTTCCTTCCAAGGGATTAAACTTTGTGTTTAAAGTGCATTTTCTTCCATCCTCTCTTTTCAAAGCCTTTTTAATTTCTTCAAAAGTAATTTCTTTTATTTGAAATGTATTAAACTCTCTGCCCATTTTATTTGGCCATGGAGAATGTGCATCGCTGTTTGAAGTAAAAGTTAAATTATGCAATTCAGAAATTCTGTCAGCCATATTAGTATCAGCGCTTAATCCAAGCTCCATAAAATAAATTTTATCCCAATATTTTCCATAACAATCTTTATATGAATTATACTTGCTGTACAGACTAAAAAAAGGTGTAAAACCATGAGAAAATCCAAGCAAACAATCAGCCTTTAAGCATATTTCTGCTATTTGCTCTCCATTCAAATGAATAGTTGGTCTTCCTTCAGTATCTAAATCCTTGCATTTATTTTTAAAAGCCTCTCTTACTTCTTCAACTTTAGAAAAGCTAGGAAACAAAATTAAGTGATGTACTCTATTCATATCATTAATCTCTGTTTGCAATATAAATTTTGTGCCATTTTCATGCTCAAGAATACCCTCATCAACAGGTTTTAATTGCTCTTTGATTAATTTTATCCATCTGTTGTTTAATATATCTGCTGTTCCAACTAAATGCAGACCTTTTAATGGAGCTTGTTCTCCTATATTCTTTGGGGTCATATCTCTGCTTACAGCGCCTGAGTAAAGCCCATGTAAATGTAAGTCAGTATTGCATTTGATATAGTCATTCATAGAAAGAACAAAAAGAAAAACAAATTTATAAAACTATTTCTTTTTAACAAACAATATTAACCCTAAAATCAACAATCCAATTCCAAATATTAATGGTAAATTTAATTCCTGCTGATTTCCTACAGTTATTACCATTGCTCCAGTTGGTCCAAGATTATTTGAAAAACCAATCATGAAAACAGCAACAACAAACATTACAATTACTGCAATCTTCATCATTGCATTTTCTATTTTTTCCTTGTCCATCTTATTCCCCTGAATTTTCAACTGTTATAGCTTTGGATAAAGTTCCCCTGAAGAAATATGCTACATTTATCTCCAATGGTGTTGTGAATGCGCTTTCCTGCAGATTGCTTGTTGATATTCTGCAGCTTATTGTTTTCTTTCCATCAATTAATCTTGTTACCCCTTCATCTTTGTCATCTAAAGCGCTGCATTTAATTTCCATATTGCTTTGCTCTCTTGTGATAACCTCAACATTTATATAATCTTTCTTATCATCTTGCCCGCTACAGCTGCTTGTGAATGCATCATTTTCATAAACTTCTCCACTGCCTTTCTTTTCAATATCAAACATTACTCTTATTTCATTCTCCCCCATTCCTTTTTGGTTTACATTTGTTATCTGCAATGGAGCTCCTGAATTTTCAACGCCTAAGCTTAAAGTTGTCTCGCATGCTTGAGTTTCCTTTTCCTTTTCTAAAGGATTCTTTTTCAAGCATAAGCTAGCTAAAGCATCAGTTTCATATAAATAACATGCATCAACTTGCATGCTTGTCAAAAAATCAGATTTTAAATCAGTTTTATATTTTGCATTTCCAAAACTTAATTCTTCTTCTGCCCCTGCAATTTCTTTGCTGTCTTCTTTTTGCATTCCATCTATGCTGCTCTTGCTTACAGCATCCAAAGAAGTTAATCCCCATGCATCCTTGCTTATTCCGCTTAGAGTAGCAATTACTTTTCCTTTAGGTACTGTAAATTCCCCTTTATTCTTCAAGTTTAAAGTAATTCTAAATGTTTCTTGGTCAGCATCAGCAACTTTAGCAGGAGGCTCATCAGAAACAAATCCAATATCCAAACCATTAGTGCCTCCAAGAAACACTTTTCCTGTGGTTTTTTTGGTTGTTGTAGTGCATCCAAATCCAAATATCATTAAACCTAAGACCAAAAATATAAATACATGTTTCCTCATTTTTTACCCTCCATTTAATAAAAAACTAAAGGTTTAACTGCTTTATATACTTTACTCCCTAATTATGATAGGAACCTCAATTCCTAATCCAATCTCATAAGGAAAACTATAGCTTATTCTTAATTGATGTTTTCCTTCATCTAATGCAGCATTGCAAGTTATGCTGCTTTCTTCATTTTCCTCAACTTTAATCTTGTTTTTATTGCACCTGTATTCTGTTCCTTCAGAACTTATACTTCTTATATTGATTTCATTGTCTTTGCTTGTTATTCTTCCATTTCCAACATTCCTGAATTTTATTACTAATTTAGTTACATCTCTTTCTTTAGTGTATATAACTCTTTCAATCCCAACAGGCGCTGTGCTTGCAATTACTCCAAATGAACTTCCACTAATGCTATATCCTCTGCTTGTTGTATCTATGCTCCCTTCAGCATCAATAAAAACATCATAATCCAATAAAACATTTAATCCAATTTTATCCTTATCTCTTATCCCTTTCTGGCTTATTGCTTCAGAACTATATGCTAATCCATTAATCTCAATTCCATTTGTTCCTTCTTCAGGAATTTTAGCGGGTATAATTTTTTTATCTAAAATAGCAGCATCAATAAAAAATGGTTCTGTTCTATCAATTAAGTGAAAAACATCAACTATTCTAATATCTCCAGAAATGCTATTATCCAAATAATTTACCAATCCAATATTTAAGCTGAATTCTTCATCAGGAAAAATTTCTTCTGACGCATTTAAAAGAATTAATCCAATTCCTTTTCCTAGAGTAACCTTTTGCTGTTGTTTAAATGGATTTTGTATGTTTGTGCATCCAGCTATAAACAAAACCATTATGATTAATATGAATTCTTTTCTCATTTTATGCTCTTACAGTAATGCTTGTTGATGATTTAAACTCATAATCGAACACTAATGTAGCAGTTATATAATGCTTTTTGGGAATGTTCCCCTCAACAAATTCTTCATTAGGAACTTTATACCAGCAATCATATTCTTTTTTATCTCTTGCTGCTTCTATGCATTCATTAATATTTGAAAACTTTGTTTTAACTAGATTCTGCGCGCTGCATTGCACCGGATTTTTAATATTTATTAATTCTGTGCTTTTTAATTTCGCTGTATTTTCTGTTGTTATCTCAAAATTATCGCATTCACTTTGTTCAGGAGTAAAATCACTAAATCCTATTTCCAATTTCTCAATGTTTGTAATGCTTCCCTTCCAACTCTGTTTAATATTGCTCAAACTTATATACAAGGGATAAATTGAATCAATGCTTGTTAATGGTTGGCTGCTGGTGCTTAAATCTAATCTTACAGGTCCGCTTGATCCGCTGCATCCAATCCTGCATTCAGAACTAGATTCTTTGCTAATGCCTTTAAAACTTGCAATTGTATCAACACTTAATCTCTCAACTCTTATAAAACTAGGATATTTTGCAGTTATTAAAACATTAAATCCTTTTTCATCTTTTTCTACTTTTACACCTTCACTAAATTTGCATAAAAAATCATACTTGACATCTTCATTTTCTTTAACATTTATTTTTACAGTATTGCTGCTTCCAGTGCTAATACCCCCTACAGTTACTGCTCCCTTGCTTACTTCTTTATCTCCATCCATTAAACTGCAGCCAAGTTCAACATCAACGCTTTCTTTCTCTAAGCCAAATATCTCAATTTTTCCATTTATCCTAATTGGCTTTCCGCTGCTGAAATAATCAGCTTTTTGTATATTAGTTATTTCTACTCCAACTTTTTTTTCCTCTACCTGTGGTTTATTCCAGCTTCCAATATCCCTTACGCTTGCAAAAGGATCTTTAAAAAAACCAACAGTCTTTAACCAAAGACTTGACAT
>CAZHCT010000001.1:0-14670 GCA_964531355.1 Candidatus Woesearchaeota archaeon | reverse complement strand
CGCTTGCAAAAGGATCTTTAAAAAAACCAACAGTCTTTAACCAAAGACTTGACATTGTATCGCTTACCCCTGCTGTATTGATATAACCCTTCTGAGTACCTTGATAAACCCAAAAAATAATTAAAACTAAAACCAATACTAATAAAATTTTCCCAATAGGTAAACTTTCTCTTTTTCCTCCTGAAGAACCCCCTCCTGAAGAAACACTGGGAGCATTACCTTTTCCTCCTCCTTGGGGTTTAAAAAGAAAATATGTAAAAAGAAGGGCTAATAATAAAGAGATTAAAGGAGTAAATCCTCCACCTATATTCAATTTAGCAAGAATAATCCAAAGAATAATAAAGATTATTATAAAAGGTAAAAATAGTTTTAAAAAAAACTTAATGATGGACAAAAGAAAATTATGTCTAGTTTCTTTCCATAATTCAATTCCCTTAACCCTTGCTACTTTCTCTTTTTCTTCAGCTAATTTCTTAGCTCTTTCTTCCTTTTCCTTCTCTTGATATTCTTTTGCTTTTTTATTTTGTTCAGCTATCCATTTTGGATCATCATACGGATTACTTCCCATATACAATCCTCTTTTTCTGTACAAATTTTATAGACATACTTTAATTTACAACCCCTCTTTTTTTATTCTAAAACAATTCTTAAATTAATTATCTCAAAAGAATTTTTAGGAACAATCTTGAATGTATTTTCTCCATTTCTTATATAGCTATCTACATTCTTTTCATATTCCTCATCTGTTGTATCTAATTCAAAACTATTCCCATTAATGTAAACATAAGCCCTTTTTCTGTCTTTATCTGTAAAATCAATCTTTAAAATAGCATCTTTGTTATCCTCTTTAATTTTGCTGTAATCCTTGCTTTCAACAAAGAAATTATAGCTTAATGGTTTTTGCTTTAATTCATTGACTAATTCAATATTCTCAAAAATATAATCTCCATTATCAATCTCAAACTGCAGCTCATTTACTCCTGAGCTTATCAACTCGGGTTTTATGCCTATCTCCTTTTGTTTGGCATCGCATACAACAAAAGTGCTGTAAATCAATCTTCGGTTCATCATTATCTTCAAGAAGCCATTTTCATTGCTCAAGCAATTGGCAAAAAAGCTTAAGCTGGATTTTTCAATAGTATTTTTCTCGCTCTCAGTAATGCTTAAGGTTCTTCTCTCTTTCACATTTTCAGTAACAAAATTCTTGATTAATTTTATATCTTTTAATTCATAAAAATTCCTGCTTAAAACCCTCCATCCAACACTGCTGGCTTCAAAAGTTAATGTATTGTCTTCCTTCAAATAAGAAATAGGCAGTTCTAATGGCAGATCAGCAATATTCAGCTTTCCATTAAAAACAATATTATCATTCAAACTTATTATCAAGTTTCCTTCGCTGTTCAAAACATTGAATAATAGTTTTAATCTTTCAGCTCCTTCGCTTAATTTAAAATTAACATCTTGTTTTCTATTCCCTAAAAAAGTTCTAGAAATATATAAAGAGCTTGCTAGACTTTCAATCTTGCTCTCTTCTTTAGTAAATAATTTCACGCTGTCAATATCGTGTTTTTTCTCTTCTTCTTCAAATGAATTCACTTCTCCTATATTCTTGGAAAAAAGAACTTTTCCGGAAAAACTGCTTGAGCTTGAAGCATTTTCTTTTGTTGTTATATTGAATAATTTCTCTTTTTCATCAGCAGGAAGCAGCATTACATAGACTAATAAAAATAAAGCGAAAAATAGCAAAAAAGTTGCTACAGGCACTAAATCCTTTGCCTCTCCTTTCTTTCTCATATCAAAACCTTAAACTTATTAATATTTAAACCTTTCTTATTAAAATAGTTTAACAGCAAACTTCAGCAATCTAGGCTCATTCAGCAATAGCTTAAAAATAAAACTTTTAGGAAAATCCCTATCCATTTCATTGAATATTTTCTTGATTTTTGTATGGTTTAATAACTTAAATAATTCTATATAATCTTGGCTTGAAAACTTATCCAAAATATTTCTGATTCTTGCATGATAATCTAATTCCTTATTTATATCTTTTAATAAATACTCATAATTCTTGTTTTCCAATATTGCTTCAGCTAATTTCCTAGCAGCTAACAATCCAGTTATAATCCCTCCTCCAGTGCTGTTTTTTACCTGTCCAGCAGCATCTCCAACTAAAAAAACATTTCCATTGCTTATTCTTCTTTTCCTGTAAACTGGAATTAAGCCAGATTGATACTCAATAACTTTTTTAACATTAAATTTTTTCAATAATTTATTAAAATTCTCTTTTATATTTTTATTTCCTGCATATCCAATCCTAAATATTCCATTTCCCTCAGGAACACTCCACCCAAAAAAATTATTTGTAGGATAAATCTCATAAACATTTTCCTCTTTATCCATTTTGACTCTTGCTTGCATTCCAATTAAAAAATCATTTTTCCATAATCCAGCAGCTTCAGCAACTTTAGAATTTACTCCATCAGCTCCGATTAAAATATCTGCAATATATTTTTTCCCATTTTCAAAAAATATCTCATATTTGTCTCCAATCTGATTATAACCCAAAAATTTATGCTTTAGAAATAATTTAGCTCCATTTTTAACAGCTAATTTAGCCAGATACTTATCAAATTTTTCCCTATCGATTATAAACTCTTTTTTAATGTTTAATTCTAATAAATCATTATCTTCAATAAATCTAACTTTAGAAATATTATTCTTAATAAAATCTTTAACATCAATTATTTTGCTCAGATAATTGCTTACTACCCCTGTGCATTGAACCGGACTTCCTATCTTGCTATGCTCTTCAAATATGCAAACTTCTTTATCTTTCAGCAAATAAGCCAAATAACTTCCAACAGGACCGCTTCCAATAATAGCTATCATTTTCAAAACAATAAAAAAAACATTTATAAACTTTATTTACGCATAATCTATAATGTTTGATATCATAATAACAATAATCGCTTTAATAACATTGATAATAGCAACAATCTCAGATATAAAAACAAAAGAAATACCCGATTACCTGAATTATTCTGTAATTGCTATAGCATTGATTTTAAGGTTAATTTATTCTTTAATTACCTCAAATTATTCATTAATAATATATGCATTAATTACTTTAGTCATAATGTATGCATTAGGCTCTTTAATGGCTTATACAAAACAATGGGGTGGAGGAGATACAAAAATATTAATTGCTCTTTCAGTCTTATTTTCAACTAAAATACAGATATTTGAATTCACAAGACTGGAAAACTTTCCCTATATTATCACATTCATCTTTAATATTTTATTAGCTGGTTCTATCTACAGCATAATTTATATGTTAATCCTAGCAATAAAAAACAGGAACAAATTTATGAATGCCTATAAAGAAATTTCAAGAGAAAAAAACATGATGATTCTTAAAATAATTGTTTTTATCTTGTCATTGACAATAATTCTTTCTTCAATATTCTTTAATCAGATAATCTTGACAATTCTTGCATTATTTATAATTCTCTATTTCTACATCTTCTTATTAGCTAAAATAGTTGAAAAAATATGCATGTTCAAATTAATTCCAATAGCAAAATTAGTTGAAGGGGACTGGATAGCAAAGCAGGTGAAATACAAAAATAAAATATTAGCTTCTCCAAAAGACAATTACGTAACAAAAAAACAGATAGAACTATTGAAAAAATATAAAATCAGAAAAGTTTTGATAAAAGATGGAATAGCCTTTGCTCCTGCATTCTTGATAGGAACAATTATAACATTGACATTTGGAAACTTGGTGTTATGGATAATCTAAGGCATCTTTCTTCTTAACCTATAAACCTTCTTCTCTTCTTTTACTTCTTTCTTCTCTTCTAAACTAATATCTTTAATGCTCTCTTTTAATATATTCTCAATTTTGCTCATTTCTTCATCAGAAATCTTTTTGTTTTCCCAGTTAAAATCAATCCCATCATTCTCAAATCTAGGAATAATATGAATGACAATATGATCAACCTTCTGCCCAGCAACAGCGCCGTTTGCAATAAATATGTTTAATCCTTGTGCATTTACTGCATTTGAAATCTTCAAAGCTAGTTTGTTTGCTAAGTCAAAAATATCTCCTTTCAGCTGAAAAACACTGCTTATATGCTCTTTAGGAAACACAATTGCATGCCCAATATTCGCAGGATTTATATCTAGTACAGCAATAAACTGATTATCTTCATAAATTTTTCTTGATTTAATCTTTCCTTCCTTGATCAAGCAAAAAACGCATTGTTGTTTCTCTTGCTTCATTAAAAATTCTGCCTGCTCTTTATCCAATGTTTTCAAGAATTTTTGTAATTCAATATTTTGCTGTTCTGCAGGTAATTTGGATAATGAATTTATTTTTGCTATTTGTTCTTTTGTAAAATTTTTCATCTTATCCTATAGCCCTTCTTATATCAATTACTTCAACAGAGCTTACTTCATTAATCTTGCTTATTTTTTCCTCTAAAAATTCGGTGCTTCCCTTGCTTTCATTAAAAGAAAATGTAAAATTCAATGACTCAATCCCAAAACCAATGGGTATTTTCTCAACCTTTGCTACATTTCCTCCGAATAATTCTATCTCTTTCTTTATTTTATTCTCTAATTCAACCATATTAATATCAACTTCTGCCATTACTTTCAAGGTTATCAGAATAGTTGCCATTTTAATTTGGTCCAGAAAAACCGCACTTGCAATTATATCTTACGCCGCTTCTTCTGCACTTCTCGCATCTGATTATTTCTACCTCGCCGCAGTTAGGGCATTTGAAAATAGTGCTTCCTTTTGCATTGGCAATCTTTGTTTTACAGCTTGTGCATATTATCTCTTTCATAGCTGTTTTAGAAAACTATAAATATTTATAAAACTTTGCAATTATGCCCTTATAGTTTAATCTGGATAGAATTCAGGTTTGCGGAATCTGAAATCGGGGTTCAAATCCCCGTAAGGGCATTGCTTTAACGCAAAATTTATTAAAACAGGTTTATTAATTAACTATATGAATCCATTAAAACAATTAAGAATAATAGAAAAGCAATCAGACAATCTTTTGCTCGCAGCAGACTGGAAAAAGCCATGGCAGGTATTAATTTCAACAATGCTTTCTGCACAGACAAAAGATGAAACAACAATCAAGATATCAAAAAGATTATATAAAAAATTTAATTCTCTGGAAAAGCTTGCAAATGCCAAACTAAAAGATATAAAAAGTATTATCAAACCAGTAAATTATTATAAAACCAAAGCAAAAAATATTAAAAAAACAGTCCAAATCCTAATTAAAAGTTATAAAGGAAAAATTCCTCATAAAATCGAGGCTCTTTTAGAACTTCCGGGAGTTGGAAGAAAAACCGCAAATGTTTTTTTAGCTGTCCAAGGACATGATGCTATTGGCGTGGACACTCATCTTGCATACTGCTCTAGACGACTTGGTTGGAGTAAGCATAAAAATCCTCATAAAATAGAAGAGGACTTAAAGCATTTATTTCCTAAAAAATACTGGAAAAGCCTAAATTGGATAATTGTACGATTTGGTCGAACTTATAGCAGAAATGAGCAAAATAAGATTCTTGATAGTTTAAAAAAAGTTTGAATTGCGAAACATGAAGTGCTAGCTATTATAAATTAAGTGATTATATGGGCCTATTCACATCTTTTTTCAATTAGATAATAAAAAAAGAAAAAATTATTCTCCCTTATCTACATCTTTTATCCCTTGCTCTGTAATTCTAAAGACACTCTCGCTTTCTGGGAGATAACTGCTATCAACAAGTTTAGCCACTCTTGTTCCTTTCTTGCCTTTTCTTAAGTACACTCTTGGATTCATTCCATGCCCAACAATGTTCCCTCCAATTGGTTCAGTTGGATCTCCAAAAAAAGTATCTGGTTTTGCCATTACTTGATTGGTTACATAAACTGCTATATTATATGTATCTGCTAATTTTTGTAGCGCATGTATATGTTTGTTAATTTTTTGTTGTCTATCACTCAATTGGCCTCTTCCAAGGAATTCACTTCTAAATAAAGACATTAAAGAATCAACTATAATGAGTTTTATAGGAAGGTTCTCTTTAGTTATCAATTCTCCTATCTTTTCAGAAAGTATCATTTGATGATCACTATTAAAACATCTAGCTACTTTAATATTTTTTAAAACTTCTTCGGGATTTAAACCACTAACTTCAGCTAGTTGTTTTATACGTTGTACTCTAAAAGTGCTTTCTGTATCTAAAAAGATTACTCCTCCATTCAAACCTCCTTTTTCTTTGGGTAATTGGGCATTAACTGCTAATTGAAATCCAATCTGGCTTTTACCAGAAGCATACTGTCCATACATCTCAGTTATACTTCCTGTTTCAACACCCCCTCCAAGTAATTTATCTAATTCTTTACTTCCTGTTGTGATTCTCTCTATTCTTTCTGCTCTTTTTAATAGCTCATCTCCAGATTCAAAACCCATATTCAGGTTTTTTCTGGCAGCATTTATTATTTTTCTTGCAACAGCTTCTCCTACTCCAGCAATCTCAACAATTTCAGCTGGGCTAGCCACAGCAATGCTTATCATATCTGAAAAACCCGCATCATTCAATTTTTCAGCAGTCGCAGCTCCAACTCCGGGTAAATCACTAATAGTTACAACTTCTTTCTTGCCTTTTTTCTCTTCTTTTGCTTCTTCTACTACCTCTGTTTCTGTTATGGTTTCTGCAGCTTCCGATTGTTCTGTCTTAATTTCCTCTTCTTTTTTTCTCATTTTGCTCACTCCTCTTCCTCATCTTCTTTGCTCTCTTGATCCAAGAATAATTCTCTCTGAGCTTCATTCAAAACAATTAATAATTTAGCTATGTCCCCCCTTCTGCAGTTTATGCTCTCATTTCTCCATATGCCCTTTTCTTTGTCCATCCATCCTCTTCCCAATGTTAATGTTTTAAATTCCACTTCTGCTCCATTAACAACCCTTTTGTTGCTCCATATGCAACACTCTATATTTCCAGCTCTCCATTTTTTTATTGGTAGATTTCCTGCCATTTTTATTCCTCCTTTTGGTTTCCCATTTTTTTCAAATAACCCCACAAACGAATAGAAGTATTGCCTCGCTATTCGCATATTTTTTCATGAGGTTAAAGACTATTAAGCAACACTTATTTATAAACCTTATTAGTGCGTCTGTCTTTTTGTCCTTTTGACATATTCTGTAAAATATATTTTAGAGAATATAATAAAATATCAATCTATCTTTTATTAAGTTTGTTTAAAAATCTCTTGTTTTCACTGAAATATTTCTTAAAAGACCATTGCAAGAAGATTAACTCGTTTTTCTTTGTCTGAGCTCTTTCTAAAGCGTTATAATAGCTATTCCTATTGCTGTAGGGAATATTATGCAAAGGAAATCTATTTTTATTCAGCACAAAATTCATAATTATCCTAGAAATTCTTCCATTCCCATCAGAAAATGGATGAATTGTAACAAACTTCAAATGAACTAAAGCAGCTAACTCAACAGGATTCATCTTGCCTTTATTTCGGCTATACCACTCAAAAAATTCTTTCAATAAAAAGTCTATTTCAGCTGGCATCGGAGGTATAAATTTGCTTCTAGAAATCATAACTTGATGGTTCCTTATCTTTCCAGCAATATCTTTTTTTGTATCTTCAAACAATTTTCTATGCCAGTGGATAACTAATCCTAAGCTTAAATCTTTCTCATAATTTAACATTTCATAAAAAACTTTTTTATGGTTTTCTGCTTCTTTGATATCTCTTATTGGCTTTTCTTTGGGCGTTATTCCCTTCTCAAGCAAATTCGCAGTATCTTTCAAACTTAGCTTACTGCCCTCTATCCTTTGGGTATCATAAGTAAACTTAATCATGAAATTCTCAGTTTCTTTCTCTTGGGCAGATTGAGGCATTAATTTTTCTTCTTTAGAATAATTATTCTTTATTTCTTTAAAAATTGTAAACCATTTTTCTTTGTATATATCAAAGATAAACTCATTTTTTATTTTTTCTATATTCTTAGGAATTTCTTTTCCCAGATATCTATCTATCTTCTTCACCTTATTTCCTTCCCTAAAGCTATGTTCTAGGTAATAATAAATCTGGTTCCCTATTTGTTTTTTCTTTATTATCATCTTAAGATATACTTACCCCTACATATTTATAAATGTTTCTATTTTAATCAAATGTAGAGGTAAGAATTTATAGTTTTATCATAAATTTAATAACACTTAAAATAATACTTTAACGAAGAATAAACTTAAGACTAAAAACCCAAAAAACAGCATATTTTCCATAATTCCATTAGTTTTTATAAATCCATTAACCTTGAACTTTAAAGGATAAAAAAATCTTATTCCTTCCTTGCTTAATGAATCTAAAAACAAATGGCTGAAAAATCCCAAGAACAAGGCTAATCCTAAAATCTCATTTTTAATAAAAACAAAAATCAAAAACAAAATCAGGATAAATAACAAACTATGCAAAAAACCCCTATGTCCAAATAAAAAATTGAATATATTTGATAAGGGCTTTATTCTTCTTCCAATTTTGCTTCCGCTTAAATCAATATCTGGAATTATGCTTGAAACTAAAATAATGGATAAAAACAAGTATTTATTAAATTCAAAGCTGAAAAAATTTAAAAATATCAAGCCAATTAAAAATGCAAATGCTAAATGTGTCCTGAACATCATTTTGGTCTATCTGCTAATATTCCCCCATATCGGTTTAATTAATAGCGTTAAATCTTTTAAATTAAGTTCTAATCCTGCTTTTGGGTCTCCAGAACTGATATTTACTTTATCTTTTTTCATTATTGTATTATCAAATATGATTGGAACTTCTGTTTTCAATAATAATGGAGGAATTGCTCCCATTTTGTAGCCTAATATTTCTTCAATTTCTTGCTCAGATGCAAAACTTAGTCTTGAACAAATTAGGATAGTTCTTACTTTTTGTGTATCTATCTTCTTTTCTGAGGTTATACATGCTAAAAAATATTTTTTCTTTTTGTCAACCAATAGGATGCATTTAATCATTTGGTCTAATGGAACATTTCTCTCTTTTGCCGCATCTTCACAAGTGAAAACTGGTTTTTCATGAGGTAACAATTTATACCTAATTCTTTTTGAATCTAATAATTGTATAATTTTTGTTTCCATAATAAACATCAAATAAAAAGAGTATATAACCTTTGCTTTTATAATTAATCTCTAAACATCATATGCTTATCTCTTTCATCAATTCATTAGCCAATTCTTTTGGGTTTAATTCATTGACTCTCTGGGCGATAAACTCAATCCTATCCATCAAAACATTTTTGTTTGCTCTTCCAGAAAAAGATATTTGTTTTCCTAATATTTCTGATTTAACCTCTTCAAATCTATCTCCGATTTCCTCGCTTTTCAAGTTTAATAGCCTTTCAGCTTGATTCCTGAAGCAGACAACCCTTATGCTTGAGCTTCCATCGTCTAAAAACAAGTTTAATATGGGTGTTTTTTTGCTGGTAACAATTCCATGCTCATTGCATACATATTTCCCATTTTCAAACAATACTTTTTTTCCGCATCTCTCGCATGTATCATAAAACCGGGGCTCAAATAACTGCACAATAGTTCCAAATATTTCAGCGCTTTCATTTTCTTTCAAGTCTTTTATTGACTTCTTGCCATATTCCTGCAATTCTTTTGCACGTATCTCAACGTTTTCTGGATTAATAATCAAACTTCCTTTATTCCCAAAATGCAGTTCTTTAAATCCATTATTCTCTTTTACATAAGCTGAATTTAATCTTAATATATCCCCTTCTTTCAAGTTTCCATTTTCTATCTCTTTTATATGCTCTGTATCCCAAAAAACAGTTCTTATTATTCCCGTTTCATCTCCCATCAAAAAATTAGCTACTTTTCCTTCCCTGTTCTCTTTTTTATAGTTGATTATGCTGTTTAATCTTAAAACCTTTCCAGTTATATTTACAGACCTCATTCCGCCCATTATATCTTTTATTTTAAGTGTTTTATTTGAGAAATTCTCAAATAGTTTTACCCCCAATTCATGCGCGACAATATGTATTGCTCCTTCTCTGCTTACTAATTCATTTAGTTCTTTCAGCTTTTTCTCTACTCTTTGATCTATCTCTTCTATGCTGATATCTTTCTCTTTGATAATTCTCTGCAATACCTCGTCATATCTTAGCTGCATGTTTGCCCCCTTTTAAAAAACAGTAGATATTGAAAATTAGTTCTTATATAAAAGCATTTCCATACATCAGTGAATAGTTAAAACAAGTTTTCCAAGATAAAAATTTCAATCATAAGATTAAGAATTAGTTAATATTCTATAGTAATCTTGCCTTGCCCATCCTTGTAAACAAATCCTTTTTTTGCATTCAAATTTAATTTCTTTACAAAATCAGTTGGTAGTCTTATTGTTATAGAATTTCCTGTTTTCCAGAATTTTATTTCTTTTCTTTCAATGCCCCACAAACCAGCTTTTTTAAGTTTTCCTTCAACTACCCGCATGCTTTCTTCAGGTAAATATATTTCATGGCATTTAACGCATTGCTCTACATCTAATATCCCGCAATCTATTCCCTGCTGTATAATTCTCTGCTTTTTCCATTTTATAGTCCCGCCGCAAGGGCATGGATAATTTAGTTTTTGCATTTTATGCCTCCATCACAATTATGGGGTATATCTTCTTTATTTTATTAGTTCTAAACTATCTATAAATCTATCTAAATTAGTTTACCCCTAAAACAAGCTAGTTTTCTCTATCCTGATTAAAAACTTGATATTTGCTTTATCTTTTATTGTAACATCAAAAAAAAATTATTTTCTCCTTAATTCTCTGTAGATCTTAAAATAGAAATATTTATATATAGGTTATTATATATATACTATAGGTGGGATATAATGGCAGCTACAACCATCCAAATTGAAAAGAACCTTGTGAATTCATTGAAAGAAATTAAAGAATATCCTAGACAGACTTATAATGAATTAATTCAAAAAATGATTCAAATATTTAAAAGCATGAAAAAAAGAAATCAGTATGATGAATTTCTGCATAAGGTTCAGAAGGTAAAGATGAAGGAATTATGGGATAATAAAGAGGATGAGGCTTGGGAAAATGCATAAATCTGGAGAAATAATCTTAGCCAATGTTCAATTTGCAGATACTTTTGAGATTAAAAAAAGGCCTGCTCTTGTATTATTTGAAGAATTTGGTAATGTTGTTGTAGCTGGAATAACAAGCAATCTAGAAATGAAAGGTATTCCCATAGCAAAAAAAGAGGGAGCTATAAAAGATAGCATCATAAAACTGAATTATATATTTACTATCTCTGAAGCAATGATAGAAAAAGTATTATTTTCTTTGTCCAGCGAAAAAAGAAGAAAGGTTTTTGATGAATTAATGAGCAAATTAAGCAATCTAAAATAAGCTTCCTTTTCTTCTTACTAAGAACCTTATGGGATATCCTGCGTTAACTTCAACATCAAAGAAATTTTCCATAGTTTTAATTTCTGCTTTGTAATCCTTCAATTGCTCTTTAGCGCAATTTTCATCCTTGCAGTTATTCTCTATATATAAAGCCTTTTCATACAAATTTTTGTAAATGCTTAAGTCATAATCAAAATCAATGCTAAAATCGGGTTTTGCATAATAATTTCCAACCTTTTGTTTTTCTCTATAAATCCAAAATTCTAAAGGTTTTTTGCTTTTTCCAATTAATTTTTTCTCTTTGATTTCAAACTCATAATTATCATTTTCAATCTTAAAATCCCCATATTTTTCAAGATAAAAATTCAAATTCTTGTTTAAATAAGCAAAATAATTTTTCTCTATTTCATTTGCATTGCATTTGCTGCCCCATACCCATAATAATTTTCCATCAACATCTTCTTTGCACTTGTATTCAATCATTCCAGCATTTTCTCCTAATTCTTTAATTGCTTGCTCTCTTGCTAATAAAGCGCTTTTCTCAATAAAAAATAAAACCCTTTCTCCTTCTCCATATGCCTTAATTATATTTCCCTGCAAATCTCCAATTTTCATTTTATCAGGTTGAGCAGTATATTGAAATGTATAAAAGGCATAAGTCAATGAAATCAATAAAGCCAGCAATAATAATGGCTCAAATATCGATCCTTTTCTCATTTTTCTCTCCTATATAGGTTTACTTTAATAAAATTCCCATCAATTAAAGGAAGGTCAACGCTTGATGTATATTCAATTCCAGTAGCTCCTATAACTCCAATATCCTCGCTTAAAATTAGATTATCAGGAAACTCAGCAAAAATTCTTGTTCCTTCAACCTTGCTGAATAATGAAGAAGTGACAAATTTGAAAACACTTATTTTTAATCCATTGTCAATCTTTAAATTATAAAGCTCAGCTAAAAAATCAGCATAAGTTTTTTCTTTCCATAATATTTCATTCTCTTTCAAAACCTTTAAAGCCGTATTTTTTTCAGTTTCAATGCTTACGCTTGTCTTCTCAACCTTTTCTAATTCCTCTAATGCAGGCAATTTGGTTTTTAACAAATCTAATATCATTAGGTTTTGCTCATTTAATTTTTCTTCCTTGATTACGTTTTCAAACCTGCCTGAAACTCTGAATATAACATAAAAAACAATAACTAATAAGATAATAGCAAACACGCTGACAAAAAATACCAAGCTCTCTCCCATTATTCCTTTTTTCATTTTACCCTCATTACGCTGGTAATGTTCAGCAATCCATTCTTCAGCCCATTATCATAATATAAAACATAAACAACTTTATTTGTGCAATAATACTTGTCTGAAAAGCATAAAGCATTATTATCAATAAAAAAATCCTTTCCATTATATGCCTCTTTTATTATGTTTTTATTAAGATCCATCAAGATTAATTTAGTTCCAAAGTTTTTTCTATTCAAGCATTTATCTAAATTCTCATCATTAAATTTGCTTAAATCAATTATCCCGGGATTTACTTTTGTATCTTTATAAGCTAAACAATTCTCAGTATTCAAATATCTCAATGTTAATAATTTGGTTTCAATCTCTTTTATATCAAAATCCTTGCTTACTCTCATTGAAACAACAAAAAACACGCTTAAAACAACTAAAACCAATAGTATAAATCTCGGTATCCACATCATTACTTCAGAACTTAAAATAAAACTCCCTTTTTTCATCTCTTAAACTCCTCAATGCTGACTTTTCCATTTTCTTTCTTGATTATTATTTTATCTTTATATATTCCATCAATATTGCTTATAGAATCACTTGCAAAAGAATATTCAACCGGAATTGTAAATTGTTTACTTACTTTAATTAAATTTCCTTTAATCTCAATAATTTTATCTTGTAATTCATAATCAATAGAAATATCATTAGGAGCAGCATAAACACTGTCTAAAGTTAAAGCCAAATCTCTTGCTAAAAACTGTTTCTGTAAATTTACTCCAGTAGCTGCTTCTTTGACATAATTTATAAAAACAAGTAATAAGAATACAGCTAAAAAAGAATAAAATGCCCATAATATTACTCTTTCTTCAATACCTCTTTTATTCATAGATTTAACCAAAACAAGCTTATTTATATTATTTTTTGTTTATTGTTATTTCACTGTTTTTCTTTGAAACAATTACATTATTAAGTTCATTCTTCAAAACAATGCAATTATTGCCTTTCAAGCTTTCTTCATAAATATCGCATTTTCCCATTAAACAGCCTTCTTCATGCAATATTCCTAATTTTCCAAGCTTGCATGCGCATATGCAATTTTTCCCATTGCAGTTCTCAGGCAAGATTAGATTGCTGCAAATCTGGTTTTTATTAAATATAATCAAAGCTAAATCTTGTGCATCAAAAATTATCTCGCTTCCTGTTTCATTTGCTTGTGTAATTGTTTCTTTCAGATTCTCAAGATTTTTTTCCATTTTTGTGTTAAATGCTTGTTGGCTGAAAAAACCTACTCCTGGAACAATAAAAACAAGGATTATCAATCCAATAATGACTATTGCAGCTAATAAACCTGTAAGAGTTTGACCAGAAATTTGAATACCCGCTTTTTTCATAATCTAAAAAAGAAAAATAAGTATTTAAGGTTTTTTATTAGCAAGTTAATTGCTGATTTGTCTCTGGTTCAAGACATTCCGTATTCAAATATTTATCCTCTGTATTTGGATTTCCATCAGATCCCACATAACAATGGTAGGTATAATATTTTTTAGGGTTTGAACCACTAACAAAATCTGCTTCCCCATTACTATCCTTATCTATATTAAATTTTGTTGTACAATAAGCACTCTGTTTTCTTATCCCCGTTGGTAAAGATTGTGCTCTATCACAATATTGTTGACAATTCTGTATTGCTAATTCATAACTTACTCCTTGAGTTGCTCTAGAGAAAACTTCTTTTATAGTATCTGCTACTTTTCCAAACCCCCCCATAAAAAGGGCAAGAATTACAATTAAAGCAATAACAGCTAATATGATTATTATCAAAGTTCCTGTTGTTATCTCAACACCTTTTTTTCCTTTCATCATTTTCACCTCTTTTGGTTTAAATTTAATTATTTATTATATATTTAAGGTTTTTGGTTAAGAAAGCATTGCGTATAAATTAATCAATCCTGTTGAAATAAGATAATCTTGCTCGAT